>CAKZVL010000067.1 GCA_937922155.1 uncultured Paracoccaceae bacterium | reverse complement strand
GTGCATCAAATCCATTCTGCCGATGTCATCACCGTCATTGAACCCAGCGCTGAGCGCGCGCGCGCCGATGCCATGGTGAGCAACGTGAAAGGGATCGCCTTGTCGATCCTGACCGCAGATTGCCAACCTGTCTTGTTCGCGGATGTAAACGCAGGCGTCATTGGTGCCGCCCACGCCGGTTGGAAAGGCGCGATTGACGGCGTTTTAGAAAACACTGTCAGCGCCATGGAAACCATTGGCGCGACCCGCACAGATATCAAAGCCGTCATCGGCCCTTGCATCAGCCAACGCGCCTATGAGGTCGGACCAGAGTTTGCAGAACGCTTTATCGACGAAGACGCCGACAACGCCCGCTTTTTCGTGAATGGCGCAGGCGACAAATACCAATTCGATCTCCCCGGCTTTGGATTGGCCAAACTGCGCGCAACGGGCATCGCGCAGGCAGAATGGACGCGGCACTGCACCTATACCGATCCTGACCGCTTTTTCAGTTACCGCCGCTCTGTCCATAACAAAGACCCCGATTATGGGCGCTTGATTGCGGCAATCTGTTTGTGAATTGGGCAGCAATGCGACGGGATCTTGCCCAAGCATTGCCACGATCTGGGAAACAAAGCGAATTTGAAGACCGGATTGGATCACCAAAAGGTGCTAATCGTCCTGTTTTTAATGGATTTTCCACCCAATCCAGAAAAAGTTGGTCGATTGTCGCCAAATCAGCAAAAAAGATTTGAAAAGAATCGTATTCGTCAAATTTCTGCCCGCTGTATCCGTCAACTTAGTCTCAACACCGGTCAACAGGTTAAACAGGTTAATGAAACGGAGCAGAACGATGAAGTCAGATACACGCTGGATTACTGGAACGATCAAAGCAGCAAATGAATGCACAACAAAAATGCCATGGGAACGTGGCGCAACACGACAAGCATTTATTGAACGACGCGCCAATAGCGAAGAAGGTCGCGCACCCGTCTCTTTGGCCCCAGTCCCAGAATGGCTGACCGAAGCAATCAGCGCATAATACTCCCTCCTCAGGATTTATGTGCCGCAATGAAGCCGCGTAGCAACAAGCTGCGCGGCTTCTGCTTTTGTAAAACAGCCTGCAAAGGAATCACATTGTGGCGAACTGGTTCACATGCTGGCAACAATCCAATCCAAGTTCTGGTGATTGACATCGAAAACCTGTGATTTTCCAAAAAATTTTGACAGGACCCCAATGAAAAGTCACCTTTGGCCCATCGATTTCAACTCCTCAGAAGTTGCTGGTGGGGGCCAGCTTTTGTAGCAAACCGGAAGGTGAGCCACATGAAGATGACCCCAACCCCCGTTGCTGGCCTCGCAACGGAAACCAATACCCTCCCGACCCGTATGGACCGGGCCACCCGTCAAGACGAACGACCTCAGCGCGCTCGGCCTCTTATGCGCAAGTACGAGATCATTCACTTGAACGCCTCTGGTGACATCGAAGACCTCACACGGGTCGCACCGGCATTGCCCGCCTTTGAAGACGCTTTTGCAGCGTTTGGGCGCGGCGCCCTCCTCCAGACTGAAAATGGCCCTTGTGCCGTTGAAGATCTTTTGCCCGGTGACCGTGTGATGACCAGCGATGCTGGTGTGCAAACACTACTTTGGAAAGGCGCGATCACGATTGTGCCAGGTTCGCAGAACATGCGCCCAGAGATGGGAACGATGACCCGCGTGACGTCTGATGCGATGGGGTTCGGGCGACCAAGCCCTGATCTGGTACTTGGGCCAAGCGCGCGGGTTTTGCACACCGCCCCAACGGTGCGCACCCTGACGGGGTCTGATGCCGCGTTTGTTCCGATGCGCGATTTCGTCGACGACGCGCAAGTGATCGAACTCAAGCCAGCAGCCCCGGTGGAAGCCTATCAGCTTGGGTTTGAAAATCATCATATGGTCAGCGTGAACGGGATCGACGTTGAAACCCTACACCCCGGCCCGGTTCACACCTTGGGACTGCGCCAAGATTTGATCCAAATGCTGCAAACCTTGTTCCCACACAAAGTTATGCTCAGCGATTTCGGCGCTATGCTGCACCCACGTGTGCGCCTGCGTGATCTTGACCTGTTTGATACGGCGAAAGTCCATGCGTAGAAAAACTAGACGCGGCCTTGACCGTAGTATTGCAAAAGCGCGGTCTCGCTTTCCGATAAGACCCGTCGCGCGTAAGGCCCAAACATATCCGTATTTCCTCGAAGCTCAGGCATACGCTCAAACAACCTATCTTGTTCACTGATTTCCATCGTCGACAAGGCCGCGCTTGAGGGATGAAAGCTTTCAGTGGCGACGCAGTTGGCAAAAACGATCTCGTGGCGGGGCAACATCATATGGATGTATTCCACTGATTTGACGCTGTGGTCGCGCACGACGGAATGATCGTCGATCAGATCGCGTGCGGTGACCAGAACCTCATCTGTATTATAAAGCGCGCGCGCGCGTGGCCCCTTAAGGACAACGCGGTGATCAGGCGACACCAAAAGCCCCTCATCAGGCACGTTGTTATCAAGGGATCCTGCCCGCAGACGCACCGGCGTCAGCGACGGAATGGCCTTCAGCCGCGCACCGCTGACCTTGCGTTTGCCCAACCATAAAATTTCCGCCGACCCATTGTCGCGGGTCTGAACCTTGTCCCCTTCGACAAGGCTGGCAACATCCCTTGGTCCCCAAGGCGTTGCAATCAACGTCCCCGGTGTAAAACAGATGACGCCCATCGTCTCTTGATCCGCCTCAAAGCGCGTTGCAGCATCCAATGTGTCGCGCACGATCCAAAGGTCTTGCATCCGTGGCGGAATTTCACCGTGAAACATCAAAAGCGGCTTGCGCCCCGGTCCGGCGGAAAGGACCGCAATCGTCCAGGTATCATAGCCGTCAGTGACAACGAAATTCTTATCAAAAAGCGGTTCTTGCAATGTGATGTCTTGGCTGGGTTGCACGTCCATCGACAACAGCAGGCGGCGCACGGTAAGGGCCGCACGTTTGCGCAACGCATCTTCGCCCTCGGCCAAACCTAAGGGTAAAATTCCTCGCGCTCCATCCACGCGCACCGCTTCGCCTGCCCAGCGCCACGTGCGACCGGGGCCAATACTTGCAACGGGTGCGGACATTTGTCCGTCCAGTTCAGTTTGGGCCCATGGGATGACAAACGTACCTCGAAAGACCGTTTTCATGCCTGTTACTCTGCTATTTGTCGGCACTGCGTCGTTTACTGCGCAGCGCTCATGGACAGTCGATAGCAAGTAATCCCCTGATAAATCAAGGAGTCAGCACAAAAGCGGGCAAAGTTTTCTCAAAAGTTGAAATCAAGCCGCAGGGTGTCGTCGCCCCGCGTCGCTGATCCCTGAACCTGATATGATCTTTGCGCAACTGGTGCCAGCGGGTCAAACTCAGAGGCTTGCTCGGCTGCGTTCGCTTGCGCAAAATGTCGCTCCGACAATTGCGCAGTGATCTGTTGCGTCAAAACAGACGCGCTTGCCAATAACGCAAGGGCAAGCAGACCAGTCGCAGACATGCGGTTCATTGCAGGCTCCATTCCGCGGGCCAAATAGCGGACCCGCGATCGCTACTTATCTATATCTATGCGACGTCATTTGGGCAGGATTGAGATAGCGTGATACTATGTCATCAAGGCAACACCTGAACCTGCCGGTTATTATGGATCTGTTTCCTTGCATCCGACTGCAGCCGATGGCGACGGTTTAACCGCGTCTGACGTTAGTTGGGTTTACGCTCTTGCACATTTGACGGCGGGAACGGCTTTGACACCAAGGCTTGCGATATACTTCAGTTAAACGGACGCTTGATCCAGCCGTCTTTCCCGCCGATCTGAGGCTTGCAAAAAAATCCGAAGAAGCCCGAAACTATCCAGCGCGCCTATTCGTTGATCTCCGTAAGCGCGCATTTAGTTGGGTGCAGGTGCGGCAATGATGAAACCGATCCGGGTATTTGTGGCATTGCCGGTTTTGCCGCGTCGCTGGGCATGTAGCCTGTGACAAAAGGATAAAGGGTAATCGGTTAACTATTGAGGATAGTCCTGAACGACAAGTCATTGTCGTTTGGGGCTATTTCTGTCAGATCGAAACGGACAAAATAGTTTAGACAACTTAAAATACCAATGATGGACCACAAGGACATTGAAGAGCTGATTGGCAAAGTCGCGCTTGGCGACAGGGCCGCGCTTGCTGTGCTCTATGATGCCACGAGTGGGAAACTTTTTAGTGTGTGTCTGCGTGTCTTAAAGAACCGGTCAGATGCTGAGGACGCGTTGCAAGACGTCTACCTTCGGATTTGGGCCAAGGCTGACAAATATGCGGTCACCGGCCATTCACCGATGACATGGCTGATCACAGTGGCGCGCAACCTGTCGATTGATCGGTTGCGGGCGGGAAAACAGGGCCACGTCGACCTCGACAGTGTTGGTGAACTTGTCGAAAAACGCCCAGGCCCCGAAGCTGCAAGTATCGCAGCATCAGAACAGCGCCGCATTCGCGCCTGTTTTGAAGAATTGCCGCAGGATCGCGCGGATGCTGTGCGGTCTGCCTATCTTGACGGTACAACCTATCAGGCGCTTGCAGAGCGTTTTGATGTGCCGCTGAACACGATGCGAACATGGCTGCGTCGCAGCCTGATATCTTTGAAGGAGTGTTTATCGCGATGAGCGAGCAACAGGACATACCGGAAGACGTTGCACTTGCTGCTGAATACGTCTTGCGCCTGCTTGACGCGGACGCGGAGCGCGCGTTTGAAGCGCGCCTGCGCGAAGAGGATAAACTGCGCGCGCACGTCCAGTTCTGGGAAAACGAATTCGCGATTCTGGCCGCTGATGTTCCGTCGGAAGTGCCATCGCCATCGGTAAAAACCAAGCTGATGGCCGAATTATTTGGTGAAAAAGAAACCACAAAGCCTGGCCGTAGCTGGAGCTGGCTGACCTTCCCGGCGCTCATTGCTCTGGCGGTTGCTGCCTTTCTCGCCTTTGGCCCGGCCCAGCAACGCCTGCCCGCATTTGACCCAACGCTGCATGCTACGTTGATATCAGAGGACGGCACTGTGCATATTGAGGCTGGCTATTCCCCGGACGGCAATCTGTTCAAAGTGATCCCGCAACAGGGCACCCCGGCACAGGGCCGTGATTTTGAGCTTTGGGTGATCGGTGCAGAGGCAGAAAGCCCTGTGTCCTTGGGTGTTGTTCCAACGGATCGCGAAAGCCTGTTTGAGATCACGCCAGAGCTTGCCGCGTTGATAGATGGCGGCGTTTTGGCAGTGTCGGATGAACCCGCAGGCGGTTCGCCCACGGGCGCGCCTACAGGGGACGTTTTGGCGATCGACGAATTCTTTGACGCGGATTTATTTCAGGCGGGCTGAAACTCGTGCCGCCCTACCGCGTGTCTCTGGTAACCGCAAATAATCGCGGGCAACCACGAGAGGAAAGAAAAATGAAAATCCTATCCAAACTGGCAACCGCTATCACAGCGCTAACACTCGCAACCGCAGCGAACGCCGAAAACCCTATGGTCGGTGGCGCAGCTATGTTTGAAACAAAGAACATTGTTGAAAAATTCTGTAAACTCAGCAGATCACACAACTCTTGTCGCCGCTGTTCAGGCCGCAGGCTTGGTCGAGACATTGCAAAGCGATGGACCATTCACCGTCTTTGCGCCTGTAAACGATGCCTTTGCGGCATTGCCTGCTGGCACGGTCGACACGCTTTTGATGCCGGAAAACAAAGATATGCTGGTCAAGGTTCTGACAGCACATGTCGTGGCGGGTGATTGGTCAGCCGCGGACATCGCAGCACAGGCCCGAGCGTCATCTGACGGCTTTTACCACTTTAACGCGGTGTCTGGCGATGCTTTGTCAGCGCAGGTGCGTGGTGACAACGTTTATATCTATGATGAAAACGGCAACGCCAGCCTTGTGACAATCGCAGATGTGGATCAGTCCAACGGTGTGATTCACGTTGTTGATGCTGTTCTCGTTCCCAAATAAGTCGAGCAGTCCAGCCCGCCTCGGTCCGTCAGTAATTGGTGGCCGATGCGGGCTTTTTTTATCCAAGGAGGTGACACATGAACCGGAGAGCATTTCTAACATCGAGTTGTGCTGCGTTGATTGCCACGCCCCTGTCTGCTGCATCATGTCAGTTTGAGATTTGTCGCAGTGACGCAGAGTGGCGCGAACGGTTGAGCGAGAACGAGTACACCGTCCTACGTGAGGAAGAGACAGAGCAGCCTTTCACAAGCCCACTTAACGATGAAAAGCGCGCAGGCACCTACCAGTGCCGTGGATGCGATCTGCCCGTTTACGATGCGGCCGCAAAGTATGACAGCGAAACCGGCTGGCCAAGCTTTTTTGAAAGCCTACCCAATTCAACTGGCACGCGCCAAGATCGCAAATTGGTGTTTCAGATCCGCACTGAAGTGCATTGCCGCCGCTGTGGGAGCCATCTGGGCCATGTCTTTGATGACGGGCCAGAACCGACGGGAAAGCGCCATTGTTTAAATGGCCTTAGCTTGGCCTTTGTGACGGTTTGAGGCTGTTAAACAGTCATTGGATTTAGGAACAAAAGGGGCCGCCAATTTCTTGGCGACCCCTATTTTTAGTCCGTGAGTGGACTATTTGTTACGACGACGAACCATCGCCAGACCACCAAGGCCCGCCAGCAATAGTGGCATACCTGCAGGCAGTGGAACCGCAGCTACGTCAGGCACAAATTGCCCGCGGATTTCGCCGCTAGCGTAGTCGTCTGTATGGACGTTGATGTAGGATCCTTTGCGCTGAAGGTCGGCCAGATATTCATCAAAGCTGAGTGTGCTTCCACTGATCGCCACTGCATCTGCATAGGCATAATCCATGACATTGACCTCAAAGCCGCCGGCCACTGCTGCGTATGTGGTGTTGAATACGAAAGGAACGACGACTGGGCCGCCTAATCCGAAATCGCCGTCATGCAAGTGGATCGGTCCCAATGCGGCATTTGCCCCGTCAACGAAGGCGTCTGCTAGTTGATCAATTGAAATGCCAGAAACGGTCAACGCAAAGCTTAGTGTTTCTGTCGTGTCATCAACTGACAAAGTAGCCCCACCAGATGCAGCTGATGCACCAGCAGAACTGGCCTGCGCGCTGTCCAAGCTTGAGGAAAACGTGAAGGTTGCAGCATGCGTTACAGTCGGTGCCGCGATAGCAATCGCAACGCCTAAGATAGGAAATAGCTTCATAGACATTCATAGCCCCTTTTTACAAATTTTACTTCGGTAAAAGCAGGCACGGTTCGTTGTTCACGAAAGTTTCAGGGAGCTACAAAAAGAATCCACTTCTCTTAGGTCGCTTGTTTGAGGGGAGGTTAGACTGGCTGGACCCAGTTAAACGAAGCCAGAGATTTCCATCGGGACCATGGCACTGTCTGACCCGCTATCCCATGGACAACATTGATCTTTCGAAAAGATGTTGACTAACTGCCCAAAACACCCCCAATAATATCCAACATTTTTTAAAAAGGTGAACAAATTGATTTTTGGTGGTGGGAAATCTGCAGACGACACCGTTGTTGAAATGCTCGCCTCTGCGATCCGGCGCGACATCTCTTTTGGGGTGTTGCGCCCTGACCAGAAACTGAAGCTCGCCAATTTGCGCCAGTCCTATGGCGGATCAAACCATTCCATGCGAGAGACATTGCGGATCCTCAACTCTGAAGGTGTGGTCGAGGCGACAAACCAGCGCGGATTCCGTGTGACATCGGCGACCGAGGATGACCTGCGCGACATCCTTTTGGTGCGGCTGGAAATTGAAAAGCTTGGTCTCAAACGGTCGTTAGAGCTTGGTGATGTGGCTTGGGAAAGCCGCGTTGTAGCGGCCTTTCATGCCGTCAGTCGCGCTGATGTCGTTGTGCAACAAAGCCCCGATGATGTGACCGCACTAGAATGGGACGAGGCCTGTCGAGATCTCAGCATCGCGCTGGTTTCCGCCAGTGGATCGCTGCGACTGGCGGAGATGACCGCGCAATTCTACGGCCAGTCGCGGCGCTTTCGATTGGCACTTTTGCGCGAGGGACGCATCGACTTTGCAGCCCGGGCGACCCGCCGGACGCAGTTGCAGGAGGCAATAATCGCGCGGGAGGAGACGCGCGCATTGAGCCTTTTAGAAGAAGAAATTGGCGCCGACTTGGGGGCCTGAACATCAACGAAAACGATCATTTAGGGAGGAAACAATGGTCACTCTGAACAGACGACAAACAATGGGTTTGATTGGTGCCGCAGCAGCCACAGGTCTTGCAGCGCCAGCGATCGCACAGAACAAAAGAATCGTCGTGGGCGCACTGCGCTTCACGTCACATTCGGCAAGCTTTATCGCCGCTGAACGCGCCTATTTCGCGGACGCGGGTCTTGATGTCGAACTGCGCTTTTTCCAGGCGGCACAGCCCATGGCGGTCGCAATTGCCTCTGGCGATGTAGATTATGCTGTGACTGCCATCTCTGGCGGTTTGATCTCACTTGCCGACAAAGGCGCGATCAAAGTTATCGGCGGCGCCCTCAGCGAAGAGCCGGGTATTGATGGCCAGAAGATCCTTGCCTCTGACGCTGCGTTTCAGGCTGGACTGACATCGCCTGCGGGTCTGGCAGGCAAGAAATTCGGCATCTCAACAGCCGGGTCATCTTTCCACTATATGGGCTCTAAAGTTGCACAAGCAGAGGGCATCGAAATGTCCTTCACGCCACTTCAAAAGGTTGGTGCGATCATTGGGGCACTGAAAACTGGCCAGATCGACGCATGGTCTATCGTACCCCATATCGCCAAGCCATTGGCCGGCTCTGGTGACGTGCACATCATCGGCAACGTGTCCGACTATCTGCCAAATTATCAGGTCACAACGGTGTTTACGTCTGCAGACAACGCAAACAATGAACGCCAGCAGACCTCTGATTTCCTATCCGCTTTCAGCCGGGGTGCCACAGATTATAACAGCACCATGATCGATAACGCAGGCGGCCAAGAAGGTGTCGACGAGATGGTCGATCTGATCCACAAATATGTCTACACGGACCGCGAGCGTGACAAGGCGGCACCATCGATCATCAACGGCACGATGCGGATCAACGAAGGGGCGCGCTTGAATGTGGCCTCAGTGCAGGATCAGCTTGGCTGGTTCCAGTCCGAAGGGCTTATTGACGCCGACATTTCGATGGATACTTTTGTCGATACCAGCTTTGTGGAAACCTTCGAAGCGTAAGACAAATTCTATGACTGGCCGCCGCGCACGCGGCCAGTTATTCCATCTCTAAGGACACCTTCATGGATATTCGGCTTGAGGCGATCAGCCATTCCTATGGCGACACAGAAGTCTTGCGCGACATCTCGCTGGACATTCCAAATGGCAAGATCGTTTGTTTTGTCGGGCCGTCAGGCTGCGGCAAGTCCACTCTGCTGCGCCTAATCGGCGGGCTTGAACGCGCATCCAAGGGCCGTATCCTGCAACTTGGCACCCCACCTAAAGGCTGCCTGAACCCGCTGACCTATGTCTTCCAGGACTTTGCGCTGCTGCCTTGGCGGTCGGTGCAAGGGAATATCTCACTTGTCCTTGAGGATCATGGGATCAAAGGCACGCAGGCCGATACAATCATCGCAGACGTCTTGGCCCGCACAAAACTAAGTGATTTTAGCAAAGCGCTGCCGCGCCAGCTTTCCGGCGGGATGAAACAACGGGTTGCGATTGCCCGCGCACTTGCGGTCAAACCAGCAGTGATGCTGATGGATGAACCCTTGTCCGCGCTTGACAGCCAGACGCGCGAATTGTTGATGGATGATCTTGTTGCGCTTTGGACGCGCCAGTCTTTTACCGCGGCCTACGTCACCCACAACCTTGCCGAGGCAGTACGATTGGGCCATCGCATTGTCGTCCTCTCGCGCCGCCCCGGTGAGGTCCGCGAGATCGTTGAAATTGATATCCCGCTGGCTGATCGCAGCCATGGAAATGCCAAGTTGGAACAGACCCAGAAACATCTTTGGGACATGATGCGCGATGAAGCCCGCGCAGCGGATGAGGAGCTATTGGATGTCTGATTCAACGGCCCCAACCCAACCGATTGAAGTCCGGTTTCGCGGCGGCGGCTTTGCCCCAAAGGCGCGCCGTTGGGTCGGCCTTGCTGTCTTCATTTTTCTGATCGGAATAACCGAGGTCGGCACCAGACAAGGATGGATATCGTCCCTCACCCTGCCCAAACCGTCAGACGTTCTAGCCACATTCGGAGAGCTGTGGGAAAGCGGGTTGTTGTTCAAACATCTCCTCCCGTCGCTAAGCCGCTTGGCCGTCGGGGCCGCTATTGGTGCCTCTGTCGGTATCGCCGTTGGCATTATGATCGGGCTGTTTTCCTATGTACGCGCAGGCATGGTGCCACTTGTGGCGGCGATCTTTCCGATCCCTAAAATCGCGCTTTTGCCATTGTTTGTCATTTGGTTCGGGATTGATGAGGCCAGCAAATACGCGTTGATCGCTTTCGGGACCTTTACGCCCACAGTTGTGGCGACCTATGGCGCGGTCGATAACGTGGACCGCTCGCTGATCCGCATGGGCCAGAGTTTTGGGCTGTCGTGGCTGTCCATCGTGCGCAAGATCGTTTTGCCTGGCGCAATGCCGGGTATTCTGTCGGGGCTGCGTATCTCACTGGCCATTGCCATCATTCTGCTTGTCGCCGCCGAAATGCTGGGCGCAGAATACGGCATCGGGGCGTACATCCTTGAGGCGGGATCGCTCTATGATCTGGAACGTCTGTTTGCAGGCGTAGTCATCCTGTCATTACTTGGTGTCATCCTCAGCACAATCATCGGCTTTATCGAACACCGCCTGCTTGGCTGGCGGGCCTGAGCCGCGACCCATCATGCGATTATGATATCGTGCTCAATATCGTCGTCGCGGGCGGCGAAGCGGGTGCTTCCATACGCAGATATGGCCAAGCGTCGTATGGTGTATTGCGACACCGACTAGCGCAGGATCCATCCAACATGGCGGAAATGATCATTCTTGAATGTGCCGTAAAGTTGAACGGCTAAATTTGCGCACAACAAACCAAGACCAAATACCTTCCGTTTGGAGAGAAAATGATCGACGTCTATCAAAAAATGATTGACGTCTGTCATCTTGCGGGACTAGCCTCAGGTCTAAGCGGTGAAATGGGACCACTGCAGCCGGGAGGGAACGTGTCAGGACCAACATTAGCCGATGTGGCCCATGCTGCTGGTGTCAGCTACGCGACAGCCGATCGCGTCGTCAACAAACGTGGAAATGTTGCGCAAAAGTCGATCGACAAAGTGCGCGATGCTGTCACCAGATTGGGCTATGTGCGCAATGTCGCGGCAGCTAATCTATCGCGCCAACGCGTCTATCGTTTGGCCTTTCTTATACCCACTGGAACAAACGCATTCTTTAACCGCGTGCGTGAACATATATTGCAAACCGCCGATCACTTTAGTTCGGATAGCGTAACGGTGGACATCGTCGATGTACCCGCCTTTTCGGTGGATGCCTTGCACGCCTGTATCGGACAACTGACAGCCTATGACTTTGATGGTGTCGCCATCGTCGGCTTGCAAAGTGTGACGCTGGAAAAGCCCCTTGCAGATCTGCGTACCCGTGGCGTTGAAGTCATCGGGTTGGTGTCAGACCTGCCAAGAGAATTCAGATCGGCCTACATAGGAATCGACAACACGGTCGCTGGCCGCACGGCGGCGCGCATGACGGGAATAGGAAACAGGGATCGTGGCGGGATCATTCAGACCTTTGCCGGTTCTCTGAATGCGCGCGACCACGCTGAACGTCTGCAAGGGTTTCGCGACGTGATCGCCGCAGATTTCCCTCAGATGTCTGTTCTCGACCCGATCTTGACAAAAGACGACCCCGCCGTTTTGCGCGACGCCGCCAACAGCGCATTGCAAGCGGACCAACCGGTCAGCGCGTTCTATAACGTTGGTGCCGGCAACGTTGGACTGATCCAAGCCATCCGCGAGACCCCCGGCAGCCGCCCGTTTTGCGTGGTTCATGAATTGGTCGCGCATTCAAAGCAGGCATTGATCGACAATCACATTGATCTGGTGATTGACCAAC
Source organism: uncultured Paracoccaceae bacterium (assembly GCA_937922155.1). Lineage (GTDB taxonomy): Bacteria > Pseudomonadota > Alphaproteobacteria > Rhodobacterales > Rhodobacteraceae > Cognatiyoonia. The sequence continues at coordinate 493 of CAKZVL010000067.1, read as the reverse complement.
GCCCAGACGTTGAGGTCAACCGCGCCTTTGCCCAGTTGCGCGCGTTGATCGACAGGCGCGAGCCGCCACCGGCACCTGACCTGATGCCCACCATCTACGTGCAGGATAATCTGCCTGCGAATACCTTTAATTCTGCGACGGATACTCAAATCACATGACCGACTTTTTCAAAGACATCAGCCCCCTGTCCTTCAACCCCGACAGTTCCGAATTGGCGTTTCGCTATTACAACCACGATGAAATCGTGGCCGGAAAGCGTATGGAGGACCACCTGCGCTTTGCAGTGGCCTATTGGCATTCATTTGCTTGGCCCGGCGGTGATCCATTTGGGGGTCAAACGTTTGAGCGCCCGTGGTTTGGCGACACGATGGATTTGGCAAGGCTCAAGGCCGACGTCGCGTTTGAGATGTTCGATTTGCTGAACGTCCCGTTCTTTTGCTGGCACGATGCCGATATCCGCCCCGAGGGCGATAGCTTTGCCGAAAGCCTGCGC
>CAKZVL010000066.1 GCA_937922155.1 uncultured Paracoccaceae bacterium | reverse complement strand
CAGCTGCGATTAGGCGTGTTGCTGCCAAGAACTCAGAACGTACCAACAATCGATCTGGCGTGTCGATCACCAAATCCTGAAATTGGTCTTTCAAGCGTTCAATCTGGTGCATCAAAAGATCAGCAAAGGCCGGATGGGTCCATGCCATTGTCTTTTTGTCGATCTGACCGTTGCACATAACGTCGTTGATTAGCGCCGCGATATAGGCGTCTTCGTCTGTTAGGGCGATGCCCTTGTGACCTGACAGCCCGCGCGCTTTGACTCTTTCGATATAGGCCGATGTCGCGACGGCGTTTTGAACGTATCCGCCTGAAAACTTTGAGATAGCAGAGGCCCCAATCCCAATCAGCGTGGTGCATGGGTCATCGGTATAGCCTTGGAAATTGCGCACCATCAAACCTGACTTGGCGGCCTGTGTCAGACTGTCTGTTGGCAAAGCAAAATGATCAATCCCGAGGGGTTCATAGCCAAACGCGGTCAAGCGATCTTTGGCGATACCCGCCAAGAAGAAGCGCTTTTCAGGATCTGGAAGCGCCTCCTCGGGTATCATAACCTGCCGCTTTGAAACATGTGGCACATGGGCGTAGCCATAAAGCGCAAGTCGGTCGGGGCGCAGTGAAACGATCCGGTCCAAGGTGGCTATAATGCTTTGTGCTGTTTGGAATGGCAGCCCATATAGCAGATCGACGTTCAGGCTTTGTACGCCGTTTCCGCGCAGTGTTTGGATCACGTCGAGTGTTTGTTTGAAACTTTGCTCTCGTCCGATGGCGGTTTGTACGCGCGGGTCAAAATCCTGCACGCCGACGCTGGCACGGGCCATTTTGTGTGCGGCGAGCACGTCTAGCACGTCTGTTTTTGCCTCTGTCGGGTCAATTTCGACGGAAAATTCAAAATCGTTTGTCTGATTGAAATGCCCAAATATCCGGTCGAGCAGTCGTTGCATCAGGTCCGCGCTCAATAGGGTGGGGGTGCCACCGCCCAGATGTAACCGCCGCATGTTCGTGCCTTGGGGCAGGGCTGCGCGATAGGCGTCTATTTCCATCAGCAAAATCTCGACGTATGCCTCAACCGGGCTGAGTGTCTTGGTGCCCTGCGTGCGACACGCGCAAAACCAGCACAATCGGCGGCAAAACGGGATATGCACATAGAGCGAGACGGCTTCGTCTGGCCGAACCTGTTTGAGCCAGTCCCGTTGCAGCCGTGCGCCGACGCCTTGGACAAATCTGTTGGCGGGCGGATAGCTGGTGTAACGCGGAACTTTTGCGTCAAACAGGCCGTATTTTCGAAGAGTGCTTGTATGATCCATACTCTGCATTCTAGGGTGGGGCGTAGCCAGCAACTTTGACCCAGATCAATAACGATGAATTTTGTATTCAATGAACGAGATGGATGCGGGAAATGCCCGATCCGCCACCGGGCGGTTTGCGCGCGGTGTGATGAAGACGAGCTTTCTCTTCTGGAAGGGATGAAGTCTTATAAGACAATCGCGCAGGGTGAACCCATCATTTGGCGCGGCGATGATATGCATCATATATCGTCCGTGGTGTCCGGCATTGCGTCGCTGTCGCGCACGCTTGAGGATGGTCGTACCCAAGTTGTCGGGTTGCTGCTGCCGTCTGATTTTATTGGTAGCCCGGGGCGCGAAACCGTTGATTTTGACGTAACAGCCGTCACGGATGTGACCCTGTGCCGGTTTGAGCGTAAATCATTTGAAAAACTGGTTGAGGACGTCCCCCATATTTCGCAACGCGTGATGGAGATGGCGCTTGATGAATTGAATGCTGCGCGGGAATGGATGGTGCTGCTTGGGCGCAAGACCGCGCGTGAAAAGATCGCGACCTTCATCGAAATGGTCGTGAGGCGCGATAACGTGCCCGTTCATGCAGGTGAGCCGCATATCCTGCCCCTGACACGCGAAGAGATCGCGAATTTCCTGGGGCTTACGTTGGAAACGGTTAGTCGGCAGCTTTCGTCGATGAAGAAAGATGGCGTTTTGACGTTCACGGACCGGCGCAAATTCACAGTTCTTGATCTTGCCGCTTTGCAAGATGCAACCGGCGATGATGCAGATGGCGGCATGATCGTCTGACGAACTTGACCTAGATCAAAGATACATCCGAGCGAATGCCGTAATCCTTTTCGCATGCGGGATTGGGTTTCCTGATTTCCGCAATTTGCTGAAAGAAGGATACACGCGATGGATGTAGCAAAACTTGTAGCGCTTGGCCTGATCGCCCTGATCGCGGCCTATGCTTCGGATCAAGGACTGGATCTGGCGTTTCGCGTTCACGGCTTTATCGTTTTGATCGTGGCAGCGGGGCTTTTCATTCATGTGCTGCGCCGCCTTGGTGAGCCGAAAACGGCGGCTGTCGCAACCGACTATCATGATGGGCCTGTCAGGGCCGGGGTCATTGCAACCGCGTTTTGGGGGATCGCGGGTTTGGCCGTTGGTGTCCTGATCGCGTTTCAACTAGCGTTTCCCGCGCTCAACTTTGACTGGGCGCAACCTTTCGGCAATTTCGGCAGACTGCGACCGCTGCACACATCTGCGGTGATTTTTGCCTTTGGCGGAAACGCGTTGATCGCCTCTTCTATCTACATCGTTCAGCGCACCAGTCGCACACGGCTATTCGGGGGCGACCTCGTTTGGTTTGTGTTCTGGGGGTATCAGCTGTTTATCGTCTTGGCGGCCACGGGTTACCTATTAGGCGCAACACAATCCAAAGAATATGCAGAGCCTGAATGGTACGTCGACATCTGGTTGACCCTTGTTTGGGTGGTGTATCTGGTCATCTTTCTTGGCACGATCATCAAGCGCAAAGAACGCCATATCTATGTGGCAAACTGGTTCTTCCTCGCCTTTATCGTCACTGTTGCCATGCTGCATGTGGTCAACAATCTGGCCGTTCCCGTCAGCATCTGGGGCAGCAAGTCTGTCCAGCTGTTCTCGGGCGTGCAGGATGCCATGACGCAGTGGTGGTATGGGCATAATGCGGTGGGCTTTTTCCTGACCGCGGGTTTCCTGGGCATGATGTATTACTATGTGCCTAAGCAGGCCAACCGTCCGGTTTATTCCTACAAGCTGTCTATCGTTCACTTCTGGGCGCTGATCTTCCTTTATATCTGGGCGGGTCCGCACCACTTGCACTACACCGCTTTGCCGGATTGGGCGTCGACGTTGGGGA
>CAKZVL010000065.1 GCA_937922155.1 uncultured Paracoccaceae bacterium | reverse complement strand
GGCCTGCGGCGCGCAGCTCCTTGAGCCCCGGCAGGTCGCGGGCATTCTCAAGCCCGAAGTGATCAAGGAACCCTTCGGTCACCACAAAGGTCACAGGCCGCCCCGGTGTCATCTTACGACGGCCAAAGCGGATCCACTCCAGCTCAATCAACTGATCAATCGTGCCACGGCTCACGCTCACGCCGCGAATTTCTTCGATCTCGGCCCGCGTGACAGGTTGATGATAGGCTACGATCGCTAGCGTTTCGATGGCCGCACGCGACAGTTTGCGCGTCTCCACCGTTTCCTTTTGCATCAAAAAGCCAAGGTCAGGCGCCGTGCGCACTGCCCAAGCATCGCCGATCTTCACAACATTCACGCCGCGCCCCTCATACCGCTTGCGCAAATGCGCTAACGCGTCCGCAGGTTCACACCCATGCGGCATCCGGCCCATCAATTCTTTGATCGTCACAGGTTCCGCCGTGGCGAATAGGATCGCTTCGACCATGCGTTCTTGCTCTGCCATGGGCGGGGCTTCGAACAGGCTTTCTTCTGGTTCCTCAGCCATCGCGCGGTTCTCTCTTTCGGATTTGGATCGGGGCGTAGGCTTCGCTTTGACGAATGTCGACTTTGCCTTCTTTGGTCAGTTCCAATGACGCCGCAAAGGTCGCAGCCGTCGATGATCGTCTGCGGGTCGGGTCCATTTCCCATCCCTCAGGCAGATAGGATAAAATGTCGGTCCACTCTCCAGCAAATCCGATCATGTGGCGCATCCGGTCCAACGCTTGCTCCATCGTCATCACCGCCTCACGGTCCATGACAAAGGGGCGAAACTCGTCCTTCGTGCGGATACGGGCATAACCCTGCATCAAATCAAGCAGCGTCGCGGTATAGGTCACGCGGCGCACGCGCTGCACGTCTTCGGTGATCCCACGGGCGAAAAAATCGCGGCCCAGTTGATCGCGCGCCATCAGCCGCGCGGCCGATTTGCGCATCGCCTCCAGCCGTTCCAACTGGAACGCCAAATGCGCCGCCAATTCCTCACCCGATGGCCCTTCTTCTTCGGGGTCTGGTGGCAACAGCAACCGCGACTTCAAAAACGCCAGCCAAGCGGCCATCACAAGGTAATCTGCAGCCAATTCCAACCGCAGTTCTTTGGCCTTTTCCACGAATGCCAAATACTGCTGCGCCAGTTCAAGGATCGAAATCTGACGCAAATCCACCTTCTGCGTCCGGCTCAGCGTCAGCAACAAATCCAAAGGCCCCTCAAACGCACCCACGTCAACAATCAGCGCCTCCGCCGCAACGCGGTCGGCGACGGATATCGCGTCTTCTTGAAAGGTGTCGTTCATGCCCGATTTGGCCCCTATGCCAACAGGCTGGTAAGTTCATCTGCACAGGCCGAAATGTCAATCGGCACTGGGATCTGACGCTGGGCTAATGCCGCGTCTGCGCGCAGTTTTCCAACCTCTGACATTGGGCCTGCGGCCTCGGCCACGGCTTCCATCTCGCCGCCGTCACCATTGCAATGCAAGATGACATCACACCCTGCCGCAATCGACGCTTTCGCACGCTCAGCAACGCTTCCTGACAATGCCTCCATCGAGATGTCATCCGTCATGATCAAACCGCCAAAGCCGATCTGCTCACGAATATAACGCATCATAACCGGCGACGTCGTCGCAGGCGCAGATGGATCAAATTCGGTAAACACAATATGGGCCGTCATCCCCATGCCAATGTCATTCAACGCCTGAAACGGCGCAAAATCACGCGTTTCCAATCTCTTACGGGGTGTCGTTACAGTCGGCAGGTTCAAATGACTATCTACGGACGCACGCCCATAACCGGGAATGTGTTTCAACACCGGCAAAACACCCCCCGCCAAATGCGCCTCAGCGCACACCCGCGCCGCCTCAACAACCGTATCAACATCGCCCGAATACAGCCGATTGCGCAAAACCGGGTGCGTTTGATCCTCAACCAAATCGGCAAGCGGCGCGCAATTCACATCAATGCCAACATCAAACAGCTCTGCCGCGATCAACCGATTGCGAAGCCATTGCGCCCGCATCGGATCCCGCGCCTTTTGCATCTGGTCCAAGGCTGGCAAATACTCCCGCCAGTGGGGCGAACGCATCCGCTGCACACGCCCGCCTTCCTGATCAATCAGGATCGGGGCCTGCCACCCAACAGCATCGCGCAACGCACCCGTCAGACGACGCAGTTGATCAGGGCTTTCAACATTGCGGGCAAACAGGATAAAGCCCCAAGGATTTGCCTCCCGAAAAAACCCTTGTTCCCATTTTGTAACGCTCAGACCCTCGGGTCCAAAAATCGCGGCGCTGTGCACGCCCTAGCGGACCACCACGGGAATACAATCTGCATCCCCAGCTTCAAGGGCTGCGCAAAAACGACGGGCATCAGACAGATCCGTGAACCCAACGGCGCGCAAACGATAAAAGGTATTGCCACCACTATCAGCCGCCTGCACGACAAGTTGCTTGTCGGTCATATAGTCACCAAATTTCGCCTGCAGCGCGCTCCACGCAGAGGACGCATCCGCTTCGCTTGGAAAGGCGCCAAGCTGTACAAGGTTCGTCCCGACTGGAATGCTCGCCGCTGCGGCGGGCGCAGGGCGCGTTTCCGGCACAGGTGTTGCGTTGGATGCAACTTGAATAGCGGCTTGAATATCAATCCCCGCAGGCCGTACAAATGGCCGCAATGATGTGGTCACACCGGGAACAGATGCCGGGATCACGTCGATAACAGGCGCGCCATCAACAGCCAACACAGGTGCGACAACATCGTCCGCGGCTTGAGGATCAATCGCTTCAACCCCAGCAGCCATTTCGTCGGCGAGGGCTTCGATATCGTTCACGCTCAGCGCCTCAGTAACAGCACTGGCCGTTGGGTCATCTTCACGGGCAACGATGGATATCTCTTCTTGTGCCGGCGCGACCAGCTCACTGGGCGACACCTCACCCGCTTCAGCGCTCGGGCTGAGGATCAAATCTTCTTCGGCGAGGTCAGTCGTCGCAGGCGCCAAAACCAGCGTATCGCCAAGTTCAGCCGTTGCACCTTCGGCAGCCACAGAATTTACAGCCAACCCCGTATGCGCGGCTACTTCACCGCCAGGGTTTTCTGGCAGAACGCGCATATTGCCTTCAACCGCGCGCACAACGGGAATACCGCTCACGTCCCGTTTGATCAAATCATAGCTCCACACGCCAATGCCTGCCACAAGGGCAATCGCGGCGGCTGCGCCAAAATAATGTAATGTCGTGCCGGATGTATTTGAATAGGGCTGCGCCCCACCGTCAAAAGCTGCCATGTGTGCCTCACTCCCGTTCGGGGCTTTTGCCCTCTTTGGGTTACTGCTTGACCGGCGGGAGGTGCTTTAGCGCATTTCCTCGACCGGGGTGACTCCCAAGATACCCAAGCCCGCCGCAATAACAAGCTGTGTGGCACGGATCAGTGCAATTTTCGCTTGTGTTGCGCCTGCGTCACCCTCTTGCAAAAACCGCAAGCTGGCCTCGTCATTTCCGCGATTCCATAGTGCGTGAAATTCCGACGCCAAATCATATAGATAGAACGCGATCTTATGGGGTTCATGCCCCTTTGCTGCAATCTCGACCAGACGCGGCCATTCGGCGATCTTCTTGATCAAGGCCAGTTCAGCTTCATGGCTCAATTGGCTGATATCCGCCGCCCCAAGGGCGTCATCGCTCACATCCACCTCTGCCTTGCGCAAAACGGAGTTGATCCGCGCATGGGCATATTGGACATAAAACACCGGATTGTCCTTGGATTGTTCTGTCACCTTGTCGAAATCAAAATCCAAGGGCGCATCGTTCTTGCGCGTCAGCATATGGAACCGTGTCACATCCGGCCCAACCTGATCGACCACATCGCGCAAGGTCACGAACGTCCCTGCCCGTTTGGACATTTTGAACGGTTCACCGTTTTTGAACAGCTTGACCAATTGCGTCAGCTTGATTTCGAGTTCAACTTTGTCCTCTGACAGCGCCTTAACCACCGCCTTCAGCCGTTTGACATACCCGCCATGGTCCGCGCCAAAGACGTTGATCAACCCATCAAAACCGCGATCAACTTTGTCCCAATGATAGGCAATGTCTGGCGCGAAATAGGCCCAAGACCCATCCGATTTTTTCACAGGCCGATCCTGATCATCGCCAAAGTCGGTGGATTTAAACAACGTCTGTTCTGACGCCTCCCAATCATCGGGCAGCTTGCCCTTGGGCGGCTCCAGCGTGCCTGTATAAATCAGACCAAGCGTATCCAACCGCTCAATCGCGCCTTCGATCCGGCCTGAGCCAAACAAGGATTTCTCGGAAAAGAACGTATCCATTTCAATGCCAAGCTGACCCAGATCCTCGCGGATCAACTCCATCATAGCTTCGGTCGAAAATTCACGCACCTCATCCAGCCAAAACTGTTCGCCCTTGCCAAGATACGCATCGCCAACCTTGTCCTTCAGTGCCTGCCCCACGGGGATCAGATAATCTCCCGGATAGGTGCCGTCCTCAAACGCAACCGCTTGGCCATGCGCCTCAAGATAGCGCAAATAGACAGAGCGCGCCAAAACATCGACCTGACCACCGCCATCATTGATGTAATATTCCTTGGTCACGTCATACCCGGCATAGGCCAGCAATCCTGCCAAGGCGTCACCAAACACAGCGCCCCGCGTGTGCCCGACATGCAGCGGCCCGGTTGGGTTGGCGGATACATATTCCACCATAATCTTTTGGCCCTGCCCCAAGGTCGATTGACCATATGTTGCATCGCTCAACGCGGCTTTTGCCACATCCTGCCAGACGACATCCGCCAGCCGCATGTTCAAAAACCCCGGCCCCGCCACATCCGCGCTGGTGATCCGGGGATCAGCCGTCAGCTTTGCAGCCAAGCCATCCGCAATCGCGCGGGGATTCATCTTGGCAGGCTTGGCCAGAACCATCGCCGCATTGGTCGCCATATCGCCATGCGCCGCATCGCGCGGCGGCTCAACCGCCACGTTGCCCATCGCCAACCCTTGCGGCAAATCACCAGAACGCACCATATCTTCTAACGCAGAAAGAACGGTGGCACGGATATCAGCAAATAGGTTCATGGGCTTTCCAATCTTGGGTTGGCTTCATGTATCAACTGCGACGCAGAGGTCAACAACCGCGAACCGCCATAACGTCGAACCGCCCAAAACCTAATGGAGATGGCGTGGTTTCACGCCCCTGCTGACGGCGCCTTTTCGACATCAGACACCGCCTTTTTCGTGCCTTCCGGCGGGCGCAGCGCAACGATCCGTGTCTCAGGAATGTTTCTGACGTTCGCCGTGCTGTGCAACAGCTTGAAATCGCCTTTCGCCGTGATCAGTCCGATCAAATGGGCCTGATCCCGCTCTGCCCGCCAGTCCTCAAACGTATATTCCTCAGATATCCGCGTGATGCTGAAACTCCACCCATCCCGCAGCAGACGGTTCATCCCCTCATGGGTTTCGTCCGGGCCAAAGTCCTTCCCGCCCAGCGTTTTGGGAAGGTTGTGGCGCGCGCTATCGGATTTCTCGCGCGTGACCTGATACACATTTCCCCGCCCAAATTCCGGCGCAAGGTCCGTGGCCACCAGCGTATTGTAAGCATCGTTAGATGTCGCCGCGATGATGGTTTCATAGCTGACCAATTCCAACCGCTGCTCCGCCGCTTCCGATAGGATATCGCCAGAAAACGTCTCAAGCCCTGCTGCGCGCGCGGCGCGCAGATTGCCATAGTTCGGATCCGTCATCAGCACCGGCACATCCACCGACTGAAGCGCGCTGGCAAAGGCCGTGGTCCAAGGCGATCCGCCAACGATCAAAACCCCCGGCGTGCCAGAGGCGGTTAACCCAAGGAACCGCGCAAACGCGGCCAAGGTGAACCCGTGCAAAACCACAGTCACCGCCACCAACGCAAAGGCCAGCGGCGCGATCAAATTCGCATCCGGCAGACCAAGTGCGGCGAGCCGTTCGCCAAACAGACCGGCAACGGCCACCAGCACAACACCGCGCGGCCCGGTAAAGGCGACCAACACCTGCTCGCGCCACGGCAACCCGGACCCAAGAAGCGAGACAAAAACAGTGATCGGTCGCGCCAACAAAATGACGGCCAGCACAAAAATCACCGCCCGCCATGTCAATTGGCCAAGGGCTGCGAAATCAAGCGATGCAGCCAGCAGGATGAAAACACCCGACACCAGCAAAACCGTCGCATGTTCTTTAAATCGGCGCAGCTCCACGTAGGACGGCAAATTCGCATTGGCGATCACGATACCCATTATGGTCACGGCCAAAAGGCCACTTTCATGCAAAACTGAATCCGAGAGGCCAAAGATGCCAAGCAATAGCGCGAACAACACCGGAACTTTCATATATTCCGGCACCCAACCGCGTTTGAACGCGCGGGCAAGGCCCCAACCCGCCGCCACGCCAAGGACGCTCGCAAAAACGATTCCCACAATCAGCGATGTCACAGCAGCGGGAACAGTTGCGGTCGTGTTCAACACCAACACAACCTCAAACGCCAAAACCGCCGCCAAGGCGCCAATCGGATCGTTCACAATCGCTTCCCACTGCAACAAGGCAGCAGGCCGTCGCGACAGTTTCGCCGTACGCAGCAAAGGCGCGATAACAGTTGGCCCAGTAACAATCATAATGCCGCCGAACACCGCCGAGGCTTGCCATGACAACCCAGCCGCATAATGCAACGCCAAGGCCGATGTCAGCCAGCCAAGCGGCGCACCGACCAAAACCAGACGTTTCACCCCGACCACCGCATCCTGCAATTGATGAAAGTTCAGCGTTAAACCGCCCTCAAACAATATGATCGCAACCGCGATTGATATCATCGGCCCCATCAGCGGCCCGATATCCCGCGCAGGGTCAAAAACCCCTAGGACGGGTCCAATCACGATCCCGGCCACCAACATCAAAACGATGGCGGGCATCCGCAACCGCCACGCGACCCACTGCGATCCAACACCCAATGCACCAACCAAGGCAAAGGCCATAACCGGCTGCATTGCGCCTGCGACTGTTTCAGTTGCCATCTGTCACCCCCGGTGGCACCGGCGTACCGCCCACTAGTTTCTTGTGTTGTTGAATCGCAAAGCGATCCGTCATGCCGGAAATATAATCAGATACGATCCGGGCTAAAGCGGTTTCGCTTGAAACTGTCTCCACGTCCTTGCGCCATTGCTTTGGCAGCATGTCGGGATTTTCCATGAAAAACGGGAACAACTCCTCGATCATATGGGTCACAGCTTCGCGCATTTCGATCACCACAGGCGCACGATACATACGTGTAAACAGGAACTTACGGATCGTTTTTAAATCACCCCATAGGTCAGGACTAAACTGCACCAACATCCTTCCGGCATGGCGCACATCATGCACCGATTGCGGGCCAAGCTCTGCCAAATTGCGCCGACTAACGGTGATCACATCCTCTACCAAAATCCCAAAAAACCGACGTAACGCCTCATGGCGACGCCGGTAATAATTCAGGCCGGGATACAATTCATCCACCCGCGCGAAGCATCGATCAAGGATTGGCAATTCCGCCAGTTCATCCGTGCTAAACAGCTCTGCTCGCAAGCCATCGTGCAAATCATGGTTGTTATAGGCAATGTCATCAGACAGGGCCGCGGCCTGCGCCTCTGCACTGGCATGCGTATGCAATTCCAGATCATGGCGTTCGTTATAAATGGCGAGGGCATAAGGAATATCCCCCGTCACCGGTCCGTTATGTTTGGCAATGCCTTCAAGGGCTTCCCAAGTTAGGTTTAACCCATCCCATTCCGCATAATGCCTCTCAAGTGTGGTCACAATCCGCACCGCTTGGGCATTATGATCAAAGCCACCATAAGGCACCATCAACGTATTCAACGCATCCTCACCCGTGTGCCCAAACGGCGGATGACCAAGATCATGCGCCAGTGCCACGGCCTCTGTCAGCTCAACATTCAGATCCAACGCAGCCGCAATCGTGCGCGCCACCTGCGCCACCTCAATGGAATGGGTCAGGCGCGTGCGAAAATAATCGCCCTCATGTTCAATAAACACCTGTGTCTTGTGCTTGAGCCTGCGAAACGCGCTTGCATGAATAATCCGATCACGATCCCTCTGAAACGGAGAGCGGAAAATCGATTCTTCCTCTGGGAAAAGCCGCCCACGGATTTGTTCCGGGTCGGTCGCATATGGCGCTGCCATGATGATTGCCTGCCTTGTCGTCTCTGCCTGTCGCGCTTATATCTGGAATGGATACAAACCGATAGGTGCCACATGCTGACGCTTCCCCCCAAAGTAACAGATCGCGCCTTTGCGCGCTTGGCAGAGATTGGCGCAGCCGATCAGGGCAAAGCCTTGCGCGTCGCCGTCGAAGGCGGCGGGTGTTCCGGCTTTCAGTACGAAATTGATCTCGACGACGTCAAAGACGGCGACCTCGTCCTCGAAAGCGCAGGCGAAAAAGTCGTGATCGACGACGTCTCGCTCCCGTTTCTTACACAAGCCGTCATCGACTTTAGCGAAGAACTGATCGGCGCACGTTTCATCATCGAAAACCCCAACGCTTCCAGCTCTTGTGGATGCGGCACCAGCTTCTCAATGTAACCGCGGACCCCCGAAAACATCGCACCTGTGTACGCGCTGTGTACACAGTGTGTACAGGTTGTGACCCGCCTTAACGCTGACCCCGCGCCATAAACGCCAACCGTTCAAACAAATGCACATCCTGCTCATTCTTCAGCAACGCCCCATGCAACTTGGGCAACGCATTGGCCCCGTCCCGTTTTAAGTCTTCGGGGTTAAGGTCCTCTGCCAAAAGCAATTTTAGCCAATCCAGCACCTCCGACGTCGACGGCTTTTTCTTCAAACCTTGAGTCTCGCGCACCTCAAAAAACTGGGTCAACGCCGTCGTCAACAGCGCCTCTTTGATCCCCGGATGATGCACGTCCACAATCTGTTTCAGCGTCTCCATATCTGGAAACTGAATATAATGGAAAAAGCAACGCCGCAAAAACGCGTCAGGCAGTTCTTTCTCATTGTTAGAGGTAATAATGACAATCGGGCGATGTTTCGCGCTCACCGTCTCACCGGTTTCATAAACGTGAAACTCCATCCGGTCGAGCTCTTGCAAGAGGTCGTTTGGAAATTCGATATCGGCTTTATCCACCTCATCAATCAGCAAAACAACGCGCTCTTCTGACGCAAACGCCTGCCAAAGCTTGCCGCGTTTGATGTAGTTACCAACATCCTGCACCCGCGCATCGCCCAATTGGCTGTCGCGCAACCGGCTCACCGCATCATATTCATACAGACCTTGCTGCGCCTTGGTGGTCGATTTGACGTGCCACTCGATCATCTCAAGGCCCAATGCCGCGCTCACCTGACGCGCCAATTCGGTCTTCCCCGTCCCCGGCTCGCCCTTCACCAGCAAGGGGCGCTCCAATGTCACAGCGGCATTCACAGCAACCTTCAGATCATCCGTGGCAACATAAGATTCTGTCCCTTGAAACCGCATTTTCTCTCCAAACCCTCAATAAGTCAGAACAAACTAGGCCGTCCTTAGCGCAGCATCAACAGTTTGTATTTCCCAGAAAATGGGGGTGACAGATCGCTTCGAACCGCGTAAACGAGCCCGAAATGGGTATACCGAAGTTTGTTTAGCCCCAAATTTCGCTGTTGAGGGAACACCAATGAAAGCTGAAGTATTTTTGGACGCAGATTATCGCCCGGCCGAAGATGAGCCGTTCATGAACGACCGTCAAACGGAATACTTTCGCCGCAAGCTTCTCGCTTGGAAATCTGACATTCTTGAAAACAGCAGCGACACCGTCGCCGGTATGAAGGATCAAACCCGCAACATTCCAGACGTGGCCGACCGCGCCTCCGAAGAAACGGATCGCGCGCTAGAACTGCGCACACGGGATCGCGAACGCAAACTTGTCTCAAAAATCGACGCCGCACTGCGTCGGATCGAAGAGGGCGAATTTGGCTATTGCTCCATCACGGGTGAGCCGATCAGCCTCAAACGCCTTGATGCGCGCCCCATCGCCACGATGAGCCTTGAAGCACAAGAACGCCATGAACGTCGCGAAAAAGTCCATCGCGACGACTAGCCACCACAAGCTATCAATGGCCTCTATTGCCGTCGTCGGTGGCGGCATTGGCGGGCTCACTGCCGCCTTGGCATACGCAAAATTCGGCGCAAACGTCACCGTCTTTGAACAGGCCCCCGCCCTGACTGAGGTCGGCGCAGGCCTGCAAATCACCCCAAACGGCGCGCGCGCTTTGGCCGCTTTGGATGTCGTTCCAAACGGCATCATCGCACAGGCTGTCGTCCCCAAGGACGGGCTCTCTGGCAGACCAATCACCCGGTTCGATCTGTCACAAAATGACCCACCCTATCAATTTATCCACCGCGCAACCTTGCTCGATCAACTCGCCACAGCCTGCCACAACGCAGGCGTCACCCTGCGCTTGAACAGCCGCATCAGCAGCCCGCCAAAGGGATTTGACCTTTGCGTCGGCGCAGACGGGATCAACTCTACCCTCCGGTCCCTCATAAACGGCCCCGAAACACCCTTTTTCACAGGTCAAACCGCCTGGCGCGCGATCATCGAACACGACGCAAAAAATCAAGCCACCATATGGATGCTGCCCGGTGCGCATGTCGTCACCTATCCGCTTGGCGAGGGCCGGTTGAACATTGTCGCCGTCCAAGAACGCAGCGAATGGGCCAAGGAAGGCTGGATGCACCAAGACGATCCCGCCAACCTGCAATCCGCTTTTTCCAACGCTTCAGATGATTTAAAATCACTGCTGACCAAGGTCACAACCACACATCTATGGGGCTTGTTCCGCCACCCCATCGCGCAAAACTGGCAATCAGACGGCCTCGCCCTCCTCGGTGACGCCGCCCACCCAACCTTGCCGTTCTTGGCCCAAGGGGCAAATCTCGCGATTGAAGATGCTTATGTTCTCGCACGCTGCTGCCACGACAACGGGCTGCTAGACGGCCCCAAACACTACGAAGGTTTACGAAAGCCAAGGGTCGCCAAAGCAATCAAAGCCGCCAATGCCAACGCAAAAAACTATCACCTGCGCGGCCCTCAAAGGTCACTCTCCTTCGCCGCACTGCAACTGATCGGAAAGGTGGCGCCAAGCGCCTTTATCAGCCGGCTGGACTGGCTCTACGATTATGACGTAACGCGCTAATCCGCGTATCATCTTGCCCAAATACTCCCGCCGGAGGCGGAAATCTAAACCCTCAGGGCCAATTGCGCCCAGCCTCAGCCGTTGCGCGCTCCAGCACCTCTCGGGTTCTAAAATCCACGCGGTAGACATCATCCTCGATGCGAAAATACACCCAACCATCTTTGGCAGGCGGCAACCCGTACCAGGGCGCGTTCATCAGCATAGAATACCGACCTTTTTCCAGAATATCGCCAATCTCAACAGGCGGCGGTCCTAAATCCCGCTCAACCGTCGCGGCGCTTGTGATGGGTGGTCGCACAACTTCGCGCGCTTGTGCGCAGCCGGCACCTGTGTTTGCCGTCAGGCATTGCGCCGACACAGACACCGGAAGAAACGCAAATACTATCAATACCCTAAACATCATTCCTCACGCAGCCAGATCAATCCAGACCGGCACATGGTCCGATGGCTTTTCCCGTCCACGCACCTCGGCTTCAATCCAGCAGGATTGCAGCAAATCTGCCGCTTGCGGCGTGAGCAAATGGTGGTCGATGCGAATACCATCGTTGCGATCCCACGCACCCGCCTGATAATCCCAAAACGAATAATGCCCATCGCCCTGCGTTGTTGCGCGAAACGCCTCGGTAAACCCAAGGTTTAGAACTTTGCGAAACGCCGCCCGACTTTCCGGGCGGAACAACGCATCCTCGCGCCACGCATCCGGACGCTTGGCATCCTCGGTCTGTGGAATAATATTGTAATCCCCCGCCATCAGCGCTGGCAGCTCATCCGACATCAATGCTTGCGCACGCGCGTAAAGCCGCTCCATCCACGCAAGTTTATACTCATACTTCGGGCCCGGCACCGGATTACCATTGGGCAGATACAGCCCACAAACCCGCACCGGCACATTCCCCATCACTGTTGCTTCGATCCAGCGGGCCTGTTCGTCACTGTCATCACCGGGTAAGCCGCGACGCACATCCTCAAGCGGTAAACGGGACAGAATTGCAACCCCATTAAACCCCTTTTGTCCATGCGTTTCAACGCGGTAGCCCATGTCTTCAAAGTGCTCTCGTGGAAAGCCTTCATCGACCGACTTAATTTCCTGCAACAACGCCACATCCGGCTTTGATCCTTCAAGCCAGTCACTCAGCGCCCCGATCCGCGCTTTCACGCCATTGATATTAAACGTTGCTATTTTCATGGCACCGTTTTGGCAGGCCGCTTGCGGTTTCACAAGCCTACAAGACCGGGCCCCGGTTCTGAGTCTTTTACGCAACGCCACCCAAGAATGCCCAGAACCAGACCGCTTAACGGGTGATTATTTCCACCGCCTCATTGTAGTCTTAACGCACCCATAATTGCCCCACATAAGAGGGCAGATCAAAAAGGGTCGCATCGCCAATCGCGGTGACGAATTGAGGAGAACAGGTTTGACCAAGGCAAATATGCCGGTCGTCCTTCGCGGGCTTGCCGCGTCCGATCGGGACGCGTGGCAATCGCTTTGGACAGACTATTTAACGTTCTATCAAAGCACGGTGTCAGACGCGGTTTACGACACCACCTTTGCCCGCCTGCTTGGCGATGACCCACAAGATTTCACCTGTCTTTTGGCCTGCGTTGACGACGTGCCCGTTGGCCTGACCCATTTTCTATTTCACCGTCACAACTGGCGAATTGACAACGTCTGTTATTTGCAAGACCTCTACGCCAGCCCCCACGTGCGAGGACGCGGCGTTGGGCGCGCCCTGATCGAAGGGGTCTACGCCGCCGCCGACGCCGCAGGCAGCCCAAATGTGTATTGGTTGACCCAGCAATCCAACTTAACAGCCCAACAGCTTTATGATCGCATCGCGCTGCAAACCGAATTCATCAAATACCAAAGGCCCGCCGCATGAGGGGTCTTTTCGCCCTCGCCATGTTTCTTTTGGCCTCTTGTACGCCGGACCTTGCTCCGCAACCCCCGACGCGCGCGTCAAATGCCGTCACCGCGGGCTTGCCTGTCAATTCCTTTGCCACAGCTCCAGCCCCCGCGCCCACCCGCGCCAACAGCGACATCGCGCGCGACTTTCTGGACCTCAGTTTTGAGATGGAAAGCGGCCGCGCCATTCCCGTGATGACCCGCTTTAACGGCCCTGTGCGGGTGCGCGTTACAGGCCCCGCAAACAGCCTGCTGGTCAAGGATCTCAACGGCCTTCTGCGCCGCCTGCGTAATGAGGCCAACATCGACATCGCCATGACCCAAGGGGGTACGGCCCAAATCACGGTGGAGGCGGTTCCGCAAGCGCAATTGCAAGCCGCCGTCCCACGTGCGGCCTGTTTTGTTGTGCCCCGCGTCAGCAGTTGGAGCGATTATCTGCACGCCCGCCGCACCGCTCGTATTGATTGGACATCGCTTGTGCGCCGTGAACAGGCCACGATTTTCATCCCCGCCGACGCCGCCCCACAAGAAGTGCGCGATTGTCTGCACGAAGAACTGGCCCAAGCCCTTGGCCCTTTAAACGATCTCTACCGCCTTGGGGACTCCGTCTTTAACGATGACAACATCCATGCGGTTCTTACCGGTTTCGATATGCTGGTCTTGCGAGCATATTACGCACCCGAACTCAGAAACGGCATGACCCGCGCAGAAGTCGCCGCCCGGCTTCCGGCATTGCTGTCTCGGCTGAACCCTCCAGGTAATCAAATCCCGGCAAGGCCAGAGCCCAGTTCCAACCGCACATGGATCAACGCTATGGAAACCGCGCTCAGCGGGACAATCACACCAACGCGCCGACGCGCCTCTGCCGAACAGGCCATTGCATTGGGTAAGTCCATCGGGTGGAGCGGCGTGCGCGAAGGATTTTCCTACTACGCCTATGGCCGCCTGCAAGTAAACGCCAACCCACAGGCAGCAAAACAAGCCTTTGACGCCGCCAACGCAATCTATAGCCAAAACAAAGACACACAAATTCATTCCGCTCATATCGCAGTGCAAATGGCCGCCTTTGCCTTGGCCGCAGGTGATCCGCAGCAAGTGTTGACCATCGCCGAACGATCCATCCCAATTGCGCAAGAACACGAAAACGCCGCCCTCTTGGCGACCTTCATGATGTTCAAAGCCGCCGCACTGGACATGGTGGGTAACGCTGCCGCAGCAGAGCGTGTGCGTCTGGACAGTCAAGGCTGGGCGCGATACGGATTTGGATCAGAAGCGAACGTCGCAGCCCGCATGGCAGAGGTGGAAAACCTGCGACCGTTCTGACCTAAAGGGTGACACATGATCTATCCACTTGGCGGCCTTGTTCTTGGCGGAATACTCGGGGCCGTGCGCGCCCGAATGAAGGGCGGCAAAACGCTTGATATGCTGCAATGGGCTGCCGTTTTTGCAATGATCTTTGGCGTCATCGGCATCTTTGTCCTGATCATGATCGAACGCGCCTATACCTGATGTTCCTGCAGTTCTTCGACATGTTGCGCCAGGCCAAAGTGCCGGTCAGCCTGCGCGAATTCCTGAGTTTCCTTGAGGCGCTAAAGGTCGGCATTGCCACATACGACATCGAAGAATTTTACTTTCTCGCCCGCGCCATCATGGTCAAAGACGAACGCCATATTGATCGCTTTGACCAAGCCTTCACCGCCGCCTTTTCAGGCATGGAACACATCAGCGACCAAGCCGTGCTGGACGCCGTTGATATCCCCGCAGACTGGCTCGAAAAGCTAGCGGAAAAACACCTCAGTGCCGCGGAAAAGGCAGAGATCGACGCCCTCGGCGGTTTTGACAAACTGATGGAAACCCTGCGCGAACGCCTGAAAGAACAAGAAAAGCGTCACCAAGGCGGCAGCAAATGGGTCGGCACCGCAGGCACATCGCCCTTTGGCGCATACGGCTACAACCCCGAAGGTGTGCGCATCGGTCAGGCCGAAAGCCGCCACCGCAAGGCCGTCAAGGTTTGGGACAAACGCGAATTTCGCAATCTCGACGACTGCGTCGAACTGGGCACGCGTAACATCAAGGTCGCGCTGAAACGCTTGCGCAGATGGGCACGTGACGGCGCGGTCGAAGAACTCGACCTGCCCGCCACGATCCGGGCCACAGCGGAAAATGGCTACATCGACGTTAAAACACGGCCAGAGCGGCGCAACGCCGTAAAGGTTCTTTTGTTTTTGGATGTCGGTGGATCAATGGATGATCACATCAAGGTGGTCGAAGAATTGTTCAGCGCCGCGAAAGCGGAATTCAAACACATGGAATACTTCTATTTCCACAACTGCCTTTACGAAGGGGTCTGGAAAGACAACCGTCGCCGCTGGGATGCACAAACCCCTACTTGGGACGTTCTGCGCACCTATGGACCAGATTACAAATGCATCTTTGTCGGCGACGCTTCCATGTCGCCTTACGAAATCGCGGTCCCCGGTGGCGCAAACGAACACTGGAACAAAGAAGCCGGTCACACATGGCTCGCCCGCGCACGCGATCAATGGCCCAATCATATCTGGATCAACCCCGTGCCTGAAAAATACTGGGGCTACACCCAATCCATCACGATGATCCAAGAGGTGTTCGGCACAGATCGCATGGTTCCCATGACACTATCCGGCATCGAACGCGGAATGAAAGAAATGGGTCGGTGAGAGACGACCCTCACACGGCGTATCGAGATGAGGAATGTCAATGACCCTCCGTCTGCTCGCCGTCTGCATTGGAACATCGCAACCCATCGCCGCAAAATCCGGCCGCACCGGGCATTTCAAAACCCCAACGCCCGGCGGCGCAGAGATAGCCAAGAACGGCCTCATCGGCGATACAATCGTTGACACCAAACACCACGGCGGCCCAGAACAAGCGGTCTATCTGTTTGGCGAACGTGACCGCATATGGTGGGAAAACGAATTGCAAACACCCCTGCCCGCAGGCTTCATGGGCGAAAACCTGTTGATCGACGGGCTGGCCAGCGCCGACATCTGCCTTGGCGATATCATTGAAATTGGCGAGGTGCGCTTGCAAATCACCGCCCCGCGCATCCCGTGCGTCACCTTCGCCGCCCGCATCGACGACCCGCAAGGCGTCAAACGGTTCCACACCGCAGCCCGCCCCGGCGCATACGCCCGCGTCCTAAAACCCGGCGCGGTGCAGGCGATGGACCCTGTCACCCACCGCCCGTATGACGGCGCGCGCATCACGGTTGCTGAAAACATGGCGCAGTTCGTGGCAGGCTTTCCTGACAAACGATTCCTTGAAACGCTGATCACCGTGCCCGCACATAAGGACGGCCTGCGGATCGCTCAGGAAAAGCTGGCGAGTTGGAATGGCTGAACACTGGATTTGCCCAGCCAAGCGCCCCATATATAAATCATGTTGAAATTCACCCCCATCTTGCTGGCCATCCTTTATGGCCTAGCGATGTATCGCTTCTCCGTCTGGCGCACCTCGCGCGAGCTGGACGCCAAATCGACAGAACTTGCCGATCCCATGCTGCGCCAGCTGACCGACCAAATGGCAGCCGCGCTTGAGATTGAGCGTATCCGCGTCCACATCTATGAAATCGAACCCGTCAACGGCCTCGCCTCTGCGGATGGGCGCATTTTTATAACCCGTGGTTTTTACAACAAATACCGCGCGGGCGAGGTGACGGCGGATGAAATGGCCAGCGTCATCGCGCACGAACTTGGCCACGTCGCGTTGGGCCACGCCCGGCGTAGGATGATTGATTTCTCCGGCCAGAACGCAATGCGTACCGCACTTGCCATGATCCTCAGCCGCTATATCCCGTTCGTCGGCCCCATGATCGCCAATGGCCTGATGAACCTCTTGGCCGCTGGCTTGTCGCGATCAGATGAGTTCGAGGCGGACGCCTACGCCTCTGCCCTGCTCACCAAATCAGGCATCGGAACAGAGGCGCAAAAGTCGCTGTTCACCAAACTCGAAGGGCTGACCGGCGCACGTGGTGCCACGGTTCCCGCATGGCTACTCAGCCATCCAAAGACCACACAACGCATCGCCGCGATCGAGGCGAATGAAGCCAAATGGCAAGGCGCGCCAAACGCGTAATTACCGTTCCAGCGCCTTACCCAAACGCGGCAATCGCGCCTTTTTCATCAGAAGGCGAATGGTCCAATCTTCCCCCGACAAATCCCGCGCAACCGTCAAAACCTGTGCGCCCACATCAGCCACTGCATTAGGGCTTTCGTCAAAAAACCGACACAGCAGCCCATCAGGATCGCTGCGATAAAGCCCCTCTTCGCTGAGCGTATTGCGCGGGAAATCCTTGGCGTTCATCGTCACGATGCCGTCGCACGACCCAGCAATAGCTGCTGCAAGTACGTGAATATCGTCTTCATCAGGCAACCAAAGGTTTCGCTCTGCCCCGATCGGCACTGCGACGGACGCCCCAGGAAACGCCAGCCCAACTTGCACGACTTCACCCCGCGCAATCGCTTCGCCCTCCGGCCCGATCTTGCGCGCCGCCCGCGCCCATTCTTCCAAAATACGCGCCGACCAGCGCGGCTCATAAAGCCCCACTTTGGCACAGCCGAGCAGCATCTCGCGCATCACAGTGGGATACAGAACGCAGGCGTCCAGCAGCAACCTCATAGCCGGAAAAACAGCGCCTTTAGGTATCCGCTTTCTGCCAGTTGCGGCATCAGCGGATGATCAGGCCCGGCAAAGCCCGTGTGAATTAGCTGCGCCTCACGCCCAGCTCGACCAATCCCCCGGGTGCAGGATGCGCGGAATTTCGACAAATCCGCCGCATGGCTGCACGAACACAACACCAGATAACCGCCCTCAGCCACCAACGGTGCCGCCAGCCGCGCAACCCGTTCATAGGCCCGCAGCCCCGGTTGCAGCGCAGTTTTAGACGGCGCAAACGCAGGCGGATCACAGATCACCAGATCAAAGCTTTCGCCCGCCTCGCCCAGATCCGTCAGCGCGGCAAAGGCATCCGCCTTGCGCGTCTCAAACTTATCCGCAACACCCATCGCCGCCGCACCTTGCGCGGCCAATTCCAGCACTGGCGCCGACCCGTCCACCGCCAGCACAGACGCAGCCCCTCCGGCAAGAGCGGCAAGGCCAAAACCACCCACATGGGAAAACACATCCAACACGCGACCACCTTGCCCCACCCTCGCAGCAAAGGCTTGGTTGGGACGCTGGTCAAAGAAGATACCCGTCTTTTGCCCACCCATGACATCCGCCATATAGGTCGCACCGTTCATCAAAACCGGAATCGGGCCATCGGGCGCGGTGCCATGGGCGACCTCCATACCTTCGTCCAACCCCTCAAGGCTGCGCGCGCGGCTGGTGCCATTCAATACCACAGTGGCAACGCCCGTTACCGCCACAAGGGCTGCAACCAATTCGTTCTTCAAAACATCCGCCCAAGCCGCATTGGGCTGAACAACGGCCAGTTCGCCAAAACGGTCGATGATCACGCCGGGAAACCCGTCAGATTCTGCATGGACCAAACGATAAAACGGCGCATCATAGAGACGCGCGCGCATTTCCAGCGCCTTGTGCAATCGCGCTTCCATCCACGCTTGGTCAATAACCGCATCCAAGTTGCGATCGAGAACACGGGCAGCAATCTTTGATCCCGGCGTCAATGCGATCAGCGCCATGTCCTGACGCTCTGCATCTTGCAAAACCGCGATGGTTCCGGGGGCCAGCGCCTTCGTACGGCGATCAAGCACCAGATCATTGGCATAAATCCACGGCGCACCGTGGCGCACCGCACGGGCGTCCGCTTTGGGAAGAAGACGAACAACAGGAAAAGAGGGCTGGGTCATACCCGCCCTCCTAAAGGCTCCTTTCGCGATAAGAAAGCGCTAGATGTCGATTTCGCCAGTCAGTTCCCGATAAAGAATCTGGGTCAAAAATTGCGTGACCCGCACCTTTTCCGTTTCACCACGTTGTTCTTGCATATAGGCCGCACCGCCGCCGGGGGCTGGCAGATTGCCTTCAATGCGGCGCGGACCTTCGATAATTTCACCGGTGGCATAGTCGCGCACAGTCAAATCAAAAATCGCGTTATAAACACCCCCAATGGAAAAGCGTGTCCGCTCCGTCACGCCGTGAAAACGTACAAGGTCTACCTCAACCTGCACATCCCGTGCGCCCCATAGTCGGCTTTGATTGCGCTGAATGGCCGTGTCAAACATCGACATCACCTGCACCCTGCGATCACCATAAGGATCACCACGCCAGACAATGTCGGCGCTGGGATAATACGTATTGGCCTCAGAAACACTGAGGTTCGATGACGCTTTCAGCACGACATCTGCGACATTATATGAACGCAGCTGAACGATCCGCTCTGCCGCAATTGGCGCGTTTGAGATCGGCGCGTCGCGCGTGACGATTTCTGGCAAATCACATGCCGTAACAACAGAACCCAGTACAACAAGGATACTTTTCTTGATTAACGTCATGACGATCCTTCCAGTGAGTGTTGGTCGCGTTCAAAACAATTTTTAATTAGCCTGCGGTTCGGCCGAAAAGATGGCGAGAATGTGGCACTCGCTCTCGAAACAGCGTCATTCAAATCACAATTATCCCCAATGCAGCCTCTTGTTGCAATAATGCCAACAATTGGCTATTGTTAGCGCTAACAAAGGTTGCTAAATCCGATCATAATTGCTCTGCGCAACGCTTTACCCATAGGACCAGCCATGACCTTGCACCCAACGATCCAAGCCGTGACAGATCGCATCCGCAAACGCAGCGAAAGCACCCGTGCAACCTATCTGGACCGCATGGCCAATGCCGCCGCCGAAGGACCACGGCGCGCGCACCTGACCTGTGGCAATCAGGCCCACGCCTATGCCCCAATGGGTGACGACAAAGCACGCCTCGCCGAGGCTAAGGTCGGCAATATCGGCATCATCACCGCCTACAACGATATGTTGTCAGCGCACCAACCGTTTGAAACCTATCCCGACCAAATTCGCGCAGCAGCGCGCGCTGCAGGTGGCACTGCGCAGGTTGCGGGCGGCGTTCCCTCTATGTGTGACGGCGTCACGCAAGGGCAGACGGGGATGGAACTGTCACTGTTTTCGCGCGATGTGATTGCTTTGGCCGCAGGGGTTGGCCTGTCTCATAACGTCTTTGACTCTGCGATCTATCTCGGCGTTTGCGACAAGATCGTCCCCGGCCTTGTTATCGCCGCCGCCACCTTTGGCTATGTTCCCGGCATCTTCGTCCCCGCAGGCCCAATGGTCAGCGGCTTGCCCAATGATCAAAAAGCCAAAGTGCGCCAAAAGTTTGCCACCGGCGAAGTGGGCCGCGATGAGCTGATGGCCGCCGAAATGGCCAGCTATCACGGGCCAGGCACCTGCACGTTCTATGGCACCGCCAATACCAATCAAATGCTGATGGAATTCATGGGACTGCACCTGCCCGGCGCGTCCTTCGTCAATCCCGGAACGCCCCTGCGCGACGCACTGACCGTTGCCGCAACAGAACGCGCGTTGCAAATCACAGCACTTGGCAATGCCTACACACCCGTCAGCGACGTTCTGGATGAAAAAGCATTCGTGAATGGCCTTGTGGGATTGATGGCAACCGGTGGATCAACGAACCTTGTGCTCCACTTGCCAGCCATGGCCCGTGCCGCCGGGGTCATCTTGGACCTTGAGGATTTCGCCGACCTGTCCGCCGCCACACCGCTGATGGCAAAGGTCTATCCAAACGGTTTGGCCGACGTAAATCACTTCCACGCCGCCGGTGGCCTTGGGTATATGATCGGCCGCCTGCTAGAGGCTGGTTTGCTGCATGAGAATGTGAACACCATCGCAGGCGACGGGCTTGCGCGCTACGCCAAGGAACCCAAGCTTAAAGGGGACACCATCGTCTACGAAGACGGCCCCGCCATATCGCTGAACGACAAAATCCTGCGCCCGCCCTCAGATCCGTTCCAACCCACGGGCGGCTTGGTACAACTGGCAGGCAACCTTGGCCGGGGTGTGATGAAAGCCTCCGCCGTCGCCCCAGAACGCCACATCGTCGAAGCCAAGGCGCGTGTGTTCCGCACCCAAGACAGCGTCAAAGCGGCCTTTGCAGCCGGTGAATTCACCGAGGACACAATCATAGTCGTGCGCTTCCAAGGGCCAAAATCCAACGGCATGCCCGAACTTCACGCGCTCACCCCGGTTCTTGCAGTCTTGCAAGATCGCGGTCTTAAGGTGGCCCTTGTCACCGATGGACGCATGTCTGGCGCGTCCGGCAAAGTGCCCTCCGCGATCCATGTCTCACCAGAGGCGATGGACGGTGGCCCGCTCGCTTATATCCAAGACGGCGATCTGATCCGTCTGGATGCAACCAACGGTACCCTCGATGTGCTCAACACCGACCTGTCCACCCGCACCGCCGCAACGCCCGACCTCGCCGGCAACGGCAATGGCGTGGGCCGCGAATTGTTCGAAATATTCCGCAGAAATGCAGGCACCGCCGACACAGGCGCAGGAACCGTCGTTTAACCTCACGAACACACAGCAAGGTTAGACGACCCTGTTGTCGCCCTTGCTGCGATTTAAATTAAAAGGAAGACCCCAATGACCCCACAAGACGCATCGGCCCAAGCGGCGAAAATCTGCGGCCTTGCCCCCGTTGTCCCCGTTTTGGTGGTTGATGATGCAAACGACGCGCAACCGCTCGCCGCAG
>CAKZVL010000064.1 GCA_937922155.1 uncultured Paracoccaceae bacterium | reverse complement strand
AATCGTTGGTGGTGCGATCCACGAGGTTATCGCCAAATTCTGCGATCAGTTCGTTGAGTTCTGTATCGCTGAGCGGGTCGGCGCGGATGTCACGGAAGGTCATCTTTTTCCCTGCGTTTTCCAGATCCTTTTGCGCCCTCTGGCAGAGGCTGCATGTGTTGAGGCCGTAGATGATCATCGTTTGGTCCAATTCAGGTTGGGCGTATGAAAAGGTAGGGATTTAGACCTTGAGAGCGTCGCGGCTGGTCTGAGCGAGTTTTGCAATCAAGGCGTCAGAGATTGGTTTTGTCGCGGAAAAGGTGACGCCGGTTTTTGTGGCTTTTAACCCCTCTGCCGCGATGTCGGTGGTGTGTTTGATGATCGCCTTATGCGCGACGTATAATCCACATTGTTTGGTAAAGGCGGCGTAGCCTGCGATGATCGTGTTGTCGATCCCAAAGCCGGGCATGTTTTAGGTGATCAGTTCTTCGACATCTGGCAGTGCGTTGGACAGTTGAGCGCGCAGATTTATGAGCAAGGGGCGCAATGGTTCCACTGCGCCAGCAATATATGCGTCGTGATCAGCAGGCGTTTGCATGGGTAAACGATAGGGACCCTGCGCAGATTTATCAAGTTGGTGGGGCGACAGAATCTGGTGAGGTTTGGTGGCCATTGGACAGTTTGATCTGTTAGGGCAAAAGTTGGTCCAAGCAACGGATTAATACAGCCGACGTTGGCATATTTGAATCGAAGACAGCTCCAAGGCCAAGTCTACTATAACGGCGGGAAGTCGGTCTGACAGCCGCCCTGTGGGGTGGCGATTGGAGCGCGTGTTTTCGGGCGCTTTATAGTGGCAAAGTTATAGCCAGGTTCGAACCGCGTGCGCGAGTTACCAAACAGCCTCCCCGCCGGGACGGGGCGGCTGTCAGACAGGCGCTTGTCGCGCTTGATTCCGATCTGGGTGTGGGAAACTTCCACGAGCGAGGTTCAAAAGCGACGTCGCAAACGTGTAAGACAGCGCGCCATTTGCACCGTTCACTGGGGACAGGAGAGGTCATGCAAGCATCTGCTGTCAAACTAGACTTGGTGTTGCGCACAATTGGGGCGCGGCGCGGGCGTGCGGCGCGGGGGCGGCCTGTGGTGGTTTGATCCACCCCCCTTTCCCTGCATTTTCTTGAGGCCCGATATGACCCAGCAAACTTCACGCCGCCCCACACGTTCTGGTGGGCGCGCTGCCCGCACTGCCCTTCGTGCTGCCCCCCTAGCCAAAGATTCTCGCCCGGTGCGGCCGGGGATGGAAAGCAACCGTTTTAAGGCCCTGTCGGATGCGGATGTTTTGCGCATTCATGAGGCGGCGCTGACCGCCCTTGAAGAGATTGGCTTGTCAGAGGCGCCGCAATCTGGCGTGGATATTATGACTGCTGCGGGTGCGGTGCAGGGCGATGATGGTCGCCTGCGGTTTCCCCGTGCCTTGGTGGAGGACATGCTGGCCGTTG
This sequence comes from uncultured Paracoccaceae bacterium, assembly GCA_937922155.1. GTDB lineage: Bacteria > Pseudomonadota > Alphaproteobacteria > Rhodobacterales > Rhodobacteraceae > Cognatiyoonia. Next base: position 1,803 of record CAKZVL010000064.1, on the reverse strand, counting down.
CGGCGCGGGATCTGACGCTGCATTCGCGCGATGGTGCGTCTGATTTGTTGCTATCGGGAAAGCGCGTGCATTACGGCACGGCGGGGGCTGCTGTGCATATGGTGGATGTGCATGGCCGGGAATACCGCGAGAGCACTATACAGGATTTGCACGATGCCGCGCGCATTGTGGATCAGTTGGACAACATTCATTTCCTACAGCGCCCGATGGTCGCGCGCGATATTGTTGACAACCTTGAGATGGATTTGAACACGATTTACGCCTGTTGTTCAGGCACCACCAAGCATATCGGTACCAGTTTCACAGAACCAGATTTTATGCCTGATCTGATTGAGATGGTGCATATGATTGCGGGTGGGGAAGAGGCGTGGCGCGCGCGCCCGTTCATTTCAAATTCCAATTGTTTTGTTGTGCCCCCGATGAAATTTGCCACCGAAAGCTGTCAGGTGATGGAGGCTTGCATCGAGGCCGGCATGCCTGTGCTGTTGTTGTCCGCCGGTCAGGCCGGTGCGACGGCCCCTGCCCCGATTGCGGGGGCGATTGTGCAGGCGGTGGCGGAGTGTTTAGCCGGTGTTGTTTATGTCAACGCGATCAAACCGGGGCATCCGGCGATTTTTGGCACTTGGCCGTTTGTGTCTGATCTGCGTACTGGGGCGATGTCTGGTGGATCGGGTGAGCAGGCTTTGCTAACCTCTGGCTGTGCGCAGATGCATCATTTTTATGGTCTGCCCGGTGGCGCTGCTGCGGGAATTGCCGATGCCAAGCTGCCGGACATGCAGGCCGGGTGGGAGCAGATGTGTTCCAATGTCATGGCCGGGCTTTCTGGGTTGAACATGGTTTATGAGGCCGCGGGCATGCATGCATCGCTGCTTGGCTTTTGTCATGAATCGCTGATCCTTGGGAATGATCTGATCGGTCAGGCGTTGCGCTGTGTGCGCGGGATTGAGGTCAACGATGAGACGATTGGTTTGGACACGATGCGCCAGACCTGTATTGGGGGGCCCGGTCATTACCTTGGCACCGATCAGACGCTGGCCTTGATGCAGACGGAATATATATATCCCGATATCGCCGATCGCAGTTCGCCCAAGGAGTGGGAGGAGAAAGACCGCCCTGATTTGATCGAGCAGACCATCGCAAAGAAAGAGCGTATTTTGGCAGAGGTGTCCAAGGCCCAGCTTGACCCGATGAAGGATGCAGCCATTCGCAAGCGGTTCAATATCCATTTGCCGGGGTGAGGGTTGAGGTGGCACGGTAAGCCGATCTGTCAGCCGACCCGTGGGGTGGCGACTGGGTCGTTTGTTTCTGGGCTGCTGATGATGGCAAAGTACGTCTTCCATTTGAACGACCGAGCCAGATACCAATTCGCCGACCCGGCTCTAACGATTATTTAAAGGATCGTTGATAGACCGTCCGTTCCTCACTGGGTGGACGATATGATGCTGCGAACTGTTGAGCTTTTGTTGCCTGCGCTGATCCCGTCTTGGGCGTTTTTCAAGGACGTGGCCCCCTCGCCCCGGATTGAGTATTGGGTTGCGGAGGATGGTCCGTTTTGGCGGGAGTTTCAGCCGCGTCCGATGCGGGTGCCGATCTGGACGATGGCGCTGCGTTTGATCTGGAATGCGCGATGGAACGAACAGTTGTTTTTGGTCAGCTGCGCGGAGCGATTGGTGAGCGATCCCACAGACCATTCCGTGCAAGAGATCAAGCAGCGGTTGGCGACGGGCCTGCGTCCGCTGATCGGGCGGCGCATGGTTCAGTTTCGGCTGGTGTTCGTCAGCGAAGCCTGCGGGCATATCACGC
>CAKZVL010000063.1 GCA_937922155.1 uncultured Paracoccaceae bacterium | reverse complement strand
GGCTGATAGGGCCGGCACATGGCATCGGACGCCGGCAATGGGGTGACCTAGCCGCTTTCTCGAAAAAGATAGATCTGGTGAACACGGGCAAAGAGGTGATTGCCGCCCTGCCCGATGGCACTCCAAGCGCGGAAAAGTTTCAGGCAATCTACTCTGCTTGCTCGAACAAGGCGCGTAGCGACAGGAAGCAAGCCAACCGCAACCTAACGTCCGTCGTTAGAGATGCGAACGGTAGCTCTGTGGGAACGCTGACAGTTGATCAGAAAACGATCGCCATTAAGATCGCCAAGAAGGACAACCCAGAATTCGGCCAATGGATTGAAGAGCGCGCGGAGGCAACGCTTTTGCACCTCTTCGAACAGTGGCGGAATGAAAGAGGCTCTGGGTCCTAACCCAAGCCAGACAGAGTAACGCGAGCAGAGGAGAAAAGCGAAGACCAGAAAGAAAAGAGCCCCCCAAAGTTTCCCCTGGAGAGCCCTCATCATTCGATTAGCACTCATGATGTAGCAACATCCAGCAAACCGGTCAAGAGTCACCGATTCGGTGGACGTTTTTTTGTTGCCTTTTTCTAAGCGAAAGCTCGGGAAGAGACTGGGAAGTTGCGGGCCAAACGGTCGTCGTGAACAAACCATGGCATTTACAAAACTATCATTCAAAACCGCTGGTGCTGATACATCACGCGGCTCAATTCCTGCGGCTGAAACCGACATCTGGACCATCTTCAGGGCACTGAGAGATGCGCGTGGCGTATTCGGTCTGCGACCTGGCCATATTCAAACACTTCAAGCCATGCTCAGCTTCTTGAAGCCCGGCCATGGCGAAACGGTTTTCGCATCTAACGACTCGATTTGTCAGCGCGTCGGCGGAATCGACGAACGGACACTCCGCAGACATATCAACCGCTTCGTCGAACTCGGGTTCATTAAACGCAATGACAGTTCAAACCGAAAGCGCTACCGCGTTCGCTCGTCTAGCGGGGAATGCATCAGTTATGGACTGTCACTAACTCCCCTCTTCCAACGTGCGAGCGAACTTATCGCCATTGCATGTGAGATGGAAAATAACCGGCGAGATCGGAAGTTTGTCCGCAAACAGATCCTAACAAAACTCGCCCAGTTGGAAGAGCATGATCCCAGCAACACATTCATCAGCTACGCACGGAGAGCTCTACGCAGGAAGCTGAGCCTTCCCGAATACTACGCGCTGCTCGCCGACACGGACAAGGAATGCCAGACTTTGTATACCCCAAGTGACCCACCAGAAACTGTGGAATTGCCCGCCAATGACGGACAAACTGCCCGGCACTTATCTATGTCTGAAAAAGAAAAAAAAGATTCAGATAATAACACTTGCAATGAAGCTCTGAGACCGGACTTGCTAGCCTCAGTCTGTGATCAAGCAACATCGTTCTCCACAGAGGAACTTAGAGACTGGTTAGACATTGAAAACCATGCTCGAACTCTTGCACCCATGATGGGGATCCACCCAGAAACATTTGAGAAAGCCAAGAATGCGGTAGGAGCTCAGAAAGCGGCATGCGCGATCTTCATCATGCTACAACTGGGACAACGCATCAGGCATTTTGGAGCGTATTTCCACAGTATTACTTTGGGCCAACGTCAAGACCAGTTTGATCCAGTAGCTTTGATCAAGCGTCTGTCGAAAACTGCTATGCAAACCGTATAGTGTCCACCGCGGTGGACGTCCGGCCAGCAGTTAATCCAATAACGCGCGGTCTCGCCACAGGCATCAAAGCGACAGAGCCAAATTCCGCTTGGGCGATATTGCACATTCAATCCGTATTCGTCGGACCCACCGATGTCCACCGCGGTGGACAGATCCGCCACCAAGTCTCACAACTCACATGCGCGACAGCCGCTCTTCGTCATCCACCACTTCCAAAGAACCTTCCCTGCCAGACCAGGCCCACAATACGATGTTGAGATCCGATGATGACGCACCCTTCGCAAAGCTTTGGATCAGAAGACCTGCAAACCGATCTGCTATGAGGGCGCGTGCTAACTCCTGTGTCGGCACCAATTGGCCATCGAGCATCTTCATGCGCCATGCAGGGTCGGCAAGCATCGCCTCAGTTGCGTCATACCCGTCAAGTCCGTCCTGAGCGCGGGTATCGAAGATAGGCCCAAGGTCGGCCTTGTAGGACACAAGGATCGTGGGTTGCAGGCTGCCGACTTGGTTGGCTTCTCTGAGAGCGGTTGCGGGATCTAGCGAGGTGTAGAGGGCAGGGGTGCCCTTTGCGTTGAAGCGCCCTCCATAGAGTTCAGCGCCTCGTCCGGACAGAGGCTCACGCGCATAGACCGGGTTCAGGGCGCGACAGAGTGGCCCTGTGTAGCGCCCATCTTTCAGCGGCATCAGGCAAAGATGCCCGCATCGACCGCATCAATGTATTCCAGAACTTGCTGCGCTTTCCCTTCCTGCACCAGCTGCATGGCTGTCCGGCCATCAAAGCCAGGCAGGGGCTCTGACCGGTACCATGCATAGGCCATCAGTTCCGAGCCGAAGCGGGGCTCGACTTTGTTCAGCACCTCTACCAATTCGCGCAGGCGGCGCTGCGTCTTGTCCGAACCGATGCGGGTTCGCCTCTGCAACGCGTCTTTGCCCAAGCCGACTGTCGATGCGATCTCTTCTGCTGACGTGCGTAGCACCGCGGCGATCTTGCGCGGTTCGAATTGCCCAGCTTCAGCAAAGTTCGTGATGTGCATGATCTATGCTCCTACAGTTATATTGACGGTATATAGCGATAATATTGCTGAATTTCAAGCTGTCAGGAAGTGCTATGCTTTCGTTTCGCATGTTATTCTGTAACGTTGCATGGCTCTGAACGCTGGAGTGTCTGATTTTTGGGCCTGAGAAGTCGCAGTAGACGCTTCATTAGCCAATCGAGAACATCAGAAGAGTTCTTAAGTTTATGCCAAAGACTGCGGCAGTCGGGCTGCGGTTGCCGATACGGCTTGTCGGGCTTGGACAACAACCTGCACTTACCTAATGAAGTCACTAAGGTTCGCGACGATGGTGTGCCATCGACAGTTACCCTAGACCAGTTGACTGGTGAATTGGGAAAGTTTCCTTCGGAATTTTGTGACTTACGGATGAGGGCCTTTGGGGTCCCATTGTTCAGACCGTGCCTAAGGGCTGTATTCAGTGTTCAAAGTAAAAGAAGGCTTTTTGTTTTTGTGACTCCGGGGGTTCCGGGGTTGGGGGTCAGATGGCGCAGGTTGCGGTCTGATGGCTTCCCTTGCAATGACATGGAGCATTCTCATGACACATACACTGACAAACAAAGACATCGCACTTGGCGATCTGGTTGATCATCCTTCAAACGTCCGCGTGATTTCGAAAGACGGCTACGCGCCCGACGAAATCGCTGATCTACAAGCCAGCATTGCCGTGCTGGGACTTATCCAACCGCCGCTCGTTCAGAAGATCGATGGCAAATACGGTGTCCTCGCAGGCGGTCGTCGCCACGCAGCACTTCTCGCATTGGCCAAAGACAAGACCGCGAAACTCTACACCCTCAAGACCAAGGTTGCCTGCCGCCTTGTGCCGGAGGGTTGCGATGTCACCACGGCGATGTCGCTTGCGGAAAACGTCAATCACAAGCCCATGGGCCCGATTGACGAATTTGAAGCCTACGCACGGATGATGGAAGTGGATGGGCAAACGCCCGAAAGCATCGCGATGACGTTCGGCACAACTGTTGCCTCTGTCAAAGATCGGCTGCGCTATGGTCTGATCCATCCAAATATTCGCGATGCAGCACGCAAGAAAGCCATCACGCTCGATGCCATGAAAGCGTTTGCTGGCCACCCAAGCGCCGATGTGCAGAAAGAGGTCTATGACGCACTGATAGCTGATGGTACATATATTCAAGCCTATGTGGTGAAGAACGCCCTCAACACCCGCGGCGTGAAGATCAGCGATGACCTTGGGGCCTTTGTGCTTGATGGCTACAAGGAGCAGGATGGTCAGATTGCAGCCGATCTGCTGGAAGAGCATTCCGTTCTTGAGGATATGGCTTTGGTTCAAAGCGTCCTGATGCAGCGCCTCAAGGAAGAAGCCGAGGCAAAACGCGCGGAACTTGGCTTTTCGTGGGCCGATGCGATCGCCCGGCTGGATCATAACCTGCTGGGGGACTACGGGCGCGTGTACCCCGAACCCGTTGAACTTGATGCGAAGGCCACAAAACGGATCGATGCCATTGAGGCTGAACTTTCCGACATCTATGCGCGCATGGAAGACGAAGAGATTACGGATGACGAATACCGTGCGCTCAACGCACAAGAAGAAGCGCTATCAGATGAAGCCCGCAGCTTGCAGGAAGCCTACACGCCCGAGGACTTGGCACGCTCTGGTGTTCTGGCGTCCTGGAATGGCCGTGAGGTCAGCTTCACCATGGGTCTGATCAGACCCGAAGATATGGAGATCGATGGCGGGGCAGGGGAGGCCGGCAGTGGCGGGACCGATGCAGCGGATGAAGCTGGCACAGATGACACCATCACCTACTCCGCGGCCCTGGCTGCTGACATGAAGATTGAGCGTGCGACGGCTTTGAGTGCCGCCATCGCACAAAATCCAGAGGCGACCGTTGATCTGGTCCACTTCAACCTGATCAAGGATGTCATCGGTATACGCGGAACCCATGCTTTGGGAATCACCGCGCAACGAAACTTCGACAAGCACACAAAGGAAGAGGAGATCGACCAGACATCCGTTGATCAACTCGTCGAGGCGCAAAGTGGTCTTGATTTCAGCTGGGATGCGCCCAACACATCGCCCGCAGAGCAGTTCGCGAAGTTTCGGGAATTACACACGGTCGAGAAACACAAGCTGGTCGCCTTCGCCACGGCACTGACCACGAAAGGCTGCTTTGCGCGCAATCGCAACAGCGATCCGCTGATGCATGATTTTGAAATCGAGATCATGCCGGACATCCGCGAACACTGGACGCCCAATGCGGCCTTCTTCAATCGCCTCAAGAAAGCGTGGTTGCTCAACATCCTTAATCACGACCTCGGGCTGGCCCAAGAAGCGCTCAAGCTGGCATCATCCAGCAAGAAAGAGATCGTCGCCTTCATGGACAAGTTGTTCCTTGAGCCCTTCGCAACGCTCTCAGAGGCGCAACGCAGCGCCGTTGCGGCTTGGTGCCCGCCAAGCATGCAGACCAGCGGTGTCAGCGCCCCAGAGGCGCTCACAGCGCCTGACAGCGGCGATCACGTCCAAGCGGCGGAAGACACAGCCCTCGCGGCTTAAAGCACGCCCCTTGCCTGGCACAGATGCGGGGCAGGGGGGTTGCACCTCCCCCTTCCAACACAAATCACAGATATTCAGAAAGGTTGACCATCATGGCAATCCTGACCTTTGACGCGCGCGCCGTCCAAGCGTGCATCACACATGCGAGAGCATCAAAAACCTTCATCGCCAAGTGGGATGGGCCCGTTAACGTCCCAAAGCTCCTGATTTGCGTCGGTCATGGCGTCCACATCATGTCCAATGGCGCTGATACGCCTACGCTTCAGCTGCATGACGCACAGAACCCGACCGGGCAGTTTCACTACGCCGAAGGGCTGGACCCGTTCAGCTGCGATGACTGGATGGAAAACCGCCGGCGCGCGTTCCGCGATCTCACCGGTCTCTATCACACCAACATCCTCGATGATGCCCAAACCCTGATCGATCGAGGTGCGGACAAGCTGCGCATCTCCACAGACGGGCATTCCATGCGTGTCTTCGCACAAACCCAAAGCGACTATCTGATCGGTGGGCGCTATGATGTGCCATCAGGGCTTGGTCGGACCTTCTCCGTCGAGTTGCTGGACATTAATGACATGATCGCGACGGTCAAGAACGTCGGCAACCAGAACGGCTTTGATGCCATGCAGCCATATCGTGTTCCCCTCGATGACCTGCGTGAGATTGAAACACGGAGGGCTGCGTGATGGGATGGGTCTATTACGGGCATCGCAATATCCGGTGCTATGCAGATGAACGTGCTGAGATCGCACGGCTTTGCACATTTGAAAACGGCAATGGGCGCAGTACAAAACTGCTCAGAGCCACAAAGGTCGGGACGACGTGGTATGCAGCCGCCAGGGTCCAGAATGCAGATGGATCTCCCGTGGAAACGACGACCTACGTCCCCGCACCCGATGGCAGCTACGTCTTTGGCGCTGTGTTTCTGACGCGCTACGATGATGGGTGTTGGGGCTACAAAGACATGGACGAAACGGTGGGCCCGACTGAGGCCCGCGCACCGCGCAGCATCCTCAAACTCCTCTCCGAGATCAAAGACCCCGATAGCTATGCGATCAATTGGCGCAAGCGCTGCGAAGAATGGGCAAGTATTCCAAACTATCAGGAAGGGGATAAGATCAAATTAGCAGAGCCGGCCGAACTCACAGACGGATCAAAGGTGCAAATCCTTGAAGTCACGCACTACCCATCAGGACGCCGCAAAATGCGCTGTTACCGCGATCCTGAGCGTGATCGTTTCGTGCGCCTCGACAAAGGGAGGTTGCTGGGCTCAGAGCTGATCCGGCCAGCCGCAGCAAGCGGGAGCGATATTCTCGCGGAATTCTTCGCGAGGCAGGCGGCGGGGTGAATCTGGCACGTCAGGTGGTGGGACGCCTGACGTGCTACGAATACGGGACGATGAGAAAATCGTGAAGCTGACATTGGCGAGCAGCGCGGCTAAGGTCGGATGAGAGCCCA
>CAKZVL010000062.1 GCA_937922155.1 uncultured Paracoccaceae bacterium | reverse complement strand
GCCGTGTTCATACATTCCGCCGCCAGCACCAGAACACCGCCCATCAACAGCATCCCCCGCACGCCCCAGTCCAGCGGCAGCACAAAGGCGAGCAGGGCAAAGACAGCGTTGGCCAGCAGCCATTGCATCATCGAATTTTCGGTTTTCAACACATGGGCAAACCCGGCCCAAGACCAAACAGCCCTGTCCCGAATACGCATCAGCTGATCCGTCAATTTCGCGAGCATGCGATGTCCTTTACGTTCTTACTGTGCGTCTGCTGATGGCGCGATATGGGCCTGTTGCCCTCTAAAGGCTTGCCGCCACCCGTTGCACGGTTGCGATCCGGTCGGCGTTGGCGGGATGGGTGCCAAGAAAGCTATTGCCCGGATCGGGGATGCGGGTAAAGAACGCCGCGCCGTTGACCGGATCATACCCAGCTGCGGCGGCGATACGGGTGCCCAGCGCGTCCGCCTCCAGTTCAAAATCTTTGGAAAAGCTGCGCACGCCCAAAGACGCACCTAGCCGTTGTGCGGCCCGCTGCGTGCCGACCCCCGCCCCCGAAACGAGCTGTCCAAGGATCAACGCGCCCAAGGTCGCGTTTTGCTGTTGCTGTTGCAGGTGCCCTTGAATGTGGTGCGCCGCTTCATGCGCCATCACAAAGGCCAATTCATCCTGATTACGCGTCACAGAAATCAGCGAAAGCGTGAACGCGATGATCGGACGGCCATTTTCATCCACGGTTTGAAAGGCGTTGGGCGGCGCATTTTCGCGGTCATCCACCACGATGCGAAAGTCGCAGTTCAACCCAGGAGACCGTTCGCGGCATATCCGTTCAGCGACAGGTTCCACCCGCGTTACGACCGTTCTGAAATTATTGCCCAGTGTACGGGTATTCAAACGCTCGACAGATTGGCTGCTTGTTTGGACCACGTCGGTCTTGGGCTTTGCTGGGTCCGTCGGCGTAGGGGCCACCGCACACGCAGACAAAATACAAAAGACGGCCAGCGCCGCAAACCGGTGGAAGAGAAAATTGGATGTCATACCGTCAACCTAGCGATATCTGGGCAAGCCGCTAGCCCGCATTGCATAATTTGTGGTCACATCTTCTTGCAACCGCGCGCGGCCACTCTAGGTTGGCGATATGTTTACGATTGAACACGACTACGACGCGACCATCGTTACTTTGGTAGACGAAGGTGAATTACCCCTAAAGGAAGACGTGATTATTCACGCCTTTGAGGATTGCATCACCCTCACCCAATACGACGCCCGCCTAAAGGAAGATCGCGTGATCACCCTGTCCATCGAACAAGCGCGCGACCTTGGCGCCGCCCTTGACCTGCCAGAGGGCGTCTATCGCCTCGCACGGGAAGAGGACGAACAAACGCCCTGACCCCCCCGCTTGTTGCATGCTCACGCGGGCCTTATATCCCTGTTAACACTTGATCAGGACCCGCTATGCCAACACCCAACCCAGCCGCGCTCGATTTCCTTATGACCCGCCGTTCGCGTCCGGCCAAGACGCTGACGACCCCGGTGCCCCAACGGGCAGAGGTCGAACAGCTTTTGATCGCAGCCGCCCGCACGCCTGATCACGGTAAGCTTGAACCCTGGCGCTTTATCGTCTTGGAAAAGGCAGCGCTGACCCGCTTGGCTAATGCCGTCGCCGCGCGCGGCGCAGAAATCGGCGAAGCGGCAGATCGCATAGAAAAGATGCATAACCAGTTTGCCAACGCTGATTTGGCGGTCGCTGTTGTCAGCTCTCCCAAACCGAGCGCGAAATTCCCCCAAGTTGAACAGCTTTATTCCGCCGCGGCCGTCTGTTTGTCGTTGCTAAATGCAGCGCTTGCCTCCGGCTGGGGCGCGAATTGGCTGTCCGGCTGGGCGAGCCATGATGCAACCTTTGTTCAAACTCATTTGGGCCTTGCGCCGCACGAAACCATCACAGGATTTATCCACCTCGGCACCGAAACATCCGCCCCACCAGAACGGCCGCGCCCGGATGTGCCTTCAATCACCACATGGGTTTCCGCATGATCATTCGCGATTTCCTAAAGGCAGTTGGCCAACTAGGTGATCGCCGTTTTCAAAGGGTGCTTTGGCTTGGCATTGGGCTGACGATTGCGCTTTTGGTGGCGATTTATGCGGTGGTTTTGTGGATCATCAAACTATTCACCGCTGACGGACTGACCCTACCCTGGATAGGTGAGGTCACTTGGATCGGTGATCTGCTGGGCTGGGGTTCGCTTGGGCTGATCCTGTTCATGTCGGTGTTTTTGATGGTGCCTGTCGCCTCTGCCATGACGTCGCTGTTCTTGGATGACGTCGCCGACGCGGTAGAGGCAGAGCATTACCCCCAGTTCCGCCAAAGCCCGCGCACGTCGTTCCTTGATGGGCTCAGGGACACGCTGCGTTTTCTGGGTCTGCTCATTGGGGCCAACATATTGGCACTTTTCGTTTATGCCTTCGTGTTCTGGATCCCCTTTGCGCCATTGATCCTGTTCTGGGCGCTCAACGGGTTCTTACTGGGGCGCGAATATTTTCAACTGGTCGCGATGCGCAGGCTTGGTCGGCAAGGGGCAAAGGATTTGCGCAAAAAGCATGGGCGCGAGATTTGGATGGCCGGGTGCCTTATGGCGATGCCGCTGACGATCCCGTTGGTCAACTTGGTCATCCCGATTTTGGGTGCGGCCACGTTTACGCATCTCTACCACCGGATTGGTGTTGACCGGGGTTGAGGGGGCGTAGTTATCACACCGCAATCAGGTCCGGAATCAAGCCGAAGGCGCCGGACCATTGACGACCCGCCCCGCCGGGTCGGCGAATTGATAACTCACGCTGCCGCTCATATGGAAGATGTGCTTGGCTGAGATAAAGCGCTGCTGCAATACCCTCAGATCGCCAACCCGCGTGCCGTCAATGGTGCGGCTTGGGTTCCAGTCTTAGTCTACCGCTCTACCTCAGGCGTGGACATGCGATCAAACCAATCAATATCGCGCACGCTGACCGCGCCCGACAGGATCACACCTGCGACGATTACCCAGATGCCAAAGGCCCAGATCGTTGTGATCTTGGCTTTGCGCTTGATCTGCGGATCTGCCGGGGCGCTGGCGTGGGTGCCGGGGACGACGTCACCGTCCTCGCCTTGCGTGACCAACCGCAAGGGTAGAACGATAAACAGCACCATGAACCAAATCACGGCAAATAGAACAATTCCAGAGACGGGACCCATCAGACTTGCTCCAATTCAATAAGGCAGCCGTTGAAATCTTTGGGATGCAAAAACAAAACCGGTTTGCCATGGGCGCCAATCTTGGGCTCGCCTGTGCCCAGCACACGCGCACCATCCGCTTTCAACTGATCGCGAGCGGCAAGAATATCATCCACCTCGTAACACATGTGGTGAATGCCGCCCGAGGGGTTCTTTGCCAGAAAGCCGTTGATCGGGCTGTCATCGCCCAACGGGTAAAGCAGTTCAATCTGGGTCTTGGGCAGCTCGATAAACACAACTGTGACCCCGTGATCGGGTTCATCCTGCGGGGCGCCCACGTTGGCGCCAAGGGTTGTGCGATATTGTTCAGCGGCCGCTTCCAAGTCTGGTACGGCGATGGCGACATGGTTCAATCGACCGATCATATAAGCTCTCCCATGGATGTTGCGCCCTTATGTCCGCCTGACCGGATTGACGCAAGATAGGGCGGCAAACCGTCGCGTTCTTAACGTCAGATTCACCCTTTCGGGGTTTTCTAGGCCCATCAACGCAAAGGAAGCCAGTCCAATGGACAGCATCAAGGATTTCATGACGGTCCAGCAACCGACCGCCGCGCGGCCCCTATTGGGCCTGACGGTTCTGCTGGTCGAAGATAGCCGATTTGCCAGTGAAGCGGTGCGTCTGTTGTGTGTGAAATCGGGGGCGCGGATTAGGCGGGCGGATAGTTTGCACAACGCCAGACGCCATCTTTCGGTCTATCGCCCATCGGTCATGATCGTGGATGTTGGATTGCCCGATGGGTCAGGTATTCCCCTCATCGAAAATATCGTCCACGGCAGCCCACGTATTGATGTGGTCCTCGGGATCAGTGGCGACCCTGACAAGCGGCGGGATGTTTTGGCGGCAGGCGCGCATGGGTTCATTGAAAAACCAATTGCCAGTATCGCGGCCTTTCAATCCGCCATTATCCAGCACCTTGCGCCCGAACGGCAGCCGCCCGGCCCGCGCGTCGTTTCCGACGAACAGGTGCAACCTGACCTGATCGCGTTTCAGGACGATCTATCCCATGCAGCGGATGTGCTATCGACCAAAGTGGATGAAAAATCCGTTGCCTATTTGGGGCAATTCCTTTTGGGCGTTGCGCGCAGTGTCAATGACGACGAACTGGCAAAAGCAACCAACAACCTGCTGGCGCAAAAAGGTGGTGACGCCACGCAAGACGCGGCCTTTCGCGTTCTTAAAAATATGGTGGCAGATCGCCTGTGCGCCTCAGACCCGCTCGGGCTCTGAACGCGGATCAATCGGCGCTTATAAAACCAGCTCCGGATTATCGCCCAGATCAAGGCCGGGAAACACGTTGCGTTCAAGATCGCTCGTGCCTAACCCGAACAGCCCATGCATGACCCAAGCCGCATGCGCGCGGATATCGGCCATTGGCATAATGTCGCGACGATCATATAGGTTTGCTTCGGCCAATCCGGGGAACGGCCCACCAACCCGGCCACCGCGCAGCGCACCACCGGCATAAAGCATCGCACCACCGGTGCCGTGATCAGTCCCTTGGGTACCGTTCTGACGCGCTGTTCTGCCAAATTCGGTCATGCACAGAACACCGGTCTTTTCCCAAATCGGGCCAAGCCCTGCGCGTAGGGTCAGAATGGTTTCTGCCAAGGATTTCAACGGGCGCTTGATCGCAAAATCCTGATTGCCGTGCGTATCCCAGCCCGACAACGAAAAGCTCGCGATCCGTGTCGGCCCAAGAAGTCGCGCCGCTGCAAACTTTGCAACCTCAACGTGATTTCCCTTGGGAACCGAACCGCCCATCATACCCATCATATCTTCGGATTGCATGGCTTCGTCGATCTCTTCTGAGGTTCCAACATCTGCGCGCGCGACAGACGCCATTTCGATCGCATCTTGTGCGGCCGCATGGAACATGGGATCGTTCTCGTAAATCATACCCAACAGCCGACTGCTGTGCGGGTTTAGCCCAACATGAACCCCCGGTGACCATTGCGAAACAGGGGCCTTGCCATCCAACGTGCGTGCAGGCGTGTCACCGACGGAATAGGCGATATCCGCAGAAAGACCCGGCACCGTTTGTATCATTCGGTTCAACCAACCATCCGGATCCGCACCAATCGGCAAAGGGCCACCCGCCTCTAGCAAGTCTTGCCCTTCAAAGTGACTGCGTTTTCCACGATAGGGCGTTGACACTGCGGGCACAAATCCCATTTCGCCTGCCTGCCAAAGCGGGAAAAGCGGTGCCAAGGATGGATGCAGCGACCAATACCCGTCCAAATCTAGCGCACCTTTGGAATTCAATTTAGGGCGATAGCGGGCAAAGTTGGGGTCGCCCACAGGGCGAAATGCGTCGATCCCATCCATGCCACCGCGCAGGATGATCACAACCAATCGATTGTCCCAAGGTCCCTGCGCCATAGCCACAGGTGTTATCAGCGGATGGGCAGCGGCCGAACATCCAAGAGCCGTCAAAAAGCGTCTTCTATCCATGGGTCTACTACCTTCGTTGAAACGCGGGCGAGGCAAGAACAAGCCCAACCCCTTCGGCTCGATTTTGCGCCGCCGATGCGACGAAATAGATGTCTTCTGATGCAAGCCCGCCAAGCGTGGTATTCACAAACGAACGTGGATCAGGCAGACGGCTTTTCAGACGCTCTGGCATCGACATCGCCCATCGAATGCGCGCTGCCATGAATTGCGGGGTCAACCAATGGGCCGCATCCTCAGAAAACCCATCAGGTCCAGAAGGTTGCATAAATTGCTGCCCCATGCGACGCGCCGGCGACAATAGGGTACGGTTGTAGTCCCTCATGGTCATGGCACGTAGATCACGCTCTGACACATTCAACGCACGCAGTCCTGCTGCGACGAATTCCTGGGGCGGGCGAATTTTTGTCCGCTCTGGCACCCAAGAACGCGGGTCGTCCAACATCGCAGTTGTGACAGCCAAAAGGTTTCCGCCCGTGTCGCGGAACACCGCTGCCAGATTTTCAACCAACCCTTGGTCAGGATCGCTTGAAACAAAATGAACAACCAACTTGCGTGCGATATGCAGCGCCGTTGTCGGATGGGCCGCCAAGTCGTCCAGAACTTGCTGGATATCAGCCCAGCCATCTCGCCCGCTGTAGGTTTTTCCCAAAACAGTTTCCGACCCTGGCTCAGCCGCGCGCCACTCATACTTGAACCCCCAAGCCCGTCGATACAGCAACCCCGTCAAAAGTTCCGCCAATTGGCGAACATCGGTTTGGGAATAGGCTCCGCCAACACCCAGGGTGTGCAATTCTAACAATTCTCGGGCGAGGTTTTCATTCAAACCTACGTTGTCAGATCGTCCAATTTCACTGTTGGGGCCGTAGCTGCGGCCTTGACCAAGATAGTCCAGCATTTCCGGGTTCAGTGTCACAGCCTTCAGCATGTCGACAAACCGCCCGGTGACGTGCGGACGGATGGCCTGTTCCACAAGCGGCATTTGAAGATACCGAAAATGCCCATGTCGGATCGAGATTGAAAAATGATCCGTCCAAAAAGCCACAAGGCGTTCGCGCAAGGCGTCTTGGGTCCGGATTAGCCGCAGATAATGTTGAACCATGTAAGTGCGACGTTCTTCGTGTGCATTCTCGACCCAGGCATCAAGCCGACGCTTGCGATTGGCGCGTTGCTGGCTCCCTTCCTCTGCGCGGCGCACGGCCTGCTGCAATGGAAAATGTTCGGACGCTGGGGTGGCGTCATCGTATCTTGCAATCGGGTACTGCTGGGCCATCGTATCAGGCCCGGCCAGCAAAACCTTTATCTCCGATAAAGACGCTGGTGCGGATACGCGCGGCGAAAAGCCATAGCCAAAACGCGTCACTGCTAGGTTTGGGTCAAACATTGCCATCAGAAAAAACTACCTCTCAACCCTTATATAATAACAGTTTCGTCGAAGTATTCACACGTTTTTGTGCAGTGCGACATTAAGTCAAAAACCGCCGATTACGCCTCCGGGGGCAGCGCACGCAGGTGCAATTCACGCAGCTGTTCGTTCTGCGGATCGTTGGGCGCGCCCATCATCAGGTCTTCGGCGCGCTGGTTCATCGGGAACATGATAACCTCGCGGATGTTATCCTGATTGGCCAACAGCATCACGATCCGGTCGATCCCCGCTGCACAACCACCATGGGGCGGCGCGCCGTATTGAAACGCTTGGTACAAACCGCCAAAGCGGTTCTTAACCTCAGCCTCATCATACCCTGCGATTTCAAACGCCTTCAGCATGACCTCAGGCTTGTGGTTACGGATCGCACCCGACACCAATTCATAGCCGTTGCAGGCCAGATCATATTGGAACCCAAGCACATCCAGCGGATCCCCTTGCAAGGCATCCATCCCACCTTGCGGCATCGAAAACGGGTTGTGTTCAAAATCAATCGCGCCGGTCTCTTCGTCCTTTTCATAGATCGGGAAATCCACGATCCAGCAAAAGGCAAAGCGATCTTCGTCAATCAGCTTCAGGTCTTCACCAATCACATTGCGCGCACGCCCAGCGACAGCTTCGAAGGCTTTGGGCTTACCACCAAGGAAGAACGCGGCATCGCCAACCTCTAGCCCTAGTTGTTGACGGATCGCTTCGGTCCGTTCTGGGCCGATGTTTTTGGCTAGGGGACCTGCGGCTTCCATACCTTCGCCCTGATCACGCCAAAAGATATAACCCATGCCGGGCAACCCTTCCTTTTGCGCGAAGGCGTTCATGCGGTCACAAAATTTGCGCGACCCACCACCGGGTGCGGGAATGGCTCGGATTTCGGTGCCGTCTTGTTCCAACAGCTTGGCAAAGATCGCAAAGCCGGACCCTGCGAAATGATCCGACACAACCTGCATCTTGATCGGGTTACGCAGGTCGGGTTTGTCAGAACCGTACCAAAGGGCGGCATCTTTATAGGAAATCTGTTCCCACGTTTGATCCACCTTACGGCCCCCGCCGAATTCTTCGAACACGCCGCCGATGACAGGCTGGATCGTATCAAAAACGTCTTGTTGTTCGACGAACGACATCTCTAGGTCCAACTGATAGAAATCAGTTGGTGAGCGATCCGCGCGCGGGTCTTCGTCACGGAAACAAGGCGCGATCTGGAAATACTTGTCAAAACCGGACGCCATAATCAGCTGTTTAAACTGCTGGGGCGCTTGCGGCAGCGCATAGAACTTACCCGGATGCAGGCGCGAGGGCACAAGGAAATCGCGCGCCCCTTCGGGGCTGGACGCCGTAATGATCGGCGTTTGATATTCGCGGAATCCCTTGTCCCACATCCGCTTGCGGATCGAGGCCACAACATCAGAACGCAGCGCCATATTCGCCTGCATCTTTTCGCGGCGCAGGTCGAGATAGCGATAGCGCAGACGCGTTTCCTCAGGATATTCCTGATCGCCGAACACCTGCAATGGCAGCTCGCCCGTGACGTCACCCAACACTTCCATGTCGCGAATGAACACTTCGATCTCGCCCGTTGGCAGCTTTTTGTTCACCAATTCAGGATCGCGGGCTTTAACGGTGCCATCAATGCGAATGCAGTATTCCGCACGCAGCTTTTCCACTTCAGAAAACACAGGGCTGTCAGGGTCGCACAGAACTTGGGTCACGCCATAAGCATCGCGCAGATCAATAAAGATCACACCGCCATGATCGCGACGGCGATGCACCCACCCGGACAAACGGATATCTTGTCCAACGTCAGCGGCAGATAAATCAGCGCAAGAATGGGAGCGATAAGCATGCATGGATTAAGTCCTATAGAGCGGTCATTTTATCGGCCTGATACACCTCTTTGCGGGCCATAAGTCAAGCAATCGCGCCCTGCTCTATCATCTTGCCAAAAATACTCGCGCCGCAGGCCCCGGTTTTTCTGCAAAAACGCGCTAGCCCGCTTGCACCCCGTTACCAGATTCCCTAAACGCAGGACAATTTGCACATCGGGGGATGCCATGCCAAAGCGTGATGATATCAAATCAATCATGATCATCGGGGCTGGTCCAATTATTATCGGGCAGGCCTGTGAATTTGACTATTCAGGCGCACAAGCCTGTAAGGCCCTGCGCGAAGAAGGCTATCGCGTCATCCTCGTCAATTCCAACCCAGCCACGATCATGACGGATCCCGGTTTGGCAGACGCCACCTACATCGAACCAATCACGCCCGAGGTTGTCGCCAAGATCATCGAAAAAGAACGCCCCGATGCCCTGCTCCCCACGATGGGCGGTCAGACGGGTTTGAACACCTCGCTTGCGCTGGCGGATATGGGCGTGCTGGAAAAATTTAACGTCGAAATGATCGGTGCGCGGCGCGAGGCCATCGAAATGGCCGAAGACCGCAAGTTGTTCCGCGACGCGATGGATCGTTTGGGCATCGAAAATCCAAAGGCGACGATTGTCACAGCTCCGTTCACCGATGACGCCGCCAAACGCCCATGGCCCCGTATTCAAGGGGCCGACCGCACCGCGATCTTGGCCGAAGGCGAACGCCTCGCGCTCGAAGCGTTGGAAGACATCGGCCTGCCTGCCGTGATCCGCCCCGCCTTTACGATGGGCGGCACCGGCGGCGGCGTCGCGTACAACCGCGAAGAATACATTCACTATTGCCGCACCGGCATGGATGCCTCTCCCGTGGCGCAGATCCTTGTGGACGAAAGCCTGCTCGGCTGGAAAGAATTTGAGATGGAAGTCGTGCGCGACAAGGCCGACAACGCCATCATCGTCTGCGCCATCGAAAACGTCGATCCAATGGGCGTACACACAGGGGATTCGATCACCGTCGCCCCCGCGCTAACACTGACGGACAAAGAATATCAAATCATGCGCACCCATTCCATCAACGTGCTGCGCGAAATTGGCGTCGAAACCGGCGGTTCCAACGTGCAATGGGCCGTAAACCCGGCTGATGGGCGCATGGTCGTCATTGAAATGAACCCACGCGTGTCGCGATCATCCGCGCTGGCGTCCAAGGCAACGGGTTTCCCCATTGCCAAGATCGCGGCGAAACTTGCTGTAGGATACACGCTGGACGAACTCGACAATGACATCACCGGTGTCACGCCCGCCTCGTTTGAGCCCAGCATCGACTATGTCGTCACCAAAATCCCGCGCTTTGCCTTTGAAAAATTCCCTGGCTCTGAACCGCATCTGACCACGGCGATGAAATCCGTGGGCGAAGCGATGGCCATTGGCCGCACGATCCACGAAAGCATGCAAAAGGCGCTGGCGTCGATGGAAACCGGCCTCACCGGGTTTGACGACATCGACATCCCCGGCGCGCCCGATGCCTCTGCCATTACCAAGGCGCTGGCCAAACAAACCCCCGACCGCATCCGCGTCATCGCCCAAGCCATGCGTCATGGTCTGTCCAACGACGACATTCACGGCGTGACCAAGTTTGACCCGTGGTTCCTGAACCGCATCCGCGAGATTATCGACGTGGAAACTCAGATCAAAAACGACGGCCTGCCGGTCACAGAAGAGGAAATGCGCAAGATCAAGATGATGGGCTTTTCCGACGCCCGCCTTGCCACACTAACACGTCAAGACGAAGACACCGTGCGCCGCGCCCGCCTGAACCTTGGCGTAAAGGCTGTGTTCAAACGCATCGACACCTGCGCGGCAGAGTTTGAGGCGCAAACACCCTATATGTATTCGACTTACGAAAACCCGGTCATGGGCGAGGTTGAATGCGAAGCGCGCCCGACGGACCGCAAAAAGGTCGTCGTGCTGGGCGGTGGACCCAACCGCATCGGGCAAGGCATCGAATTTGACTATTGCTGCTGCCACGCCTGCTATGCCCTGAAAGATCAAGGGTATGAAACGATCATGGTCAACTGTAACCCGGAAACCGTTTCAACAGATTATGACACCTCTGACCGTCTGTATTTTGAGCCTCTGACGTTTGAATCCGTCATGGAAATCATGCGCGTTGAACAGGAAAACGGCACATTGCACGGCGTTATCGTTCAGTTTGGGGGCCAAACCCCGCTGAAACTCGCCAACGCACTAGAGTCGGCAGGCATTCCGATCCTTGGCACCTCGCCCGACGCGATTGATCTGGCCGAAGATCGGGAGCGTTTCCAAGACCTCGTGAACCGTTTGGGCCTGAAACAGCCGGTAAACGGCATCGCCTCTACCGACGCGCAAGCCCTTGAAATCGCGGCTGACATCGGCTTTCCGCTGGTGATCCGTCCGTCCTATGTTCTGGGGGGGCGTGCGATGGAAATCGTGCGCGACCAATCCCAGCTGGAACGCTATATCGCTGAGGCGGTTGTCGTGTCCGGCGACAGCCCTGTGCTGCTCGACAGCTATCTGTCCGGCGCGGTCGAAGTGGACGTTGACTGTCTGTCAGACGGCAAAGAAACGCACGTCGCTGGCATCATGCAACACATCGAAGAGGCGGGTGTGCACTCAGGCGACAGCGCCTGTTCACTGCCGCCGCATTCCCTATCCGACGCGATGATCGCCGAAATCCGCCGCCAGACACATGCGCTCGCGATTGAACTAAAGGTCGTGGGCCTGATGAACGTGCAATTCGCAGTCAAGGACGAGGAATTGTTCCTGATCGAGGTGAACCCGCGCGCCTCTCGCACCGTGCCGTTCGTGGCCAAAGCCACCGACAGCGCGATTGCTTCTATCGCCGCGCGCCTCATGGCGGGTGAGCCGCTATCAAACTTCCCAATGCGCCCCCCATATGCGGCGGCAGAGGATCCGATGGATGTCATGCCGCTGGGTGATCCCTTTACCTTGGCCGATCCCAACACCCCGTGGTTCAGCGTGAAAGAGGCCGTCTTGCCTTTCAACCGCTTCCCCGGTGTCGATACGATCTTGGGGCCAGAAATGCGATCCACTGGCGAAGTGATGGGCTGGGCACGCTCCTTCCCCCGCGCCTTCCTCAAGGCGCAGATGGGCGCGGGCACTGTCCTGCCCGAAACCGGCACTGTGTTCCTCTCGATCCGCGATGCAGACAAAACCGCCGAAATGGAACAGGCCGCCAAAACGCTGATCGACATTGGGTTCAAGCTATACGCCACACGCGGCACCGCCAAATTCCTAACAGACGCAGACATCGCGACAGAAACCGTGAACAAAGTCTACGAAGGCGGGCGCACCGTGGTGGACCGCATGAAGGATGGTGAAGTGCATCTGGTCTTTAACACCACCGAAGGGGCTGCCGCCGTCGAAGACAGCCGTTCCATGCGGGCCGTCTGCTTGAACGACAAAATCCCGTACTATACAACCGCCGCCGCCGCGCAGGCCGCCGTTATGGCGATGCAAGAACGGGTTGAGGGTGACATTAAGGTTAGGGCTTTGCAGGGGTGATGACAGCAGGCCTTCAAAAAACCCTCTGACGGCAAAAAATGACGCAGCATCATTGTGGACATCTGCCCCCCAAAACCCCACCTTTAGTGGGACGGAATAGGGGGCCATTATGTTTGACGTTGCCATCACCGGAACAGGTGTATTCACACCAGAACACGTGATTTCAAACGATGAACTTGTGGTCGCCTTCAACGCCTATGCGGATCGGTTTAACGATCAAAACGCAGGCGCAATCGCGGCGGAACAGATCAAGGCGGTCCCCCATTCCTCTGCCGATTTTATCCTCGCGGCTTCGGGCATCGAAAACCGGTTCGTGCTCGACAAAGACGGCGTGCTGGACCCCGCGCGTATGTTTCCCGCCCTGCCCGCGCGCAATGACGACGAACCCGGACAAATGGCGGAAATGGCGATGGATGCCTGCGGCAAAGCATTAGCGCAGGCGGGCCTGACGGGGGCTGACGTCGATCTGGTGATCTGTGCGGCGTCCAACCACGAACGCGCCTATCCGGCGATTGCTGTGGAAATTCAACAGCTTCTTGGCGCTGGCGGCTTTGCCTTTGACATGAACGTCGCGTGTTCCTCTGCCACCTTCGGCATCCAATCCGCCGCCGATATGATCCGTGCGGGATCGGTGCGCACAGCCATTGTGGTCAACCCCGAAATTTGCTCGGCCCACCTAGAATGGCGCGACCGCGATTGTCATTTCATCTTTGGCGATGTGGCCACCGCGACGGTTCTGCAACGGGGCGAGGATGCAAAGGCTGCGCATTTCAAAGTCCGCTCCACCCGCTGCGCGACGCAGTTTTCCAACAACATCCGCAACAACAACGGATATTTGCGCAAAACCCGCGACCAGATGGAAGACCGCCGGGATATGCAATTCATGCAAAACGGTCGAAAAGTGTTCAAAGAAGTGCTGCCCATGGTCTCCTCCCATATCGCCGATCACATGACCGACGAAGGGATTGCGGCGGGCGATCTAAAACGCCTTTGGTTGCACCAAGCCAACAAAACCATGAACGACTACATCGGGAAAAAGGTGCTGGGCCGTGACCCAGAACCGGGTGAGCAACCCAACATCCTGCAGGACTACGCCAACACATCCTCTGCCGGATCGATCATCGCCTTTTCCAAACACAGCGACGATCTGGCGTCCGGTGATATCGGGATCATCTGTTCGTTTGGGGCGGGGTATTCGGTTGGGTCTGTGGTGGTTGAACGGGGGTGAGCTGCCCTCAATACAACCGCTTCACTGCATTCACCGCCAATTCCTCAGCTAAATCCTCCAGCGCGATTTGCATATCGCCGTGGTCCCTTAGCGCCTCAGCATAACTCGGCAGGCCATCGAGCGACGGCCATTTGTCAGCGTGCCAAAGGGCGGATCGCACAATCGACTTACCGCAGTGAAAAAACGCCTCTTTCACGCGGACCACGGTTGTCAGGTCGGGGCGATGATTGTTTACTTGCATCTGATCCAGTAGTTCAGGATCTTTGGCGATCTCAGCCGCGCCATTCACGCGCAACACCTCTTTGCGGCCCGGCACGATGAACATGACCGCAATCGCCGGGTTTTCGATCAGGTTGTAAAACGTATCACCACGATTGTTGCCAATGCGTTCGGGGATGGCGAATGTGTTTTCATCCAGCACTTTCACGAACCCCGCAGGATCACCCTTGGGCGATATATCCATATTCCCTACCCCATCGACAGAGGCAACCAGGATAAAAGGCGCGCGTTCCATCCAAACGCGGCAGTGGGCATCAATGTGATCAATCACCTTGTTCACCTGACTTGCCATTTGCGGACCCAAGGTGTCGCGAATTTCTTCAGCGGTGGTGACGGGATGCGTAACGCAATACATCAAATGCTCCTTGTGCTACAGCTTACTCACCCGCTCATGCACCTTCTTGGCGTCCTCGACCCGTTCTGAATAGCGGTCGGTCAGGTGGGCGGCACGATGGCGCGTCATGATGGTAAATCGCGCTAATTCCTGCATAACGTCGACAATTCTATCGTAATGTGATCCCGCCTCCAACCGGCCATCCTTAAACCGGTTCCATGCGGCGGGGATCGACGATTGATTAGGGATCGTGATCAGCCGCATCCAACGGCCCAGAATCCGTAACTGATTGACCGCATTAAACGACTGCGATCCACCACAGACCTGCATCACCGCCAGCGTCTTTCCTTGTGTCGGGCGCACACCACCAATCGGGGCCAAGGGAATCCAGTCGATTTGGGTTTTCATAATCCCCGTCATCGCACCATGACGTTCAGGGCTAGACCACACCATGCCTTCGCACCACAAAACCAATTCACGCAACTCTGCAACTTTGGGATGCGTCTCAGGGGCGTCATCGGGCAAGGGCATTCCACTGGGGTCAAACATCTTTGTCTCACACCCCAAAGTGCGCAAAATCCGCGCGCCTTCCTCGGCGGCGGCGCGTGAATACGAATGCTCTCGTACCGACCCATATAACAACAAAATCCGCGGGGGATGCCGCGGATCTTTGGGGTCGGCCAACAGGTCCCAATCAAGCGGGTCTAGCTGGCTGCTGTCTAAATGGGGCAGGTCAGATTTCTCTGTCATCTTCTAGGTGCATCTTCATCGTCATCAGCACCTTTTGCAGCGCCAGTGTTTCCCGCAACAAACGCTTGGCTTCGTTTTCGGAAATAACGCCGTCTTCGATAGATTGGTTGTATTCGCCCATCAGCATCGCAAAACGTTGGCTCAACATAACCACATCGTTGTTCACGCCGCCTTTGTCATCATTTGGACGATCCGCAGAATAGGACAAAGTGATGTTCTTCATCTCTGCCAAGGCGGACGTTACATGCGGATAGCTCGCCGCGGCCTCAAGGGCAGCAACGGCATCAACCGGCATATAGCGATCGCTGTGTTCATCATGATCGGAATAATAGCGCCCAAGCGTCGCTTTCGATTTTCCTGTCAACTCGCAGGCAGCTTCAATGCCAACGTCCTTAACCAGAGCTTCTGTGTGTTTTTTCAGATATCTTCCGTAGCTAGACATTCGTTTCGCGTTCCCCAAATACCTCCCCAGCTGATACTTACTTATTCAAAACAACACCGCAGCCGGGGAACTGATACAATGGTTTCCCATTAATGCTGCGGTTGGTCAATGGCATGCTTTGCGTCAACTCTTCTATTTTGCCGTGTAAGCTCCGCTCACGGTTCGAATTGTTGTGTTCTTTTGGCATTAAAATTACAACGGCACGCCATTAGCTTGTGTGCCTTAGGCGCACTTTCCCACGAATCTCAGGAAAAGCACGAAACGCCCGCAGGACCACCGATGCGTTCGGATCATGCACCAGTGGTGTTGTCGATGTCGCCCCGTTTCACTAAAACGCGGTATGGCCAAACTCTATTTCAACTATTCCACCATGAACGCCGGCAAATCGACAGTTCTTTTGCAGGCGGCGCACAACTATGCCGAACGGGGCATGCAAACCTATCTTTTGACAGCGCGACTGGACAACCGCGCAGGCGAGGCCCGCATTGCCAGCCGTATCGGAATAGGCGCAAAGGCGGATACGTTTGAAGAAGGCGAAGACCTGTTTGCCAAAATAAACGTTCGCCTAAACAAAGGCCCCTGTTCCTGCATTTTTATCGACGAAGCCCAGTTTTTGGAAGACGCGCAAGTCTGGCAACTGGTTCGCGCCGTCGATGACCTTGGCGTGCCGGTCATGTGTTATGGGCTTCGAGTGGATTTCCTTGGGCAACTCTTCCCTGGTTCTGCTGCTCTCTTGGCCTTGTGCGACGAAATGCGAGAGGTCCGCACGATCTGCCACTGCGGGAAAAAGGCGACAATGGTGATCCGCAAAGACGACAGCGGTGCCGTGGTGACCAGCGGCGACCAAGTGCAGGTGGGCGGCAATGAAACCTATGTCTCGCTCTGCCGCAAACACTGGCGCGAAGCGGTTGGGGATGTGGGCTGAACATCCACTCACCCAGATCGGCTGATCGCTTTCCTTGTTGATTTGGCCTCAAACAGGTCGCGCGAAACACCACCGTTTACGACATTTTAGGACTTTCTCACCTCCAGCCACCGCTCGGTGCGTTAACCCCGCAAAACGGCCTAAAACAGTGCACCGGTTGTGTACGCGCTGTGTACAGGCTGTGACTCCGACTTTTCCAATAAAAACAGGCGTTAAGGTACGATTCTCACCTTCACCGCCCAAAATGCACCGAACGGAGCCTGTGACCTAAAAGAATGGCCCGTCTTAGACGACTTGCGGCAGCGCCTGCCCTTCGGACCAAGCGATGATATTATCCAGCGCCATCATCCCCATCGCCTCGCGCACTTCCAAGGCGGCGGTGCCCAGATGGGGCAGCAACACGACGTTGTCCAACGCTTTCAGCGCGTCCGGGACAATCGGTTCCTTTTCATAAACATCCAAACCGGCGCCAGCGATCTGACCCGCTTGCAAGGCGGCAATCAACGCCGCCTCGTCCACCACGTCGCCGCGCGCGACATTCACGAAAACACCGCTCGGCTTCATCGCGCCAATCGCGGCGGCATCAATCAAATGCGCATTCGCACCACCACCGGGAACAGTCACAACGATGATATCCGCGGACGCCATAAGCTCCTCTAGGCTGTCCACTTGGCGCGCAGGCATATCGACCGATTTTTGCGAGCGGTTGAAATAAATCACAGGCATTTCAAAGCCATAGTGACCACGCCGCGCCACCGCTTGCCCGATCCGGCCCATTCCAATAATGCCAAGCGTCTTGCCCGTCACCTGCATCCCCAACATCTGCGTCGGGTTCCAGCCGTCCCATGTGCCAGAGCGGACCAACCGCTCCCCCTCGCCCGCGCGACGGCAGGTTGCCAAGATCAGCGTCATGGCAATGTCCGCAGTGGCATCTGTCACAACGTCCGGCGTGTTGGACACAAGGCACCCAGCGGCCTTGGCGGCATCAGTATCAATGTGGTTATAGCCAACCCCAAAATTGGCCAACATTTTCGCCCGTGGCGGAGCGGCAGCAAAGGCTTTTGCGCTGAACGCATCGCCAATCGTCAACATAATCGCATCATAGGTCGCCAAAGCCTCCGCCGCCTCAGCCTCGTTCATGCGGCTGTCTTCATCGCGTAGCGTCACGTCAAAGCGGGCTTTTGCGGCCTCTATCACTTTGTCCGGAAATCGGGTCGTTAGCAGCAGTTTGGTCAATGCATCCGCCCCCCATTTGGCAGCTTGTAATCCGGGCCAATCAGCACAACGCCGCCGTTGTCATCCATCGCGCCCAGCACCAAAACTTCCGACATAAAGGGACCAATCTGACGGGCGGGAAAGTTCACAACAGCCATGACTTGTTTGCCCACCAAATCCTCGGGCGCATAATTGGCGGTTACTTGGGCAGAAGTCTTCCGCTCCCCTATTTCATCGCCAAAATCAATCCACATTTTGATCGCAGGCGTGCGGGCCTCAGGAAACATTTCGGCGCGCAAAACAGTGCCGACACGGATATCGACGTTCTGGAAATCCTCATAAGAAATTTCAACCACGGGCCAACTCCCTTGATTTTTCAGCCGCCGCCTGAACCGCGCGGGGCAGCAAAGCCGGAAAGCCATTGTTTTCGCTCATCAAAACCGCAAGCGCGGCCTGCGTCGTCCCCCCCGGTGAGGTCACGTTGATACGCAATTGTGCGGGGTCGTCCTCCGCAGCCTCAGCCAGCGCCCCAGCACCCGCCACCGTCGCCTTTGCCAGTTGCA
>CAKZVL010000061.1 GCA_937922155.1 uncultured Paracoccaceae bacterium | reverse complement strand
GCCTTTTTGAATTGCAGCTCGATCATATTGGCGATCATTAATCCATCGGGCCCGCCGACAAGCTTGGGCGTCACATAATCCCCGATGGTCGGGACGAACACGATCAACGTCGCGGCAATCACACCGGGCATCGACAACGGCAGCGTGACACGGATGAACCGCCAAAACGCGCTGTCGCCAAGATCTTGCGCCGCCTCAAGCAAGGATCGGTCAATCCGTTCCATCGCCACGAACATCGGCAAAACCGCAAACGGCACCCAAGCGTGGCTTAACGTCAGCACAATCGCTGTTTGGTTATACAGGATAAAACTCAGCGGTTCGTCGATCAGCCCCGCCCCGACAAGCGATCCGTTGACCACACCGTTAAAGCCCAAAATCACTTTCCACAGAAAAATGCGCACCAAATAGCTGGTCCAAAACGGAATCGTGATCAGAAAAATCCAAAGCGCCTTACGCTCATTCGGCACCACGAAAGAGATGAAATAAGCCACCGGAAAGGCGAGCAGGACAACAGAAAACGTCACCAAAATCGAAATCTTGAGCGAGCGCGCCATCAGCGTCTGATAAATCGGCTGGGTCCACGCCTCGATATAATTGGCCATGGAAAACGTGCGATCAATCGACAGAAAATCCTGTGTCCAAAAGCTCATCGCGAGGACAAGCGCGAGCGGAGCGGCCAACAACAACACCGCATAGGCAAATGGCAGGCTAATCTGCGCCAGCCCGCGCGACGCGTCGCGGCTTATCCACCTTTGCCCTGTTGCCAACGTCGCATCCCCTAACGTGTTTCGCGTTCTTATCAGCCTCGCTTTGGGGGTTTATTGCAAGTTAAAAGTTGACGATCAGATAGAGAACGCGCAGCTTCTGCCTTGCCCTTTGGCAGATCACCCACAGAACAGGCATCACATGACCCAATCCGACAGCACACAAGATCGCCATTTCTTGCCCCCTTGGGCAGACGTGACGCAAAACGGCCCTGATGACTTTACGGAACTTAACGACAGCAACGGCATCTACGTCACCGATAGCGCTGGAAACGAATTGCTCGACGGGCCGGGCGGGATGTGGTGCGTCAACGCGGGCCACGGCCGGGAAGAAATTATCGAAGCCGTCACGCGTCAAATGCGCGGGCTTAGCTATGCGTCCCCTTGGACAATGGCGACGCCGATCACCACACAATTGTCTGCGCGGTTGGCCAGCCTCGCCCCCGGTGATCTGAACAACGTGTTTTTCACAACCGGTGGATCGACGGCAGTGGATAGCGCGCTGCGCTTTTCCTACTTTTACAATAATTGCCTTGGGCGACCGGAAAAGAAACACGTCATCGCGCGCATCAACGGCTATCACGGCAGCACCTACCTTAGCTCTAGCTGCTCTGGCAAAATGCGCGAAAAGCTTCAGATGGATATGAAGGATGACACGATCCATCTGATCCCCTGCCCCAAACCCAACAGCCGGCCAAAAGACGTGTCTATTAAGGCATTTTGCGATGAAAAGGTCGCAGACCTTGAAAACAAAATCCTAGAACTCGGCGCGGACAAGGTCGCGGCCTTCGTCGCCGAACCGATCTTGGCATCCGGCGGCGTGATTGTCCCACCTGATGGCTATTTCAAACGCTGCCACGCGGTGTGCAAAAAATACGACGTGCTGTTCATCGCCGATGAAGTCGTCACAGCCTTTGGGCGGTTGGGGTATCATTTCGCCAGCGAAGACGTCTTTGGAGTCGTCCCTGACATGATCACAACGGCCAAGGGGCTGACCTCTGGCTATGTGCCCATGGGCGCCTTATTCATCGCCGATCACCTGATGGACGACATCAAAAACGCCAGCAATGATGCGCGCTATTTCACCAACGGTTTCACCTATTCTGGGCACCCGGTCGCAGCGGCGGCGGCGATGGCCAATCTTGATATCTTTGAAAAGGACAATCTGCTGGATCACGTGCGCGCCATCAGCCCATATTTCCGGGACAGCATGCAAAGCCTTGCAGATATCCCAGTGGTCACCGACCTGCGCGTCGCAGGCCTCATGGCGGGGATCGAGGTTGAGCTGGACGCAGACAACCCGAATGAGGATCGTGACTGTGACTTTGCCCTCAAGGTGGATGAAAGCTGTCAAAAGCATGGGCTTCTTGTGCGCCCAATATACAATGCCTGCGTTATGTCACCGCCACTGACCATCACAAAACCGCAGATCGACGATATGGTCCAAAGGTTGCGGGCTGGGTTCACCGACGCCATCCGCGACCTTTCCTAGATACCTACAAAATGCCAAATAGACACTAAACAAGGGGCAAAAGCATGACCAAACATCCCAATGTCCTCTGGATCATGGCCGATCAACTTCGCTTTGACTACCTTAGCTGTTATGGCCACCCTCACCTGCACACGCCCCATATTGATGCGCTGGCAGAACGCGGCGTGCAGTTCACGAACACCTATGTGCAATCCCCGGTCTGTGGTCCTTCGCGGATGTCGGCCTATACCGGGCGGTACATGCGCAGCCACGGGTCCACCTGGAACCGCGTTCCCTTGCGTGTGGGCGAACCCACCATGGGCGATCACCTACGCGAAGGCGGGGCGCAGGCCGTGCTAATCGGGAAAACCCATATGGCACCCGACCTTACCGGCATGGAACGGCTTGGCATTGATCCCAAAAGTGAGATTGGTAAGCGACAGGTTCAATGCGGCTTTGACGCCTTCGAACGTGACGATGGGTTGCACCCTAGCAGCAAGGCGCAAAATTGGTCGGCCTATGACGACTACCTCGTCGCGCAAGGTTACAAATCCGACAACCCTTGGGAAGATTTCGCAAACTCCGGCGTCGATGAGAACGGCAAACTCTGTTCCGCTTGGTTGCTGAAAAACTCACGGCTCAAGGCCAACGTGCCCGAGGAACATTCCGAAACCGCCTATCTGACCAATCGCGCGATAGACTTCATGGATGGGGCCAAAGACGCGGATGCGCCCTGGGTTTGCCATCTGTCCTATATCAAACCGCATTGGCCCTACATCGTGCCAGCGCCCTACCATGACATGTACGGGCCGGAACACATTGTCGATCCCATCCGCTCTGACGCGGAATGGGAAACGGACCATCCGTTCATGAGGGCGAGCTTGAACGATCGTATCTCTCGGACCTTTTCACGCGATCACGTGCGCGAACATGTAATCCCAGCCTATATGGGTCTAATAAAGCAGTTGGATGACAATATGGGCCGCCTATTCGCCTGGATGGACGAAAAAGGACTGACCGAAAACACGATCATCGCCTTTTGTTCCGACCACGGTGATTACTTGGGCGATCACTGGATGGGCGAAAAGGATTTCTATCACGACGTCGCCGCCAAAGTGCCCCTAATCATCGCAGACCCGCGGGCAGAGGCGGATAAAACACGCGGCAGCGTTTCTGACGCATTGGTCGAAATGATCGACCTTGCACCCACGTTCATGAAGGCGGTCGGCGCACCCGACAAACCCCATATCGTCGAAGGCCGTGACCTGACGCCGATCTTGCACGGCACCGATGGGTTTGCGCGCCAATACGTCATTTCCGAATACGACTATTGCAGCTTTTCCATGGTCAAAGCGCTCAACATCACGCAAGAAAATGCGCGCACCACTATGATCTATGACGGGCGCTGGAAATACATCCGCTGTGAAGGGTTCGATCCTGTGATGTTCGACCTTGAAAGCGATCCACAGGAACTGGTGGACATCGGCAGATCAAATACCGACGAACATATCACCGTGCGCCAAAGGCTTGAAGCCGCGATGCTGTCTTGGGCCTCGCAACATCATACGCGGATCACAGTAACGCCGGAATTTGTCGCAGGGCTGGGCAATGCAGCGCAAGCTGGCATTCTGATCGGATTTTGGGATGAGGCAGAATATGAAGCCGAAACAGGCAAGCCGTTCGAAAGCCTGGTCCCGGTCGGACCACCAGCCTGAGGCTGGTTGCTTGCTTCACAATTGGGAACTTGGTTGCGGGAGTAGGATTTGAACCTACGACCTTCAGGTTATGAGCCTGACGAGCTACCGGGCTGCTCCATCCCGCGCCAAGTTCGTGTGATCTAAGCCCAAGCGCGCAGAACTGCAAGGGGTGGTTCAGAGTTTTCTAACGTTTTTCCGTTCAGCCGCTTAGGGCCGCCAAAACCCGTCGCGCCGCGGCAACCACGGGATCATGGGTTTCCTTAAGGATCGACACCCGATCAAACCGCGCAGGGTCCGCGTTCACCGCCGTGCGCAGTGCCTGACCAAAGGCCATGCGCAGTTCGGTTCCAATGTTGAATTTGCAAATGTTGGTGGTCTGGGCAAGGCGGCGGCGTTGTTCTGCCGGCACGCCTGATCCGCCGTGGATGACCAATGGCACGCCCGTAACCGCTTGGATCGCAGTAATGCGGTCTTCATCCAATCCGCCATCTTGTTTCTCCTGCAAATGCACATTGCCAACAGAAATCGCCATAGCGTCAACGCCCGTTTCTGCCGCGAACTTTTGCGCCTCCACCGGATCGGTCCCGGCGGATGCTTCGCCATTGTCATACCCGACAAAGCCGATCTCACCCTCGCAAGAAATTCCGGCGGCATAGGCCATTTCGGCGATGCGCGCGGTTTCGTCGATATTTTGCGCCAAGGGCTTGCGCGATCCATCAAACATCAAGGACGAAAACCCACTGTCGAGCGCAATTTTACACTCTTCAAACGTGTACCCATGATCCAAATGGGCCACAACAGGCACACTGGCAGCCTCGGCCAAATGGCGAAACATCTTACCCAAGATCGGCAGGGGCGTATGCTCCCGACATCCGGGCCCAGCTTGCAAGATGACAGGGCACCCTTCCGCCTCTGCCGCGGCGACATAGGCGCGCATGTCTTCCCAGCCAAGGGTCACCAATCCACCCACGGCATAGCCCCCCTGCAATGCAGGTT
The DNA here is from genome assembly GCA_937922155.1 of uncultured Paracoccaceae bacterium. Lineage (GTDB taxonomy): Bacteria > Pseudomonadota > Alphaproteobacteria > Rhodobacterales > Rhodobacteraceae > Cognatiyoonia. Next base: position 2,355 of record CAKZVL010000061.1, on the reverse strand, counting down.
GAAGCACGTCTTTCAGCGTCACAAGAGGCATTTGGCGTCTTTCTCGTTTGAAGTGTGAGGATCCTCCGGCGGGAGTTTATTTGGCCAGATGAAGATCAAGCCCGCCCAGCAGATCACGCTATTTGAATTTTGCAATCATGTCTTTGATGCCCGGAATAGTCTCTAACTGGGCAGCATGAGAGGGTTGGAAGTATTGCACGAGCGACCGCTGGCTCAACCCACCAAGGATGGTGAAGTAATACATCTGATACCCCGGCAAGACCGCGCAAGGGTGATAGCCGCTGTCGAGACAAATCGTCGACCCATCCACAAGGTGATAAGCATCGCCCGCTTTGCCGTCTTCGCGCTGCAACATCTGAACGCCAGAGCCATAGTTGGGCTTAAAGCGGAAATTGTAGGTTTCATCGTGGCGCGTTTCGATCGGCAGGCGATCGGTGTCGTGCTTGTGGCTTGGAAAACCAGACCAGCCGCCCTCACCCACTGTGAACAATTCAGACACTAATAAACGGCCAACCTTGTCATGATATTTTGTGCCAAGGATGTGTTTGATCTTGCGATGGGTCTTGGTTTCATCAGATCCGTATTGCACTTTGTCTAGCTCATCACTGCGCACGGCAAAAGCGTCCAGCACCTTTTCATACAGCGCACCGGCCACAAACACCTCTGCGGCGTCCGATGTGCAGACCATTTCCACCTTGGCCGCCGTTGGCACATAGACACCTTCGGGTTCGCCGTCCCACACATCTTCGACGCGCTGGCCAAGGGCATCCACTTTGAACCCTTCAACGTTCACATCAATCGTCCCCGTTGCAGGCACGACGCAGGTTTCATAACGCGGCACCTCATAGGTAAAGGCGTCCCCCTTTTTCAGTTTGACGATGTTGAAATAGTTCAACGGAACGGTTGCATCATCCACATCAACGATGGGCTTATTCTGATTGTCGAAGGGTGGGATATGCATGAGTTGGTCCTTTATACGTGCGTTGGGCCGGGATGATCGGCCAGAAATGTCTCTAGGGTGGCAGTGTCGGCCATCGCAGGCGCACAGCCGGGGCGGGACACCGTGACAGAGGCGCAAGCAGACCCGCGCAAGATCGACGTCTTAAGGTCGTGCCCATCGGCAAGCGATGTCACAAGACCGGCCATGAAACTATCACCCGCGCCTGTGGGTTTTAGTGCCTGCACCGGGTAGATGCCCGTCCTGATCTCTTTTCCATTGGCAAAGGTGATCGCGCCCTTTTCACCCATCTTATAGATGACAAGCGCCGTGGTTGTTTCGCTGAGCGCTTTGGCTTTGGCGAGGCCTTTGGTGATATCGCCAGCCATGAACCCAAACTCTTCGTCGTTGCCTACGATCATGTCGCATTCAGCGGCGGCGCGGCTCAGTACCTCTTCGGCCACCTGCGCATTTGGCCAGGAATAGGGTCTATAATCGACATCAAAAATGATCGGGATGCCCGCCTGTTTCGCCAGATCAAACGCATGGAACGTCGCGCTGCGCGAGGGTTCAGCGGCAAACACAGTGCCTGCCGTGATCAAGGCGCCATAGGCGGAATACTCAACGGCAGCGACGTCCGCCTTGTCCATTTGGAAATCGGCTGCACCGTTTCGATAAATAACAGACTGATGGCCTTCTAGTCGGCTTTCGTAGACAGCTAGTGAATTGCGATATTCACCGCCAATCGGAGTCACATGGGTTGCATCAACGCCGTAATGTTTCAGCTGACCCACACAATAGCGCCCAATGCTGTCGTCAGACACACGGGTGACAAGGGCAGCTTTCCCGCCCAGCTTGCAAATACCGGCACCGATATTGGCAGAACTGCCCCCCAGACCTGTGCGCATTTCGGGCGCATCTTCTGTGGCCTCACCGGCGGCGGTGAAAAAATCCATACCCGCGCGGCCAATAATCACAAAATTATTGGCCTTAATGCCGTCAATCAGGGCGTCATAACTGGACATTAGACACCCTTTCGCTGGCGCGCGCGGCTGGATTCAACGTCCCTATGCGCGGCTGCCACTTTGGCGCTGTCAGATACATGCGGCGTCCCGACCTCCCACCACGTGTGGCCTTCGGTTGTCCAACCCTCATAGGGATCGACCTTCATGCAGATCACGTATGTCCGGTCTGCCGCTTTGGCGCGGGCAAAAGCGTCGGCAAGGTCTGCCGGGCTTTCCACCGTTTCGGCCAGCGCACCCATGGATTTTGCGTGTGCCTCATAATCGACGGCAAAAGGGTCTGGCACCGTAGGTGTATCGGCGATCAGGTTGTTAAAGCTTTCGTTGCCCGTGTTGTTCTGCAACTTGTTGATGACAGCGAACCCACCGTTATCCAGCACCAGCACAATCATCTTT
>CAKZVL010000060.1 GCA_937922155.1 uncultured Paracoccaceae bacterium | reverse complement strand
AGGGTCATTTCTTCGCCGCTTTCGCTCAGGAAGGGTTTGTCGCTCCCCGCGATCGGATCTGCGTGGAATTGCAATTTACGCATGTCACCGTCGCGCAACGCCTCAAGTTCAGAGACGTCGGCGTTTGCACCCGTCACAAGGCTTAGGTAAAGCAGGGCAGATATCAAAAACCGCAATGGGTGTCCTTTCATGACCAAATCCGCAAATTCGATGTGGGGCGGGCGTTTCGCCGCTGGACCAGACGCGATCATGGAGGCGATAAATGCCTCAATCGGGTTTGACCAACGTCTTGCGCCACAAGACATCGAAGGGTCGCGTGCCCACGCCGCCATGTTGGCCGCCAAAGGCATCATCACAGATACTGATGCGAAAGCGATCCGTGAAGGCCTCCTCACGGTCTTGTCAGAGATTGAAGCGGGAACGTTTCCTTTCAGTACCGCACTGGAAGATATTCACATGAACGTTGAGGCGCGGTTAACCGATTTGATCGGCGAACCTGCTGGGCGGCTTCATACCGCGCGCAGCCGCAACGATCAGGTCGCCGTTGACTTCCGCCTTTGGGTGCGTGGCCAATGCGATGCGGTGGATGAGGCGCTTGGCGGCTTGATGCAGGCTTTGGTCGGTCAGGCAGAGGCGGGCGCAGATTGGGTCATGCCCGGTTTCACGCATTTGCAAACGGCCCAGCCCGTCACTTGGGGCCATCACATGCTGGCTTACGTGGAAATGTTTGCGCGGGATCGTTCCCGCTTTGCCGATGCGCGGGCGCGGATGAATTATTCGCCTTTGGGGGCCGCCGCCTTGGCCGGCACGTCCTTTCCCATTGATCGACACATGACGGCAGAGGCGCTGGGCTTTGACGGCCCCATGGCCAACAGCCTTGATGCGGTCAGTGATCGGGATTTCGCGTTGGAATTCCTGTCCAGTGCGTCGATCTGCGCGATGCACCTGTCCCGGCTGGCCGAAGAACTGGTGATTTGGTCCTCTGCGCAATTCCGCTTTGTCAAAATGTCAGACCGTTGGTCGACCGGGTCGTCGATCATGCCGCAAAAGCGCAACCCGGACGCCGCCGAACTTCTGCGCGCCAAAATTGGCCGCATTTTTGGGGCCAATGTTGCGCTGATGACGGTGATGAAGGGCCTGCCGCTGACCTATTCCAAAGACATGCAAGAAGACAAAGAACAGGTCTTTGACGCCGCCGATAATTTCGCCCTCGCGCTGGCCGCGATGACGGGCATGGTTGCGGATATGACCGCCAATGTCGCCGAACTGGAAAAGGCTGCCGCCAGCGGATTTTCAACCGCAACAGATTTGGCCGATTGGCTTGTCCGCGAACTCGCCCTACCTTTCAGAGAGGCGCATCACGTGACTGGAACCCTGGTCGCACTGGCCGAAAGTCAAGGGTGCGATTTGCCGGATTTGTCCCTTGAGGACATGAAGGCAGTCCATGAGGGTATCACCAAGGGTGTCTTTGATGTCTTGGGTGTCGCCAACTCGGTCGCATCCCGCACAAGCTTTGGTGGGACATCCCCGGTCAATGTGCGTGCACAAGTTGAAATTTGGAAAGGTCGTTTGACATGAAATTCGCATTATCCGGTTTTGCATTGCTGGTGCTTGTCTCTTGTGGTGCCGCGGGCGATCCGCTGAAACCACGCGCCAACCTCGGGGTTAGCATTGGACCAAACGGCGTGTCGCCCTCTGCATCCGTGGGTGCAAGCAATGGACCGTTTAACATCGGCCTTAATCTGTGACGCGGTCGCCGCTGCGCCTGATTTTCCTCGCGCTCGCCATTTGGGGCGCGATCCATCCGATGTATTATTTCGTGACCTTCATGACGAACGAAGGGACCGGGCTGGGTGGATTGATTGATGCATGGTATGTGAATGCATCGACACATGGCTTGGTCTGGGATCTGACAATCGCGGCGATCACGCTGACGGTCTGGATCCTGGCAGAGGTCGCAGTGCGGCGCAATTGGATCGCCCTGATCGCAATCCCTGCCACGTTCTGCATCGGGGTCAGTTGTGGGTTGCCGCTCTACCTGTTTTTGCGAACCCGACCGATCGACTAAGGGACGATCCCCTGAAGATAGTCGAACTTTCGCATCATGGACTTATGGGTCGCACCCAGCTTGGCGATCTGCGCGTCATTCATCACATCTTTCCAACCACCCGAAGTGCCGGACCGGAAAAACCGCGGCTGATGAGGCGTATTTTCAATAAAACCCTCCGCCTTTTCCTGACCACTCAGCGTTTCAAAGCTTGAGTTGCGGATCGCACGGGAAAGCTTTTCAGGGTCCGCGGAAACACCAATGTGACGCAGGACGGCCCGGAAAACTTGTTCTGGCTCTGACAGCATATCTTCGTAGCGGATGACAAGGGCGTTCAAATTCTTTGCGCTGCTCCAGCTTTGGGCGTGGGACGACCAATCGGATGTAAACTGCAACGCGGTGCGCCCAGCCCCGCCAATCACGGCGCGCGGTTGACCCATGCGATCAATCGCATCATCCAAGCCAAGCCCATAGTGGCTTGCAAATGAAATCGCGACATCGCCGGGATGGCGCACAACATAGATTGCCCCTCTGGTCGACTGCGCAGGGATTAGCGCCGCACCATTGATGGTGCTGTTAAAGCAATGTGTTTTGACCAGCCCAACCTTTGGTCCCCCAGCGTTCGCCTGTTTCAAAAAGGCGGTACGCAGGGCCACCGTTTTGGCTGGATCACTGACGTCAAACGGGCCGCCATTTTCGGTTTCGTAATGTCGAACATCCGCATCAGCGAGGCCAAGCTTTCCAACCGCATTAATGGATAGCGGCTCCTCTCCGCCCAACAGATAATTGGCAAGGAAAACCCGCAACCATGTGTTGCCCGATTTCGGAAATGAGGCGAGCCAAAATAAAGATCGACGTTGCTCTTGGGTCATTGGTCTCTTTTCTGCTTGAAAACGTATTTGTTGTTACAGGTGTCTTAGCCTTTTCCACCGCAAATGCACGGCCAAACGGCAAGTTTGTTTGCAAAACAGGAACGGTGTGCGGATTTGCGCGATGGATTGCACTTGGGCTTTCCTTGGAATCTGCTAGGAAGTCGCAACGCGCTTTAGTTGGATAAACCATGGACCATTTTCTTTACAAAGACGGACAATTGCAGGCCGAAGACGTCGCAATCGCAGAGATTGCAGCGACCGTCGGCACGCCGTTTTATGTGTATTCAACGGCGACACTCGTCCGCCATTTTCAACTGTTTGATGACGCGCTGGATGGACTGCCGCATTTGGTCTGTTTCGCGATGAAATCGTTGTCGAACCAAGCAGTGATCAAAGTATTGGCAGAGGCAGGCGCAGGCATGGATGTTGTGTCAGGCGGTGAGTACGCGCGGGTCAAGGCCGCAGGCGTGCCCGGTGATCGCATCGTGTTTTCCGGCGTCGGCAAGACGGCTGACGAAATGCGCATGGCGCTGACAGGCGGCATCCGCCAGTTCAACGTCGAAAGCGAACCGGAAATGCAGGTTCTTTCGCGCGTCGCCACAGAACTGGGTGTTGAGGCGCCGATCACGATCCGTGTGAACCCGGACGTGGACGCCAAAACCCATGCCAAGATTGCAACTGGCAAGTCTGAAAACAAATTCGGCATCCCCATCAGTCGTGCCCGCGAGGTGTATGCAATGGCCGCTGCCTTGCCGGGCCTCAAAATCATCGGGATTGATGTGCATATCGGCAGCCAGCTGACCGACCTCACCCCGTTTGAACTGGCCTATCAAAAGGTCGCGGAACTGACCGAACAACTCCGCGCCGACGGGCACACCATTGATCGCCTTGACCTTGGCGGTGGGCTTGGCATTCCGTATTCGACGTCTAACCAAGCGCCGCCTTTGCCGTCAGACTATGGCGCATTGATCAAACGGACCGTTGGCCATCTGGGTTGCGAGATTGAGATTGAGCCGGGGCGCATGATTTCCGGCAACGCTGGTCTGATGGTGAGTGAGGTTATTTATGTCAAAGACGGCGAAGATCGCCAATTCTTGATCATTGACGCCGCTATGAACGATTTGATCCGCCCGGCGATGTACGATGCCCACCATGACATCGTCCCCGTGGTTGAGGCTGAACCCGGCACGGATAAGGCGACCTATGACATTGTCGGCCCGGTGTGCGAATCAGGCGACACCTTTGCCAAGGGGCGCGATTTGCCCAAAGTTCAGGCAGGCGACCTTGTCGCGTTCCGCTCTGCCGGGGCATATGGCGCGGTTATGGCGTCAGAATATAATTCCAGACCCCTCATTCCCGAAGTTTTGGTCCACGAAGATCAATTTGCGGTTATTCGCGCACGTCCAACCTTTGACGAAATGATTGCGCGCGATACGTTACCATCATGGATGTAGCCATTCACGGCCACATCTAAACAGTGGAGAGGGCTTCTGACCCAATCGCCAAACACACTGCCGCACCTGAAACGTCCCATCGCGCTGACGCGACTGGGCCTGTTGGCAGAGCGTGTGACAGGGGCCTTTTGGCCGCTCTGGGCTGTGGCCTTTGTCGCCGTTGCACCATTTTTGTTTGGCTGGCACGAACGGGCCTCGCTCGAAGTATTTTGGGGGTTTGTCGTTGTCGCTGCTTTGGCGCTTTTGGCAGCCTTGGTCTGGGGGATCCGTCAGTTCCGTTGGCCCACACGGCACGAGGCCGTTGAACGTGTCGATGCCGCGATGCCGGGGCGCCCGATTGCCGCCGTGGCCGATGCACAAGCGATTGGTGCAGGCGATGAAGCATCAGAAGCGATCTGGAACGCCCATGTTGATCGTATGGCCGAACGTACCAAGGCCGCGCGCGCGGTTGATCCTGATTTGCGCGTGTCTGACCG
>CAKZVL010000059.1 GCA_937922155.1 uncultured Paracoccaceae bacterium | reverse complement strand
GGAACCTATATCAGCGTCGAATCTTGCCAGATATGGATCTTTTGCGCATTGCGAGGTTGGTAACGTCACCCATTCGCATCGCTGACCTGGCAAAAACGGCCAAGCAAAGGACCGATGTGACACAAGGTGCGGTGCTTTTCCTAGCAAAGTATGATTTTGTTACCTTAAAACGACCAAAAAAAGCCCGAATTAGGGGATAATCTAAAGGTTGAGGACGTTGGTGATCAAGAACTGCACGATAGCAGCGGATCGCCGGAGGAGAAGATATGCAATTGTCAGTGCACTTTGAAAACACCGCTGATGCCACGGCAAAAAGTGGACCCGTTCAGGTTGGGTGGTTTTTGAATCAGCAAAAGGGCGGGATCATTTACATGCCGCCTGAACGGGTACGTTCGGTGGATATGAACAAGAACCACGCCAAATCGGCGTCGCGCTGTCCTGCTGTGATCAATCTGGAAAGCCGGTATTTTGTTATTCGTTGCCCCTTTGATTTGAACATTGGGTTTGCTCGGGACAAAAATGGTAAGCCTGTGCTGCGCAATCTAAATGGTGACAAAAGCGGGATCCGCGCGAACAAGTTGGCAGACGCTTTACATCTGACAGCAGAACACGAATGGCGCCACGAGGGGGTTCCGACACTGCAGCTGAAGCTGCCTTATGTCTTTATCTCGGATGAGCCTGTTTACATAAGCCAAGTTGCGCCTTTCATGCATTTTCAAAAGACGCCCTTTCCTGGAACGATCTTTGGGGGTCGCTATCCGATCAATGTTTGGCCACGTCCATTGATGTGGGCCTTTGAATGGCACGACATTGAAAGCCCATTGAAAATCAATCGAGGTGATCCGCTTTTTTATGTTGGATTTGAAACGACTCCGCAGGATCGTAGCGTTGTTGTCAGCGAAACAGAGGTCACGCCTGAGTTGACCGATTACATGGATTTGATCAGCGGCGCGGTGAATTACGTTAATCAGACGTTCTCCCTTTTTGAGGCGGCAGAAGAGCGTCGCCCTGAAACGCTGGTCAAGCCGATCAAAAGGACAAAGGGAAAGTGAAACTGACGCTTGAGGGTCTACGTCAGGTCGCAATCCAGGCGCATCAAGATGGGGACCAAAGTAAGGCCGCGCGGGGATATGCCCGTTACTTGGCGCATGTGCCAAGTGATGCTGGCGTTTGGTCCAATCTTGGGTCGTTGCAGCGTCAGTTGGGTTTGCATGAACGCGCGTTGCAATCGCATCGCCGTGCTGTGGAAATCGCGCCAGATGACATTGGGTTTCTGAATAATTTGGCCAATACCCTATCCGACATTGGTGGATACGATGAATCTTTGGCCATTCGTCGGGGCATTTTGAAATCAAACCCTGCGGACTTGAACCAATTGGCAATGGTTGGTCGTTGTTTGCGCGGGCATGGTGACTATGCTGCTGCTGTCGCGCATTTGGAAAAAGCGCGTAAAGATCATCCCGATGACGCGGAGTTGGAGATACAGCTTGCTTTTGCCTATTTGGCACAGGGCGATTATCTGTCGGGCTTTGCAGCGTACAAAGCAAGGTGGAGAGCAGGCGAGCTTAAACCGCGCAACTTAACGTATCCGCAGTGGCAAGGTGAGGATCTAAAAAACAAGAGCATTACAGTTTTGCCCGAACAGGGTTTCGGTGATGCGGTTTTATTTATGCGGTTTGTCCCGGTTCTAAAGAAGCTCGGTGCGCATGTGCGTGTCATGGCTGAAAAGCCGATGTTCCGGCTTTTTGAAGGCTTGCCTGGTGCGGATGAGGTTGTTCCGACTGATTATGATGGGGCGGTAACAGATTATTGGGTCAACATGATGGACCTTGCCGCACCTTACATTTCTGGGGAGGGGGGTATACCCGCTCCGACGCGATTGAATGTGCCAAAGGATTCACAAGATCGTGCCCGCCAAATCGTCGCCCCGTTTCGGGACAAGTTGCGCGTTGGTGTGGTTTGGACGGGTTCGACGACATACAAGGGCAATGCGTTTCGATCCTTTACCCATCAAGAGTTTCTTCCGCTGACTGAGCAACCAAATGTGCAGTTTTTCTCGCTCTACAAGGGGCCGCGTCTGAAAGAATACTACGAAGATAGTGCGGATGCGGTGATCATTGACGCGGCAAGCGCTGACCGGGATTTTGCTGATTGTGCAGCGCTTATGCAGGAAATGGACTTGGTCATAACTTCGGACACGGCGACAGCGCATGTTGCGGCCTCTCTGCAGGTGCCGACGTGGGTCATCCTACATTGGGATCCGTTTTGGGTATGGAGGCACAGTGGCTCAACGACCGAATGGTATCCGACAGCAAAGTTGTTTCGACAAACCGCCCCTTTGCATTGGGGCGGTGTTATGGAAGAAGTAAATGCAGCTCTAAGTTGTATTCAGAAAGCGACCGCATGAAGGACATTTTGGTTCCCGTCTCACCAGGCGAGTTGATCGATAAGCTGACGATTTTACGCATTAAATCGGAACGTATCGCCGATTTAGAAAAGTTGATGAACGTACGACATGAATTTCAGGCGTTGCAATCTGTTGCCGATGCGCAGCTTGAATCCAATGACGTTTTGAAACGGCTTTGGGAGCAGCTTTATCAAATCAACTGCGATCTTTGGACCATCGAAGACGACATTCGGGCGTTTGAGAGTCGGTCTGATTTCGGCCCTGGATTTATTGCCTTGGCGCGCGCTGTTTATGTGACAAACGATCAGCGGGCCGACATAAAGAAACAGATTAACATGGTGACAGGAAGCCAGATCGTGGAAGAAAAATCCTATCATACAACTGATAAGCCTGATGTCTGACCAAGATCGATTAATCGCCATCCGTAACGACCTATTTGCGTTGCAAAAGGAGTTGACCGCCAGTTTGAAAGGCGTAACGGATCGCCGTCGAGGGAATATTGTTCGCCAATTGCATGAAGTTCAATCCATGCTTGATCCCCTTAACAGCTATGCCAGTCAGGCTGGTCAGGATCGTGTGGTGGATCGCATTTTCAAAGGAAAGACTGGCGGAACCTTTGTTGATATTGGTGGTTATGATGGGATCACAGGCTCAAACACGTTGTTCTTTGAACGCGAGAGGGATTGGGCAGGGGTATTGTTGGAACCTATGCCTGCGCAACTGACCCGTGCCGAGGCTGTCCGCAAGTGTCCTTGCCTTCCTTATGCTGTTGCGGACGAAGATGGCAAAGCGCAGTTTATGGCCGTTACACAGGGTTTCACGCAGATGTCGGGATTGGTGGACAGCTATGACGCAAATCTGCTCGCGCGGGTTCGTGAGGATCAGCGACATGTAGAAGACATGATCACAGTGGAAACGCGGACGATGTCACGCGTCCTTTTGGATGCTGGTATAGAGCATCCAGATTTCGTTTCATTGGATATCGAAGGGGGCGAATTATCCGCACTTTCCGGCTTTCCTTTTGCGGACCATCAGATTGGTGTATGGTCGATCGAGAACAATAACGGCACGACAGAGGTCGGTGAAATCATGCGCGTCAATGGCTATGCCTTGGTTGAATTTTGTGGGCCGGATGAAATTTACGCGCACAAAACCCTTTTCTAAAATCCTTGCCAAATCACTACTAAATCCCCCCTTTAAACCAGTGTTCACGTCCTAGCCGATAGGTCTGTGCTTGGGTGGTTTGAAAAGGTGGAAGTCATGGATGCGGATTCGAATCGACCAATTATCATCAAGAAAAAGAAAGTCATCGTTGGTGGTGGCCACCATGGTGGTGCCTGGAAAGTAGCCTACGCCGATTTCGTCACGGCGATGATGGCATTCTTTATGCTGATGTGGCTGCTCAATGCGACAACGGAACAGCAGCGCAAAGGAATCGCCGACTATTTTACGCCAACGATTTCGCTGACTCGTGCCTCTGGCGGCGGGGATGGCGCGATGAACGGTGATAGTATTTTCACGACGGAAAGTTTGGCCAATTCGGGCCGGGGTGGAACCGGGAATGACACTGGATCTAACTTTGTAAGAGCACGGACAGAGGCCGAGGCGAGCGAGATTGCACAGCTTGAAGACCTTGCAGAAACTCTTTTGGGATTTGGCGGTGAGAGTATCCTTATTGAGAATGCGCTGGACCATATTGTCACCAAACTGACCGATGAAGGGTTGGTGATCGAAGTCTTTGATCTTCCGGGTGCACCTTTGTTCAACAGTCGCACGGACGCACCGGAACCGATTACTGAAATCATCATTGAAATGCTGGCGCGCGTTGTGAGCGGCGTGCGCAATGACATCGCCATTCAATCCCATGTCAAAACAGAAACGGTGCTGAGGGTGTCCAACCCGGTTTGGGATATCACAACCAGTCGGTCCGCACGTGCACGGTTGATGTTGGAAGCGGGCGGCCTTGATCCGGCGCGGATCGCGAGGATCACAGGTGAGGGTGACAAGAATCCAGCGGTGAGCGATCCGACGGCATTACGCAATAACCGGATCGAATTTGTTGTTCTGAGGTCGGATCAATAGTTGGGGCGTTAGGCGGTCTTTAATCGTGAGCCTTTAGGGAAGAGGGGATTTTCCAATTGAGAAAGCCTCATCATGACGATTTCCTCTTCCTTGAATGCAAGTGTTGCGGGTTTGGCGGCGAATGCGTCGCGACTTGCCACGATTTCTGATAACATCGCGAACGCATCGACCTATGGTTATAAGCGTGCGGAAACGGATTTTCATTCCTTAGTTATCAACAACATTGAAGGGACCTATTCCGCGGGTGGAGTTCGCACAACGGCGACACGTTTGATCGATCAATCGGGATCACTGTTGTCGACAGGTAATTCGACGGATCTAGCTGTCAGAGGTCGTGGCATGCTGCCGGTCACCACCGAAACATCTATTGCGGTGGACAACGGTGAGAATCCATTGTTGTTATCGACAACTGGATCGTTTCGGCCAGACGAAAGTGGTTACCTTCGCAGTTCGTCAGGATTGGTTTTGATGGGTTGGCCAGCAGAGGCGGATGGAACCGTTGGGGTGTATCCGCGTGATGCAATTGACGGGCTGACACCGGTACAAATTAACACCAATCAGTTTGCGGGTGAACCAACTACGCAAATGGACCTTGCGGTAAACTTACCCGCGACATCAACGGACACGGGTGCAGAGGGAAACCCTGAAACCCTTTCGATTGAATACTTTGACAACCTTGGAAAATCTGCCAACCTTTTGGTTGAGTTCCAGCCAAGGGTCCCTCCGGCAACGCCAGAAAACACGTGGGACCTAACCATTACTGATAGCGCGTCCGGCGGCGCGACCGTTGGTGAATATACAATATCGTTTGCGGACAGTCGTACCGCTGGCGGGACCCTTTCCAACGTGACTGATGGCGCAACAGGGGATCCATATGATCCCGTAACGGGGAGCTTTTCTGTTGAGGTTGATGGAGGGCCGATTGAGATCAATATCGGTGTTTATGGTAGTTCAACAGGCATTACGCAGCTTTCAGATGCTTTCGCACCCGTCGCGATCAATAAAAATGGAACGCCGGTGGGCAGCCTGACGTCCATCGAGGTCGATGCGAACGGCTATGTGAGAGCATCCTTCGATACAGGGGTCAACCGCGTTTTGTATCAAGTGCCATTGGTTGACGTGCCCAATGTGAATGGTCTCGAAACGCTTGATCAGCAAACGTATCGTGTCACCCCTTCCTCCGGCACTTTCTTTCTTTGGGACGCAGGGGATGGGCCGACAGGTGACATCGTCGCCTTTGCTAGAGAGGAATCAACAACGGATGTTGCTGGTGAATTGACGGAACTAATTCAGACACAACGCGCCTATTCATCCAATGCAAAGGTCATCCAGACTGTGGATGAAATGTTGCAGGAAACAACAAATATCAAGCGTTAAGGCTGTCGGGAGGCAATGAAAAGTCATGAGTATTTCTGCATCACTAAACTCTGCGATCACTGGGTTGTCGGTGACGTCGCGAATGACACAGGTTATTTCGTCCAACCTTTCCAACGCTTTGACGGAAGGGTACGGGCGCAGAGAGTTGCAGTTTTCTAGCAGTAGCTTTGGCGGCGTTTCGATTGACGGAGTCGCTCGAAATTCAGATCCGGCTTTGTTGGGGGAACGTCGCCTTGCGGATGCCGCCTTGGGCAGCAGCACACGTTCATCACAATCATTGTCACAACTGGAATCAGTGATTGGAACCGCGGATGATCCGTTCAGCTTTGTCGCGCGGATCACTGCGTTTGAGCAAGCTTTGGTTTCAGCCACAACGGATCCGGCATCAGATCAAAGGTTGGGGCTTGTCGTCAGTCGATTGGATGATGTCACGACCGCGCTGGGCGATGCGACGCGATCGGTTCAAGGGCTGAGGCAAACTGCGGATTCGGATATCGCCAGAGATGTTGAGCAACTTAATACATCTCTCCAACAGGTGGATCAATTGAACGATGCCATTGCGCGCACGATGAATTCAGGTGGTGATGTTGCGGCGTTGATGGATCAACGGCAAATTGCGGTCGATCGGATTTCTGGGATTGTGCAGCTTAGGGAATTTGAACGCCCCAATGGCGCGATAGCACTTACGACAACGCAAGGTACGGTCCTTTTGGATGGTTCGCCTGCAGTCTTTGAGTTTGAGGCGACGCCGACGGTTGTAGCCGACATGGAATTTCAAAATGGCGTGCTCGGTGGAATTACATTGAACGGGCGAGTGATGACGCCTGATACAGGCTATGGCAAGTTGTTGGGAGGTTCTTTGGAGGCCTCTTTCAAGCTGCGCGATGAAACGCTGCCGACTGCTCAATTTGGTTTGGATGAAATGGCCGCCGATTTGATCACACGTTTTGAAAGTGTGGCAACGGATCCGTCCCTTGCACCGACCGATTTGGGGCTGTTGACTGACGCGGGCGCTCGGTTCGATATGAGCAACCTTGTTGGAATGGCCGGACGTATAAGGTTGAATACGGCTGTGGATCCGGCGACGGGTGGTGACCTATGGCGGTTAAGGGATGGTGTCGCAGCACCCGTCGAAGGGCCGGTTGGTTCTTCAACGCAACTTCAGAATTGGTTGACGTCTCTTGATACTCGCCATGCCTATGATGCTGGCGTTGCAGAACGCACTGCAAATGAGCGAGCCAACGGAGTGTTGAGTGGTGTTTCAGAATTGCGCGTGCGCGCTGACGAAACTCTTTCTTTTGAAACCTCGCGCTGGACGTTGTTGAAAGAGGCGGAGTTGGCTGACGGAGTCGACTCTGATCAAGAGTTGCAACGCCTATTGTTGGTGGAACAGGCCTATTCCGCCAACGCAAAATTGATCCAGATCGCCAGTTCCATGTTGCAAAGATTGATGGAGATTTAAGATGAGCCTTTCAACTGTTGGCGACCTTTCACAGCACTTTCAATCCTTGCGTCGGACAACGCAGGTCAAAGATCGATTGCAGGAATTGTCGCAAGAACTTGCTTCTGGCCAAAAGTCAGATTTGGCGACAGCGTTGGGTGGCAACGTCGGGCAATTATTGTCACTAGATCGTGAAATTGCGTTGCTTGGTAACTATCGACAAAGCGCGACGGAAATTGGCCATACGCTTGGCATGATGCAAGGCGCGTTGGAATCACTGGATGTGTTGCGAGAACGACAAGCGGCGACATCCATGACGATATCAGATGCCAGTTCACTGCCGTTCGTCGATGGCGCAGCGAGGGCAACACGCGAAACATTCGAAGAGATGGTGACAACCCTAAATAGATCCGTAAACGGTCGCAGCTTGTTTGCCGGAACTCAAACGGACGGGGCGGCCTTGGCGACGTCAACAGCGATGTTGGATAACATGGCGCTGGCTTTCGGTACGGCCGCAACGACCGCTGATGTATTGGCCGCGATTGACCAATGGTTTGACGATCCGGCAGGTGGGTTTTCGACGATGGGTTATCTAGGCTCAACTGGGGGTGCAGCGACTCGTCCTATTGGTCAAACCCAGAATGTTGATCTGGTTGCTACGGCTGAGCGTGATGAGCTTAAAGAGGTTTTGCGCGCTGCGGCGGTAGGCGCAATCGCGAATGTTATGGCGGATGAGCTGCCCGACCATGTTCGTTCCGAACTAATCCAGGAGTCTGGCCTGCAGTTGCTAGGGTCTGCAACATCCTTAAACGTTCTGCGTGCGCATATGGGCAGTCAAGAAGCTTTTGTCGAGGATAAGATGGTTGAGCAAGATGCGCAGTTGGCCTCTTTGGGGATTATGCGGAACGGTATGACGTCGGCAGATCCATATGAAACCGCAGTTAGGCTGCAAGAGGTTCAACAGCAGCTTGAAATGCAGTTCGCCGTCACCGCGCGATTATCGAACCTGAGCCTTGTGAACTACATTTGATGAAACCTTTTTTTCTTGTCACGCTTTTTATTTTGGCGATCATTGCCCCACCCATTGAAGCGACGCCAATCCGACTAAAGGATCTTGTTGAATTTGATGGTGTTAGATCAAATGATCTTGTCGGATATGGGCTGGTTGTTGGATTGAACGGCACAGGTGATGGGCTTCGAAATTCGCCTTTTACCGAGGAGATAATGACAAACATTCTAGAGCGGTTGGGTGTTAATATAACCGGCGAACAATTTCGCCCCAACAACGTTGCGGCTGTGTTGGTGACGGCCCGCTTGCCGCCTTTTGCGCGGGCTGGCAGTCCGATTGACATCACAGTGTCCGCAATCGGAGACGCCAGCAGCCTATTGGGCGGTACACTCGTCATGACTCCGTTGAATGCTGCAGATGGAAATATCTATGCAGTGGCACAGGGCACTATCATCGCGGGTGGTGTGGTTGCAGAAGGTGATGCCGCCAACATCACGCAAGGTGTTCCAACGGCTGGCAGTATTCCGGGTGGCGCTACCGTTGAGCGAGAGATCGATTTTGAATTTTCAAGCCTCACACGGTTGCGTCTAGCGTTGCGAACGCCAGACTTTACGACGGCTGGGAGAATCGAAACGGCGATCAACGCGCAATTTGGGCGTCCCGTTGCGTTAATGCTGGATGCTGGCACTGTTGAGATTGACATTGAAGAAATGCAAATGGCGTCCCCGGCGCATGCCATGGGGAGAATTGAAAATATCACGGTCGAGCCTGAAAGACGCGCGCGCGTTGTTGTTGATCAAAGCTCCGGAACCATTGTTCTGGGGCAGGATGTTCGGATCAGTCGCGTGGCGGTCAGCCAAGGCAATCTGACATTGCGTATCGAAGAGATGCCAATCGTGGTTCAGCCGAACCCATTTGCCGACGGCGAAACAGTCGTTGTTCCGCGCACCAATGCAGGCATAGCCGAAGAACCGGGAATTGGGTTGGCCGAGGTGCGCGGCGGAACATCGTTGAGCGAGGTTATCGCAGGATTGAATGCGTTGGGTGTGTCACCCCGCGACATGATTGATATCCTAAAGGCGATAAAGGCCAGCGGTGCCCTACATGCAGAATTCATCGTAAGGTGAAGCGTCCCGAGGGAGTTACACTCCGCCATATCCCCTGACCAAACTTGCCGCGATCAGGGTCCAGCCATCTGCCACCACGAAAAATGCCAGTTTAAAGGGGAGTGAGACAATGGCCGGGGGCACCATCATCATCCCCATCGACATCAGGACAGCTGCGACAACAAGATCAATGATTAGGAACGGAAGAAAGATGATGAAACCGACCTGAAAGGCGCGTTCTATTTCAGATAGCATGAACGATGGAATTATGATGGATAGCGACATGTTTTCTGGAGGGGTGGCAACTGCGATGTCACTACGCAATGCGACAAGTTGCGACAAAGTTTCTGGTTCGATCCGTGCGATCATAAAATTGCGAAGCGGATCCATTCCTTTTTCAATGGCCTCTTCAATCGTGATTTCCTCTGCCAAGAGGGGCACCATTCCATCCGCCCAAGCCTGCGCGAAAATGGGTTCCATAACAAAATAGGTAAGGAACAACGCAAGTGAAATAAGGAGCATGTTGGGTGGGGATTGCTGCAGGCCGATAGCTTGCCGTAGAATCGCAAGAACCGTAACCATAAACGGGAAACAGGTTACCATAATGGCTATGGCAGGAACCAAGCTTAGGATCGTTATCAACGCGATGAGCTGAATTGATCGCGCCGCCAATGAGGTATCGCTGGTGAGGTCGATAGAAAAAACCTGTGCCTGTGCGGGAATTGCGAAAAGTAAGAGAACGACGCAACAGGCTGCGGTTCGTTTAATCACCGTCTGGGGTATCATTGATGACTTCCGTAAGCTTAACCGCCAATTGGCCAGCATCTTCGCCATTTGCTTCTTGCAGTTCGCCGCGCGCAATAAGACGTTCACCGATGTAGAGCTCCACCGGGTCGTTGATGCGTCGATCCAGCGGGAGAACTGCGTTCTCCCCCAGTTGCAATAGATCCTTGATCAGCGGGCGCGCGCGTCCGACGGATACTGTGACTTCAATTGGTATCTGATTCAGCAACTTGTTGGCGTCCCGGGTTGGGGTGTCATCCATGTGTATGCTCCTGGGTGTGCGGTATTGCGTAGTTTGCTAAGATTTCTTGGATTGCTTCGACCATGACCGTTGCGTTCAGCGAAGTTTCGGCTTTGGTTTGGGACAACAGAAATTCGCCGTCATCTAAGCGGTTGCTTGCGGTGATCTGTACAGGCAACGGCAACGGATCGGGTAACGCAGTTCTGAGTGCTTCGACTTGGTTTGGTGAAACGAAAATTGTTACCGGAGAAGCGGCATCCGCTTGGGCGCAAGCGTTGAGGGCGCTGACGATCTGCGCGTGCTGAACATCGGTGACGATGTCGGGCAGAATTTTTGATGCGAGCGTTTCAAAAAATGTTTCTAACGCGTCGAATATTGCTTTTTGTGCTTCTACGTATCCGAAGGACATTTCGGTCAATTTTTCAACAAGATCTGCGCGGAGCGTTTCCTGTCCTAACTTCTGTGCGGCTTCTCCGGCACTGAAACCTTCGGCATAACCAGGCATTTCATCTACCCGGATCGATTCGGTTTGGGAGGGGGCCGGTGCATCAAATGTTTCTAAGAAGGCCAATCCTGTCATTTATGCAGACTCCCTTTGGTTGCCGTCTTCGATCCATCCTTGGAGGATTTGGACAGTTTCACTTTCACGTTCGGCGATAAGTTCCCGCAGTCTTCCAACTGCATCATCGTTCGTGCCACCACCCATCCCGATCATGTCGCCACCGGACAGGTCAGGTAAACCGTCCGCATCAAATGCGCTGCCCATATTTGCAAAAAGATCGTCACCCAGTTCACCATCGGGGGCGGGAAGTGCTACGACACCGCTGGCCGAGGCTTTGCTACCGGACAGGATGGGGCGCACCACGAATAGCCCAAGGATCAGGGCAACAGCCCCCAATATGCCTGCTTGTATGAGCTGATTTAGATTGAGTGGATTGCTTGGGTTGGCGGCGACGGTTCCCAGAGTTGGGTCGATCAGGGTGGGCTGAAATTGCAAAGATTTTAGAGTAATTGCGTCTCCTCGCGAAGAGTCGAACCCGACGGCTGAGGTCACCAGTTCTTGCAAAGAGGCCAGTTCAGCTTCGGAACGAGGGGTGTAAACGGTTGATCCATCATCCTGCACAGTCGCAACATCATTGACCAACACCGCGACCGTCATCCGCCGAATTGTACCCGGATTGATGGTGATTTGCCGTTCGGTTTGTGATACTTCATAGTTGGTCAGGCTGCGCGTTTCGCTGGTTTCACTGTTGGCTGAGCCACCAGCGGCACCATCACCGTCCGGGAGGTTGGAAGCTACAGTGACATCGCCTCCTCGGCTGTCTTGCGACGTTTCTGCCGCTTCGGTTATATCCGTGCTAATCGCGATCCGGCTTTCAGGATCAACAATGCGTTCCAGAATGTTCTCTGATTGGCTGACTGTATCAAGCGAAAGTTCAACAACTGCGTTGCCTGCGCCGACGCGTGCGATCAGCAGACGCTCGGCCCTTTGGCGCAGAATTTCTGCACGCTCCTCTGCCATGGCTGCTGCTGGCTCTTCGCCAGCGTCTGAGAGAAGGCCGCCTTTGTCGTCAATGACGGCAACATCGTTAGGGGACAATCCACTAACGGCTGCGCCGACCAAATATTGTAACGCGGCAATTTGTTGTTGGTTTAAGGTGCCGCCGCTGGTCGTAACAGTCACGGCCGCAGTTGGGGCGGTTCGTGTTGCAAAAGGGCGGCCTGCTGCGGCAGAGATGTGGACCCGTGCAGAAGTGATCTGTGGATTGGCCAATATTGTACGGGCAAGTTCCCCCTCACGCGCGCGCCAATATGCAGCGTCAAACATTTGCGACGTCGTGCCGAACCCGCTTAGTCCATCCAACAATTCATACCCCTGCGCACCCGGTGCGGGTATCCCTTCACCTGCTAGTGACATGCGCAGACTGTCGCGCTGGCTTGCATCGACATAAATGGCGCCGCCGCGCACCTCGTAGATGGCACCACGTTGATCAAGAGCTGTAAGGATATCGCCCGCTGTTGCCGGTTCCAATCCGCCGAAAAGAAGCGCCATATCTTTTTGTGATGCGATGCGACCTAAAAGCAAAACAGCGGCAAACATTCCCAATGTCGCCAACACCACAGTTACACGCCGTCGAGGTTCCAAATTTGACCATGCGCTTCCAATACCTTCCAACGGGTTCTCCAACTCATAAAGGGCTTCTGCCTGACAAAGAACATATGACGCGATTGGACTTAATAATCGGTTAGGAGCTTTGGGTTTATTTGAAGACTAATCAATTTTGAGAGTTCGCGAATGACGGTAGAGGTCGACCCAGCTGAAGACAAAATCCCGAAGAAAGGCAGTAAGTTACCACTTATCTTGGGACTAGTACTCGCAATCGTAGGGGGCGTCGGTAGTTATTTCGTTGTCAGTAGAGGAGCAATTGGCGGTTCATCTGACAGTGAAGAAGAGTCCGCCGCAGATGAAGGCGCCGTCGAAGCTGAGTCACTTCCGCCGATCTCATTCATCCCGCTTGAGCCCATTCTCGTCTCGCTTCCGCGAAATGGCGATTACAACGTTTTGCGCTTTCGGGTCGAACTAGAAGTTAACGCAGGTTTCGAAGAAGAAGTAACTGCCATCAGCCCGCGAATAATCGATGTACTTAACGGTTATCTCAGGGCTGTCACACTCGAAGAACTGGCTGACCCCACGATCCTGAGCCGGCTACGAAGTCAGATGTTGCGTCGGGTGCAGACCGTTGCCGGAGAGGGACGGATCAGGGATATTCTCATCATGGAATTTGTTTTAAACTAGGGGGCGGAAATGGTGTTAATTGCAGACGTACTTTTGGTTGCAGGGGCTTTGGGCGCTGGGCTCTATTGCTTTGTTTTGTCATCGCGGCTGCGCCGATTTACCGATCTTGAAAAGGGGGTCGGCGGCGCTGTTGCAATCCTTTCCGCGCAGGTTGATGATCTCAACAAATCACTTGCTGCGGCGCAACGTACTGCTGATGGGTCTGTGCAAAAATTGTCTACTGTCAGCCTGCGTGCGGAAGGTGCTGCGCAAAGGCTGGAGTTGTTGGTGGCCTCGCTGCACGACCTGCCAGACGAACAATCCGAAGAGATCAACCCGTTCCTTGTGCGATCTAAATCCAAGCAAAAGGCGGGCACATGACAGGGAAAGTAACGCATCGCCGCAAGGGGACCCTATATATCATTGCATCACTCCTCGTGGCGTCCGCCACCCTGCGGATTGGGGCGGGAACTGGCGAAGCGTTCGCCGAAAGCCATTCTGAGGCCCCCCAAGGACCATCGATGGACACTGCCCAAGGTGATCAACCAGAGGATGTCGATGGACTATTGAAAATGCTGCAAGATCGCGAAAGCAAAGTTCTAGCGCGTGAAGCGGCGCTTGCAGATCGTATACAGGCCCTCTCCGTCGCAGAGGCGGAACTCACAGAACAATTGTTCGCGCTTCAAACCGCTGAGCAGGCGTTGAGAGATACGATTGCCTTAGCTGATACAGCGGCATCGACCGATTTAGATCGTCTAACAGCGATGTACGAAAATATGAAACCAAAAGAGGCGGCTGCATTGTTTGAGGAAATGTCACCCGTGTTTTCGGCGGGCTTTCTGGGAATGATGCGTACCGAAGCTGCAGCGTTGATCATGTCTCAACTTACGCCGCAAACGGCATTGTCCATCAGCATCGTTCTTGCCGGTCGCAATGCCAATGTCCCAACCGATTGAAAGGAACACTTCCTAAACGCCTTTGTGCGATGCCTTGCGCGGTCAAACGTTCTTGTTGGAGTGGTTCTTAATGGTAGGTCTCGTCGGAATTGTCATCGTCTTTGTGATGGTCTTTGGCGGTTACTTATTGGCTGGCGGCAAAATGGGGATCATCCTCAAGGCGCTCCCCTTCGAAATGATCATGATCGGTGGCGCGGCCTTGGGTGCATTTGTCATCTCAAACGATGTTGCTGGAATTAAGCATACGTTGTCAGACATGGGGAAAGTGTTCAAAGGCCCAAAATGGAAACGCCAGGACTACAGCGATTTGATGTGCCTTATGTTTGAGCTGATCCGCATTGCACGCGCAAACCCAGTCGCGCTTGAGGAACATATCGAAGGGCCCAGTGAGTCGGTAATTTTTGGAAAGTACCCCAAAATAACAGCCGACAAAGAAGCGGTCGCTTTGATTTGTGACACGCTGCGGTCAGCCACCATGAACTATGATGATCCCCATCAGGTCGAAGAAGTTCTGGAAAAACGGATCGAAGCAACGCTTCATCACCGCATGCATTCACCACATGCGTTGCAGGCGATCGCAGATGGATTGCCCGCGCTTGGGATTGTCGCGGCGGTGCTTGGCGTTATCAAAACCATGGGTTCGATCGATCAACCGCCGGAGGTTTTGGGCAAACTCATCGGTGGCGCCCTCGTTGGGACATTCTTGGGCGTCTTCTTAGCTTACGGCTTCTTCGGACCCTTTTCTGCGCGGGTCCAAACCGTTGTCGAAGAAGATGCCAATTTTGACAAATTGATTCGAGAAATTTTGGTGGCGAACCTGCATCGACATGCGCCCAACATCTGCATTGAAGTGGGACGTCAAAATACGCCTTCGCATCTGAGGCCAAGTTTTCCGGAACTCGAAGAAGCCTTGAAAACTGTGAAACAGGATGCAGCATGAGATTTCTTTTTGGTTTGGCGGTTTTTTGGTTGTTCGGGACTGCATTGGCCGCCCAGTCAGTTGTCGTGCGCGCAGGTGAACATGGTTCGTATACGCGCGTCGTGCTTCAGGTGCCCGCAGGAATGGACTGGACACTTGGGCGGACAGACACGGGTTACGGTCTTAGGCTTTCTGGTTCCGTTGATTATGAAACCTCTGATTTCTTCAGTGCGATTCCCAAGACCCGTATTGGGAACATTCAAGTCGCTGCGGATGGCGGACAGGTGAATTTCGATTTGAACTGCCAATGCCGTGCGTCTGCCTATCTCACCGAAACGCGTTGGCTTGTCATTGATGTGTCAGATGGCGAACCGGATATGACATCGCCATTTGAGCAGGCGCTCATCGCTTCTGTCGATTTTGATGCTATTCAATTTGAACAGACGTCTGATCCTCAGCCTGTTCCAGATATGACGTTGCCGTTGTTCGTCCCTGACAGATCAATTGAACCAGAACTTGAGGAAAGCGCGATTCAGTCGCGGGCAGTGCAGGCCGAACGATTGCGGCAATTGGAAACGGCGGTCTCTGCCAGCCTGCAAAGGGCACTCGGTCAAGGTCTGCTTGATCCATCTGACGATGTAGAAACAGGGCAATATCCAGATGAATTATCGGAAGTTGATCAGCTGCTTGTCGACGTCGCAAGACTGCGCGGCCCCGGCGTGACAGCCCGCACGAGTTTGGATGAGGGTTTGGGCGAAAATGCTGTCGCACTGTCGTCTGGGTCGAGTGGAAATCAATGCGCGACACAAGGACAGTTGGATATTGCAACTTGGGGCACTGACGCATCCTTTGCTTCCCAAGTTGCAGGACTACGCAGCGGTCTAACCGGAGAGTTTGATCGACCTAACCCCAATGCCATCGAAGATTTAGCACGGCTTTACCTGTATTTCGGTTTCGGGCGAGAGGCGGTTGCAACGCTTCGTATAGATGACGTCCAATCGTTTGAACGTCAGATGCTCACGAATATCGCGCTAATTTTGGATCAGGATGAAGTGACGGATCAAGATTTCGTTGCAAAGATGAGCTGTCCAGAACCGGTTAATTTCTGGGCCTTGCTTGCGCATTCAGATGGACCGCTTCCCGTTGTAATAAAAACCGATAGCATCGTGAAAACGTTTTGGAGTTTGCCGCAGCATTTGCAAAAGCATCTTGCCCCAAGGGTCGCGCAAAAACTGCGCCAATTTGGGGACGAGGAGACAGCGTTGATCATTCTGGATGTTGCAGTTGAGACAGATGGCGTCACGTCGGCCGCTTTGGTAGAAAAATCACAGCTGCTGCTCGCTACGGGGCGTGAGGCTGAAGCGCTGACAACATTGGAATCGTTGCCCCAAAATGACGGACGCACAACAGCCGCGGCGTTTTTACAACTACTAGACCTAAGACTTCAAAGTGACGGTGTCGTTACGGACGAAGATATCAACACACTGCAAACGTATCGATTTGAAAATACGGATTCAGATATGCGGACACGTCTAGGTTTGATGGAAGCACGCGTCCGCCACCATCGGGGTGAACACTTTGAAGCGCTTGCGGTCTTGGACGAAACCCGAAACTTAATGGAAGTTGACGATACCACCGCGCTTTCGGCGCAAATACACCAAGGCATTACCGGGTCGGCAAGCAATGCGGAATTCCTGAATTTTGTGATAAAAGGTGGATTTCAAGGGCAAATTCCTGAAATCGAAAATGAGGCTGCATCGCGTTCATTAAATCTTGGCTTTGCTGACCTCGCCGAACCTTTGGTACAAAACCAAACCGTCGGGGAAACCATGGCTGAGCGGCGCTATCTCCGGGCTGAAATTGCAATCCAGCAAAACCGACCGGAACTGGCCCTCGCCCATTTGTCAGGCATTCAGACCGATCGGGCCGACGCGTTACGAAATCGGATCGGATCCGGGAATGGTGGGGTCGATCTGTCGAATGAAGATGCTTGGCGGTCCGGGAACTGGGATCAATTGACCAATGCGGATGATGAGCTTTTTCGCGAAACGGCAGAGCGCGTCTCAACGCAACCGGCTAACCCGCTTGGAACGCCGACACCATTGGAGGCAAGCGAGGCCTTAATCGCAGATTCCTCCGACTTACGCGCAACCATCGAAACATTGCTCGGGCGATTTCAAGCGCCCTAAAGCATCAGCCAATCATGACGCAGAAAGTGTACTAGGCTCCAATGATCAGAACTATTTTCCAACCGACAATTCTGTTGGCTCTCGCCTTGATGGCTGTGATCATCATGATGATTCTGCCAATGCCTCCTTGGGTCTTGGACGTCGGACTGGCCGCTTCTTTTGCGCTAGCGATTTTGATGTTCACGGTCACCCTTTTTCTTGAACGACCGCTGGACTTTTCTGCTTTTCCCACCGTTCTTTTGGCATCCTTGGTCTTGCGGTTATCCCTTAACGTGTCCTCAACTAAGCTGATCATTGGCGAAGGTCACACAGGAACTAATGCTGCCGGGGATGTCATCGAAGGCTTTGCCATGTTCGTGATGAGCGGGAATGTCATTCTTGGGCTTGTCGTGTTTTGTGTTTTACTGATCGTCAATTTTGTTGTGATCAACAAAGGTGCGACACGTATGGCTGAAGTTGGTGCGCGGTTTGCCCTTGATGCGATGCCGGGCAAACAACTTGCTATTGACAGCGATGTCGCCGCTGGTGCGATTACCCATGAAGAGGCCAAGGCCCGGCGGGAACAGGAACAGGCTGAAACCACTTTTTTTGGGTCCCTCGATGGGGCGTCAAAATTCGTTAAGGGGGATGCAATCGCTGGCCTGCTCATCACGGCATTGAACCTGATAATGGGACTTGTGATCGGGATAAGCATGCATGACATGCCATTGGCACAAGCGTTCGAAACTTATACGATTTTGACTGTTGGTGATGGGCTTGTGTCGCAAATTCCGGCCGTTGTCATATCTATCGCATCTGCGCTTTTGTTGGCGCGCGGCGGAGCGACGGGTGCGATGGACATCGCCCTACTTGATCAGCTTGGGCGGTATCCGGCAGCCATGGCAACAGTTGGTGGTTTGATGGGGCTTTTTGCCCTTGTTCCGGGGCTGCCATTTGCGCCCTTTATGGTTGGATCATTCATTTTGTGTGGCTCAGCTTGGCAATTGACGCGCCGCGCGTCGCGACTAGCAGAAACCGTGGTGTCGACCCACGTTGAAACAACAGATGAGCCCAAGCGCGAAACGCTTGGTGATACGCTTGATCTTGAAGACATCCATCTAGAGTTTGCGCCTGACCTTGTTGATATGGTCCTTGATGCGGGTACTGGCCTGGATGCGCGGATCAACAATATGCGCAATCACGTTGCCACAGAATTCGGGGTTGTCCTGCCCGAAGTCCGCCTCACCGACAACGCGGCGCTGCCCGCGGGCACTTATGTGATCAAAATTCAAGGCGTGGAACAAGCGCGCGATGTCTTGCAAGCGCAGAAGCTATTGGCGCTCCTTTCGGACGACGGGTCTGGCGATCTTGAAGGTGATCGCGTGGATGAACCTGTCTATGGTGCGCCGGCGCGATGGATTAGTAGTGCTGATCAAGAAACCGCGACATTGCAAGGGTTGACCATTGTTCAGCCGGCAGAGGTATTGGCAACCCATCTGCTTGAAGTAGTGAAGCGAAACTTTTCCCGGTTGTTGACTCATAAGGCGTTGCGCCGACGTTTGGATGAGATGACCAATCTGTCGGACGAATTCCGCGCCGAAGCGAACCGCAAATTGCTGGATGAATTGATGCCAGACAAGGTGCCGATCGATATCTTGTTAGCGGTCATGCGGTTGCTATTGGAAGAGCGGGTTTCAGTCCGCAACCTTCCGCTCATTCTGGAAGCCACAGCCGAAGCGCGCCAAGGCCATCCGACAATGGAAGGTATTACAGAGCATGTGCGGCAACGGTTGGGGTTTCAATTGGTGGCAGAAGTGCGCCGCGATGATGGAAGCTTACCACTGATCCAGCTCGCCCCAGAGTGGGAGGACGTTTTTACCACCTACGAAGTGAGGGGTGAGCGCACAGGTTCCAGCGACGTGGCCCTACCACCAGATGATTTTAACAGACTGGCTGATGGAATAGCAGAAAAATTAGGGGAGGCAGCAATCGCGGGAACATACCCAGCACTCGTGACGTCGATGCGTCGGCGTCGGTTTTTACGAACAGTTATGTCGGCCAAGGGAATCTTGAACCCAGTTTTATCATTCGAAGAAATTGGTGTGGATGCGCGACCTTCTTTGGTTGGTCTTGTGGCAGCATGATCGAGGACTTGATTCACGTTTTGCCATTTGCACCAGATGTCGTGATGGCCGGTTGGATCGTATTCCTGAGGGTCGGTGCTATCGTATCTGTGCTCCCCGCATTCGGGGAAAAATCCGTACCGTTGCGGGTCCGACTTGCCATTGCTATTTCTTTCACACTTGTGATTTTCCCAACGGTTGATGTGCAAAAACTGGCGGAACCGTCACTGATGTTTCTGTCCATTTCGGAAGCGATGGTTGGCCTTTTCTTTGGTATTCTTCTGCGGTTTTTCGTCTTTACTCTCCAAATAGCTGGATCGATCGCCGCGCAATCGACTTCATTATCTCAGATATTTGGGGGTAGCGCGGGTGTGGATCCTCAACCTGCGATGGCTCATGTACTTGTCGTGGCGGGTTTGGCCTTGGCCTCGTTGATGGGGCTGCATGTTCAATTTGCGGCCTACATTCTGGCCTCTTATCAAATGGTTCCAATGGGTAGTCTGATCGGGGCCGGCGATGTAATGCGCATGGGATTGACGCAAGTAAGCGCCTGTTTCTCGCTTGGCTTCACACTTGCTGCGCCGTTTGTCATCGCGTCGCTCCTTTATAACGTGACACTGGGTGTGATTAACCGTGCGATGCCGCAGTTGATGGTGTCTTTTGTGGGCGCACCTGCGATTACCGCAGGTGGGTTGCTCATTCTAATGGCAGCTGCGCCATTCATGCTGGCCGTTTGGTACGAGAACTTTGTGAGCTTTGTTGCAATGCCGGGTGGGCGCTGACCCGTGGCAGAAGAAGACGACGATAAGCAGTACGAACCTAGTCAGAAAAAACTGGAGGATGCGCGGGCTAAAGGCGAATTCGCCAAATCAACTGATCTGACAACGGCCGGGGCTTACGGTGGCTTCTTGCTATGTGCCGTCAGTTTGGGTGGCGGGCTATTGATGTCTTTTGCTGAAAGCCTCAGTACGCTATTGGCCCAGGCCGATCAGATTGGCGTTGTCGCATTCGGGGGTGGTCAAACGCCGCTGATGGGGCAAATGATTGCGGCAACTGTTAGGACAAATGCTGCATGGTTTGTAACCCCAGCTGCAATAGCGACCTTGGTTATCGCGGCGCAGAGAGCATTCGTTTTTGCACCGACCAAGGTTGCCCCGAAGTTATCTCGGATTTCCCCAATCGACGGCTTCAAGAACAAATTCGGGCGGCAAGGCATTTTTGAGTTTCTGAAAAGTTTCTCAAAGCTTTTGCTTTATTGTGCAGTGCTGGGCGTCTTTTTAATGTCTCGGATGGATTATATATTGGCGACATCGCAAATGTCGGCAGCTCAGATAACGGTTGAACTGGGACGCATGACAGTCACCCTTCTGGGTATTGTATTGATCGTTGCGACTTGCTTGGGGGCTGTCGACTACCTTTGGCAAAGCGCGCAGCACATTCGAAAACACCGTATGTCTCGTAAGGAAATGTTGGATGAGTTGAAGCAATCGGAAGGTGATCCGATGATGAAACAACAGCGCCATCAAAAGGGTGTCGATATCGCGACAAACCGAATGTTGGGCAATGTGCCCAAGGCAGATGTTATCGTAGTGAACCCGCAGCATTACGCAATCGCGCTGGAGTGGTCCCGTCTGCCCGGAGACGCTCCGGTTTGTGTCGCCAAGGGCCTAGATGAAATCGCCGCCAGGATGCGAGAGATCGCACATGAAAATTCGATCCCTATTCATTCAGACCCGCCCACGGCCCGTGCGATTTATGCCTCGGTGCCTATCGGTGATCAGATTTTACCAGAGCATTACCAACCTGTCGCAGCAGCAATTCGATTTGCCGAAGATATCAAAAGACGCATGAAACGATGACATCGGCAAAGGATTTGAAACAGATTTCGCCGCTCTTGGAGGCTGTGCACAAGGCAGAAGAAGCTAAACTCGCCAGAATTACCAAGGCTGAAATTCGGCTGCGTGCGCAACTTGAAGAGCTGCAAAAGGCACGTCAACTGTCCGTTCAAGATCGCCCTGTTGAGAGTGACGCAGCACGTCGAGCTGGAGCAGATGTAGTCTGGCAGACTTGGATCGACCAACGCCGTGCAGAGATAAATTTTGAATTGGCGCAGCTTGCCGCAAAAAAACCAGCAGCCATTGCGGCACTCAAACTTGCCTTCGGTCGTAAGGACGCGATCCGTCAGATGACGAAAAGGGTTAAGCGTGACGAGTTGTTAAGGAACAAGCGACGCAGCTACTAAGTGTCTTGGCGAACGATATCGAGGATAAGAACATCAATTGCGACAGGACCAACGATAGATTGTGCTGCACGGTTCAATTGCTGCCGCAAATTTCGCATGTTGGATCCGGTGGTGAAATTTCCAGAGAATCCGCCTGTATTTGCGTGATCAAACATGACTTGTAAGAATGCATCGCGCAGCTTTGGCTCAGCGCTAAAGATGATCGTCTCGTCCCCTTCCAAAACTTCTACGGATAGGGACATTGCCATTATTGCCTCCATCCGTTCCTCAGAAACGATGGGTACGACAAACTGATTGTTCAGTTTGGCATAGGCTTTGGTTGCGGTGCCGCCTTCACCATCCTCTTTCGCGACAACTTCAACTGTCATTGTGGGCTCTTGTGGGTCGCAATGGATGCTGGGGTCCAGCGCCGCTTCTTCGACCGGCTCAGGTTTCAATAGAAAACCAGCACCTGCGCCTGCACCGGTTCCGATAAGCAATAAAATGAGTGGCAGCAAAAGCTTTTTCATCAGTCAGATCCTAGAACGGTAAAATGGACTCAAGGGCCTGTTGCCCGATACGTGGTTGCTGAACGTCGGAAATCTGACCTCGACCACCGTAAGAAATGCGTGCTGAGGCGATCTTGTCATAGGTGATTTCGTTTTGGCGGGTGATGTCGTTTGGGCGAACAAAACCGGATACCAAAAGTTCGCGCAGTTCAAAGTTAACACGAACTTCTTGTTGGCCCACGATGGACAAAACACCATTTGGTAGAACGTCGTCGATCGTCGCGGCGACGCGCAGTGTTAGGCGTTCGTTGCGGCTGACCGATCCATCGCCACTGGAGTCGCTTTGAGAGTCTACCGACACTGCGTTGGCAAGGGATGCGCCTTCGGGCAAACGATTGTCGATGCGCTGGGTGAGACCGAAAAGCTGCGGAAGACCAAGTTGCTGTGAGGCACTGCGTGAGCGATCAGACGAGTTTGAAATTTCCGCTCGGTCATCAATTTCAATGACAACCGTCAAGATGTCGCCGCGTTCCATCGCGCGCCTTTCTCCAAGCAAAGAACCCCGCGCCCCTGTCCAGAGTGATGCACCATCTGCGGGCAATATGACGGGTGTTTCAATTCGGTTGGGCAAACCATAAGTGACCATCGCGCTGCGTTCTGCTGTCGCCTCTACCGGCGTGAATTCGGGCACCTTCCCAAGTTCACTACTGTTGGTACAGGCCGTCAGCACGACGCTGGTTAGGAAAATCCAGTATTTCATTCAAGGGCCAACATACGCGGCCCCGTCGGAGCCTAGTTTTGCAGTCACTGTGGAGCGAGACGAGAGGTTCATCACTAAGATTACGTCGCCGACACCACCTCGTTCCAATGCCCGCCCTTCAGTCCGGATCGAAAGAGCACCCATTTTAAACACCAGCGGCACCAGATCATTGCGTTCGATAATCGCAGGCGAGCTGACATCGCTCAACCGAATGGGACGCCCGGCAAAAAGGGCCGAGCGGCTTTCTTTTCCTACAAGGTCCAAGGGATTATCGGTCCCCATTTCATTGATAACATTGCTCAGGGTCAAATCGTTAAACGTCAAAACTGTATGCGCTGGGATCGTGCGCGTAGCCACAATCGTTTCTGCACTTACCATGCTAGCAGCCCAGATCATGCAGGTGACATATCGGATCATCTGATCTGAACCGTCGCGCCCAACATTTGATCAGCCGCACTGATCACCTTTGAGTTTAATTCATAACCGCGCTGGGCTTGGATAAGATCCGTCACCTCTTTGACAGGATCAACACTGCTGTCTTCCAGATACCCTTGGCGCACCAGTCCAACTCCGTTTTGGCCAGGCGTTGAAACGACGGACGGGCCAGAGGCAGGGGTTTCTAGAAAA
Organism: uncultured Paracoccaceae bacterium; assembly: GCA_937922155.1. GTDB lineage: Bacteria > Pseudomonadota > Alphaproteobacteria > Rhodobacterales > Rhodobacteraceae > Cognatiyoonia. Next base: position 12,750 of record CAKZVL010000059.1, on the reverse strand, counting down.
AGGTTCGAACCAATGGCTTCCAAACCCTTTGGATTGGTAAAACTGGCAAGCGTGAATTGTCCGAGTTGTTGCGCCTCTAGCTGATCGTTGAAGTAGGCGTAAACCTCACCGTCTGTATTGATGGAAATGCTGCGCGCATCCCTTGGGATTGTGATGTCTGGCGCAACCGTGTAGCCATCAGACGTCACGATCAATCCATCGCCCGTACGCTTCAACCCTCCATCACGTGTGTAAGCGGATTGCCCATTGGGTAAGGTAACTTCAAAATACCCTTTCCCTTCAATCGCCATATCCAAGTCTCCGCCGGTTTGCGCCAGCGATCCTTGTTCCAACATAACACTGACAGAGGAGGGTCGGACGCCAAGCCCAAGTTGCACGCCTGTTGGCAATTGGGTGCCGTCTGATGCGTTGATAGAGCCGGGCCGCGCAAGTTGCTGATAATGCAGGTCTGCAAATTCTGCCCTGCGTGAGTTATATCCCGTCGTGCTCATGTTGGCGAGATTGTTTGATATCACCTCAACCCGCGTTTGTTGCGCAGACATGCCTGCCGCCGCGATTTCTAAAGCTCTCAAAATGGCTCTCCTGTTATTTGCTCATTGCGCGGATCATGCCGCGGATGCGTTCATCTTCTTTTTCAAGGAAGGATTGCCCCATTTCATAGGCACGTTGCACTTGGATCATGCGGCTGATTTGTTCGATGGGGTTCACATTCGCGTTTTCGATGAATCCTTGCAGAACCTTTGCGTCTTGCGCCGGTTCAAACCCGTCGGATGCGGCAAATAGCTGGCTGCCTTCGCGTGTTAGGCTGTTCGGGTCAGCCGGGACGACAATGCCAATCTGCCCAATGGGCCGGCCCTGCGCACTTATGGTGCCATCGGCTGCGATCCCGATTGGGCCAAGGCCCTGAGGTACAAAGACCGGTGCGCCGCCTGTGTCCAACACTGGGTATCCATCCATCGTGACCAGATCGCCATTTGCATTCGGGGTAAATGATCCCGCACGGGTTAATCGTTCACCATCTGGGCTTTGCACCAGAAAAAATCCATCACCTTCAATTGCAAGATCGAAAGAGCCGCCGGTTTTGGCCAGTGAACCTTGTGCGAAATCAGTATTGCGCACGCGTGCTAAGGCCATGGAAAGCGAAGGATCGTTCGGACCAAGCCGGCTGATATGTTCGGAAAAGGAGACCCCTTCGGCCTTGAATCCTGTGGTGGATGCATTGGCAATGTTATTGGCGATGACTTGAAGTTCACGCATGAGGCCGGTTTGGCGGGTCAGTGTGGCATAGGTTGCATTTTCCATGTTTAGCCTCCTGCGACTAGAGGGATAAGCGTCCCCCGAAAGAAGCTGACCAGTGTTTGGGTCATGAAATCCATCGTTGCCCAAAAGACGAGGATAATGGCCCCCAGTTTCGGCACGAACGTCAGCGTCATTTCTTGGATCGAGGTCAAGGCTTGAAACAAACCGACGGTGAGACCTGCAAAAAGCGCGACTAAAAGGATGGGGAGCGAGACAAGAAAAGCGACCCAAAGTCCCTCACGCAGTGTGTCATAGAAAATTGCTTCATCCATTAAACAGGCATCCGCAAAATTTCCTGATACGCCTCAACAACTTTGTCACGCACGGTGACGGCCGTTTGGACCGCCAGTTCCGTCTGGGCGAGTGCCTGGACGAGTGTATGGGGATCACCATTCCCGGCCATTGATGAAAATGCGGCGGCTTCCCCGGCCTGCATCGTTGCCATAAAGTCTTTGGCGGTCGCTACCGCACCGTTGTCATCGCCAATTGGGGCTGTGACTGTTTTATTGGCGGCGTAGTTTTGGGCGACAAGTGTGCTGCGAATATCCATCTGTTATCTCCTCAATAGATCCATCAAAGCGGTCGACATTTCCCGCACTTGTTCAAACATTTTTAGGTTGGCTTCATAACTGCGCTGTGCTTCGCGGGCGTCGGCGACTTCGATTAGCAAGTTCACGTTGGACCCGTCATAGTGGCCTGTCGCGTCGGCCAATGGATTGCTTGGGTCATAAACTTGTTCCAATGCGGTTTGATCCAATGAAACAGGGCCGGTCTGCACAGCGCCATTCTTCATCACGTCCTCGAAAGCGACTGTTTTGCGCCGATATCCGGGGGTGTCGGTGTTTGCGATGTTTTCCGAGACAAAGCGTAGCCGGGAAGCTTGCGCTTTCATGCCGCTGGTCGCCACGTTTAACGCGTCACTAAAATCCGTCATGTATCACCGTCCAATCGAAGTCCGGAGGACCGTCATTGCGTGTCGATAAACGGCCAGCGCACGGTTGTGCTCGCGCGAAATTTCGACAGCTTTCATCATCTCATCCTCAAGTGAAACGCGATTCCGGTTGGGGGAAGACTCGGTCATGGCTGCTTGCATCGCGACTGATGTTGGTGCCGGGTTTGCGGACAGATGTCCCGCTCTGGTCGCGTGCATTTTGCTGCTAATTGCAGTTTGCGCGACTTCTTGAAATCTGGGCATATGGGTCGCCTGATAACCCGGCGTATCGGCGTTTGCGATATTGCGCGCGGTCACTGCCTGCCTGGCACCGGCATGTTTCGCCATCTGGGCGGCCGTTTCAAAAACGGCGAGTCGTTGGAACATCGGGGCTTCTCCCTCGTTGAGTAAGGGAAGGCTTAAGGGAGAGTCGTTAAGAAGATGTTGTTTGACGCGATTTCATAACAGAAGAAGATCAAATTGATTCTAGAACAAATGACAGCGGCCATTGCTGGCCTTGAAACGGCCTATCCCGTCGGTCGCGTAACCGGTGTCTTGGGTAATCAGATTCACGTTGCAGGGCTACCGCCTGATACTGGTCTTGGTGACCGCGTGCATCTCTTGGGATCGACTGGCCCGCTACTCGGAGAGATCATTCGCCTACACACGGATCAAGTCGATGTGCTCGTCGAGGGGGTTTCAGATGGCGTATCGATTGGGACTATCGTTCGGCGCATTGCGCGTCCGGTTTTTGCCCCCCATGCAGGATGGATCGGGCGCGTGGTCGATCCCGACGGCCTTCCATTGGATGGCCGACCGCTCTGGCCTGGACGAAAAAGTGCCTCGACCTATGGCAAGGTCCTCGCGGCAAACAGTCGTCGTCCAATGGGTTCGCGGATGGAAACGGGAATTGCCACGCTAAATACCCTTTTGCCGATTGTCCGAGGCCAGCGCGTCGGTCTGTTCGCTGGATCAGGCGTTGGGAAATCGACCCTACTCGCAAAGCTCGCCCAAGGGATCGAAGCGGATGTGATTGTCATCGCGCTTGTCGGCGAACGTGGACGCGAGGTGCGTGATTTTACCCAAACCCATCTCGGCGCTGAAGGCATGGCGCGAACGATTGTTGTCGCGGCAACCTCTGACCGCGCGCCGAGTGTGCGTCGCCGTTGCGTTTGGTCGGCAACATCCGTGGCCGAACATTTTCGCGATGCAGGATTGCAGGTCCTATTGTTGTGCGACTCGGTCACACGATTTTGCGAATCCCATCGCGAAGTTGCCGTTGCCGCTGGCGAAAACGCCAACTTGCGCGGATTTCCACCATCAACCCAAGGCGCGGTCGCTGCCCTATGTGAACGGGCCGGGCCCGGAACGGACGAAATCGGAGACATTACGGCGATCTACACAGTATTGGTTGCGGGGTCCGACATGGAAGAACCCGTTGCGGACATGATGAGGGGGATTTTGGACGGACACATCATTCTTGATCGTACTATCGCCGAAGGCGGGCGCTTTCCCGCGATTGACGTCTTGCGTTCGGTGTCGCGGGCTTTGCCGGCCGCTGCAGACGCGGTCGAAAACCAGTTGATCAATCAAGCCCGTCGGTTAATCGCGCTTTATGATGGGGCGGAAATGATGATCAAATCTGGCCTTTACGAAGCAGGTTCAGATCCCGAATTGGACAAGGCGATCAATTGTCATGAACCATTGGAAAAATTCTTGGCGTTAACGGACGGGCGAACGGCCCAAGCTCATTTTGCAGCACTCAAACAAACCCTGCCATGACACTATGCAATTTGGCTCAATAATGACACGGCGATGGATCCGCTGCTGATTGCAGTGCTGGATTGAACTTGAGCCCGCAACAGGAATAGACGAATAATCTCTTCTTCTTTCTTAGGTGTGTTCAAGTCGGCGACTTTGTCCGTACCGAACTGACGTTCCGCGCCATCTTTGAACGCTTTAAGTTGTTGATCAAGATCAATCGCGCCAATGCTGGATGGAAGACCGAGAGCGACTTCGAATACGCGCCGCATTGGTGCGTTTCCCATCACGGAAAACCATTGGGCATTTTCATTGTCCGTAGCGTCAATGATGTCGTCCAAGCCAGTTGATAGGTTAAGGGCAAGGCGCAGATCGCTATCCACATTGCCAACCGCAACTTCAAACGACTTATCTTCATAGCGTTGGATGATATCATCAGCAAAGGTGGAAAGAATCGTGTTGGGCGTGTCAAAATCACCAAATCCAAAGGCCTTGGACAGCTCCAGATAGCGTTTATCAGACAAACGATTGCCAAGGGCGTCATCCTCCAAGGTGCCATCTTCTAGGACTTTCTGGATAAAGAACTTGTTGTTGATATCGTCCGATAGGCCAAACGCGCCAAGGGCAACGTCCAACAGGCGACGATCGTTTACAAGGTCTTCTGCTGATGTGATTTGTCCGATCTTTTCACGAAAATTTTCTGCAGCAGAACTGATTGGCGCACTTTCGTTAAATGCAGCCTTTTGGTTGTCTATGGTGCGTTCTAAGAACCGCCAGCCCGCAAAGCCTGTGATCGGAAGAATGGGTTGAAAGCTCATGATCGCCCCTCTAACAAAAGCCGATCTTCCCGAGGGATCAAGGCGCGCAGCGATTTCAGCGCTCTGTAAAAGTCCCTATTGATCACGCTTTGTGTCGCTTGGTTCAGGTGACGTCGGCTATCTTCGTCCATCAAGACTTGGCTCAATTGTTCGATGCCAAGGGTCAGTTGTTTTGCGGCTTGTTCTTCCTCAGCGTCACCTGACAGGACTAGTTGCGCGACATAGCATGTGCGCTTCACCGGTGTTTTGGCGTCTTCTGGTCGGATCGCGTCACGAAGTCGCAAAATGTTTGCGTTAGGCGTCAAAATTGACAGCTTGCTGCGACGATCACCATTCTCAATGACTGCCCCGTTGACCAAAACCCGCTCTTTTGGGGTGAGCTTGAGGACGAGACCGCTCATCTCAATTTTTCCGTCGCATTAAGTCCCCGTAAGATTGCCATGTTGATATCAACGATAGGGTCGATGCCTGCCTCACCCTTAAGAACCTTGCGACTGTGAACTTCAGTAAACTCTGCAAGATAGAAAAGTTGCGCACGCAAGTTTTCGGGCAGGGCGTTGTCTTTATCAGCGACATCAGTTGCAAAGGTTGTCCACATCTGGCGATTGCGATGAACAGCTGACGCGAGCCTGGGAAAGTTGTGCATGTCTTGTGCTGCTTTTCGAAGGTCCACAGTCACAGATCCGAGCAATTGGGATTCCAAAGAGCGCGGGGTGCGTGTCGCCATTTGGGTTGTGCCATAAGCACTACGTGCGCGAAGAGTTGCGTTCACTTGTTTGTCCTTCCTGGACCAGAGTATTGCCGCACATTTTAGGACAGCGTGAGATGTTCAGAAATTGGTGGCGATGTTGGGGCCAATACCTTGGCCCCAACATCATGCTATTAACGGAACAGTGACAGGATTGACTGTGGTGCCTGATTTGCAATCGACAGGGACTGAACACCCAGCTGCTGCTGCACCTGAAGCGCCTGCAAGCGCGCTGATGCTTCTTCCATGTCAGCATCAACCAATGAACCGATGCCGGACTTCAAGGAATCCGTCAGTTTACCGATGAACTCATTCTGGGTTTCAATTCGACCCTGTGCTGAACCAAAGCCAGCGGCGGCATCGATCGAAGAGTCAATCAGCGTTTCGATGTTCTCAAGGGCTGCGTCAGCGCCTTCGTCAGTTGTGACGTTGATCAAATCCAACCCTTGCAGGCCACCAGAAACCACCGCGTTCTCATTGACGTCATCGTTGGCTGTAATTGTGACAGTGCGGGTGGCAGCGTCATCATTGTCGATTTTCAGAACCCACTCGCTGTTAGCGTTCTGTGAAACTTCGGTTGTGATTCCGTCAATTTCGCCACCGTCTACAGACAGCTTCAACCCTTTGGCTACGTCTTCCATCGTGTCACCTTCACTGGCAACATAAGTGAAGGTTTGGCCAGCGATAGCCATCTGGTATCCATCGCCCTTGTTCACATCCACGTTCGAGAACGTAAAGCTTTCCGCACGTTCTGCTAAGGATACATCAGCGGTCAATGAACCGGTGCCGCTGGTAACTGTCCCGTCTACGCTGATCTCATCAAAAGCCGATGTTGATGAAAACTCAAGAATGGCGCCGTTTGCGACAACAGACACGCCATCAATCTGTGCAGCATTGATCGCATCAGCGACCTGTGTCGCTGCCGTTCCAGCTGTTGCGGACAGCTCACCAACGGCAAAGCTTACGACAGTGCCATTGATATCGAAGGAAAAGTCGGATGTACTTGCATCGCCACCAATTGTGATGTCAGCGTCGGTAGGTACCGCGGCACCGTCATCTCTGATTGCAGTGTTGTCTAGCGTCGTTGATGTCGACGTGATGTTCGCAGATAGATCCTGAATGCCAACACCTGTCCCCAACTGACCCTTAGTTGAGCTGAGGTCATAGCGCGACACCGCGATGTCAGATGCGCTAACAGTACCATCATTGGATCGATCTAATGAGGATAGAACTTTAACATCATCTGTACCTTGCACAAGGTTAAGGCCGTTAAACTGTGCCGCGCCGACAACGGATTTGATCTGATCCTTAAGCGCGTTGATATCCGTCTGCAGTTTGTCACGGTCAACGTTGGATTCTTGAGCGCCAACAATCTTTTCTTTCATCTGTGTCAACAGATCGGTCACCGTTTCAGACGCATCTCTCGCGACGGCAACAGTAGATTCACCCAAGGCGAGGCTATCCGAAATAGCCTTAAAGCCTTTGACATCAGATTCCATGGTCTTGGAAATCGCCCAAACCGCTGAGTTGTCCTTGGCGGATGCTACAGACTTACCCGTAGAAATCATCGACTGAGTATCGGCCAGATTGCTATTAATTGACTTCAGGGTTTGCAGCGCAACCATCGCGCTATTGTTGGTCAGAATGCTAGACATGCTTTTTCCTTCATAAGGTGCTTTGCACCATGTTTGAGAAACCCACGAGCGTTCGTCGTGAGGATTGGCGTCATTCTGACGTTGCGACCGCGCTTTGCGGTTCACCTTCTGGTCTTGAGGGCAAGGTGACAAACTGTGCTGAACGGAGCCTTAACAGCGGACGGGTATTTGCGCACAATTTGAGGCAACAAGAGTTTATGCTTTTTTTTCCAGCGTTTTTGCGTTGGCTTTCACATGCAGGCGTTCGCCTTTCTGTGTATAGAGTGACAGCCCGTCGCGGACGTCTGACATGTCTTTCAACCTCTTTTGGGCGGACTGAATACCCTTCATAGCTGCCTGCAACAGGCGATTGTTGGCTCTCGCTTTTGATACGACGCTTTGCAGCACGCTGGCATCTATCTGCCCACCTTTTATCAATGCGTCCAGGCGCAACAGCTGATCTTCCAGACCGGCCAACGCATCAAAATCAGCGGATATCAGTGCTTTCCTTTCCGCATCCAGCAATGCGTGAAGATCATGTTTTATTCGGCTATTCATATGCGACCATTCGCATAGCATTGAACAACGATTCAGCCAGCCCAATACCGCCACCTTCGACCATGTGTTCGGCCTGTGCGTCCCTTAAAAATGATACGAATTGATCCTGCCCAATCCCGGATCCGAACCCTTGCGCATATTTGTCAAATCCAGCGGCTTTCAACATCTCCGACAGAAAGGTTGCCTCCAACTTATTGGCAGCATCGCGCATTTTCGCATCGTCCAAGACCCCGGCTGGCACCACCGATGTTTGCTTTTGAAACGGTAGAATTGGAATGGTGTTCACATCGAATCCTCTCATCATTCTGCCCTTAACTTGATCGATCCCAGTAAACATTCGGTTAGCTTTCATGTGGGATAGGTGCTCTGGCCAAATACAAGGATTGCACGAATGTTGGAATCGAATGCCCCGGTGGCTGCCATTATGTCGGTTGAAAAAACCAACCACGGTGAACCGGCGCCAGCACAAAACGTGCCAGGTCAAAAAACGAATGTGACTTTTGCCGAAGTCTTGACAGACGAACACTCGGCCAATGTCGTTCAGATGGGCGAAACATTTGACCAATTGCAGCTGCAACAAGACATTTCACCTACGAACGCTGATATCGGCGCACTCGTTTTGGAAAATGATGCACACCTCTCAAGCGAAGATACTCACTCGAACGTAACCCTCACCAAGCCGGAAGCGCCGGTAGAGCCTGACACGGCCTTGCACATTGTAGGGCACCACGCTGGGACGGCTGAAGCCAATCCACATGACGTATCAAAGTCGGTACAAACGCCAGCAACTACTGATGCAAACGTGACAGCGCGCATCGCACCGACTGCACCTCAGACGATAGACGCGGCGCCTTTAGGAACAAAGGGTCAAGAAATCGGAATGCTTGCTGCCAGACCTCTAGTCGAGGCACAAAGAAATACTTCATTCGGAAACGCCACATCTCTAGAGACGAAAAAGACTGTTGGTGAGGGGCAAACGACGGTTCTATCCGATGCACGAATTTCGCAAGCCCCACTAGACCAAAGACAAAAGTCAACAAAACTAGACCGTGAATTTGCAGAACCGAAAGGTGTGGACCAATCACAAGACGCGCCCAAACCGCGTTCTATCGCTGAACTGACCTACGTCTCAAAACAAAGCCCTATTGGTCCTTCGGCACAAGCTGTCGATTTTCAAAAGCTGACGGTTGTCCACGTTGGTGAAACTTTTGCCCAGCCCGGACTGACAGAGGACAGTGTTGAGATTTCTTCAATCTCTCGCACTGAAACTGCAAGTGTTCCGACACGGGCAGATACAACCCCCCAAATGGCACGCCATGTCAGCCAGCAGGTCGCCTATGCCATCGCCCAAAATACACCCGGCACGACAGAGATTAAGCTTTCCCCAGAGGAACTGGGTCGCGTGCGCATGACCATTCAGGCTGTCGAAGGGGTCGTGACAATCGCGGTCGTAGCTGAACGGGTCGAAACCGGTGATCTGATGCGGCGCCATGCCGTGATCCTTCAGGACGATTTGGCAAATTTGGGGTTTGACACAATCAACCTCGCCTTCAGCAACGAAGGACAACATACGTCGCCGGACGCGAGCGAACCTATACCATCGTCGATTGATGGAACGGTCGAAGCTTCGGACGAACAGGATGAAAAAGTCGGTCCCATTGGGCCAAATGTGGATCATGGGCCACGATCAGGTTTGGACATTAGATTGTAAAAGGCACGGACATGGAAATCACCAACTCAACCGGCATAAGTACACCAACCACAACAGTCGCGGCTGGCAATTCGGCGAATGCGATAACCTCGGACTTTGAAACTTTCCTGAGAATGTTAACAGTGCAGCTGGAAAACCAAGACCCGCTCAACCCTGTTGAATCGTCCGACTATGCTGTGCAATTGGCAACATTCTCGGGTGTGGAACAACAGGTACAGACCAATGACTTGCTCTCGCAAATTGTCGGAAACAACGCGGCGTCCGGTCTTGCCCAACTCGCAGGTTGGGTCGGTCAAGAAGCACGTGTTCAAGGCGTTGGCCATTTCAATGGCGCCGCGGTAACCGTGGCCCCCCCTATGGTTTCGGATACTGATACAGCGCAATTATTGGTGCGCAGTTCGATAGGCGTCGAAGTCTATCGCGCCGCCATCCCCTTAGATGGTGAGCCGGTCCTATGGGATGGGACCGATGGTCAAGGCAACACGCTACCTGTCGGGACCTATCAGTTTGATATCGTTTCGATCCAAAATGGTGCTGCGATTTCCGAACAAAGGGCAGAGGTCTACAGCCGGGTGAGCGAAGTACGCAGCGAAAAAGGACAAAGCTTGATCGTCTTGCAAGGCGGCACCGCCATCGCCTCAGATGAGGTCATCGCGTTGCGCGAACCGCCCAGCACGCCCTAGGCCAAAGACTGCGCCAAAACCCAAATAACCGTTGCAACCCCGGCGCCAACAACCATCCAACCAGCTTTGGGGGCAAATCCTTCTGGTTTTGGTTGCGGTGCCGGATTGTTTTGTTTGATCAATGCGGCTTCTGCTAGTTCCGGAAGCCGCGGGCCGAACCGAGCCAGTACCATCGCTGTCTTTCCCAAGTCGCGCAGCAGCGCCTTCGGGCCAATGCTCTCTTTGATGTAATCCTCAACAACTGGCTGGGCGACCTGCCAGATATTCATATGGGGGTCGAGGGAACGCGCGACACCTTCCACAACCACCATCGTGCGTTGCAGCAAAATCAGCTCGGTGCGGGTTTCCATGCCAAAGCGTTCCGTGACTTCGAACAAATAACTCAGCAAGCGGGCCATGGAAATTCGACTGGCGTCCATACCGAAAATCGGTTCTCCAACAGCGCGCAGAGCACGGGCAAATTCATCAACATCGCGGTCGGCAGGCACATAGCCAGCCTCAAAGTGGACCTCTGCGACACGTTGATAATCCTTGCGGATAAACCCAAACAGAATTTCTGCATAAACCCGGCGGGTGTATTCGTCGATCCGGCCCATGATCCCAAAATCATAGGCGATTAAATCACCGTTCTCGGCAACCTTAAGGTTGCCCTGATGCATATCACCATGAAAATATCCATCGCGCAGCGCGTGGTTCAGGAACAATTGTAATACGCGCGCGGCCAAGGCGCGGCGATCATGCCCTGCCAGATCCAGGCCGTCGTTGTTGCCCGCATTAGTCCCTTCGGCCCAGTCCAGCGTCATGACCCGTTTGCCAGACAAATGCCAACGAATGTGTGGCACTTGGAAACCGGCGTCATTTTCAGTATTGGCGGCGAATTCGGAAGCGGCGGAACTTTCCAATCGCAGGTCCAGTTCGCCCATCACCACACCTTCGAAATGGGTGATAACATCCATCGGGCGCAATCTACGGGATGCGGGCGACAACAGTTCAATTGCGCGGGCGGCGAAGTAAAAGGCGTCGATGTCTTTGCGAAACGCCCGTTCGATTCCAGGGCGCAGGATTTTTACGGCGACCGCATCGCCGGTATCGGCCAAGTGCGCTTTGTGCACTTGCGCAAGGGACGCTGCCGCGACAGGGTCAGAAAAGCTTGAGAACAGCTCTGAAACGGGTTGTCCAAGCTCACGACGCACTTCTTCCTCGGCCTCTTTCATTGAAAAAGGCGGCAGCTTGTCTTGCAAGACGCGCAATTGCACTGCCAGTTCATCGCCCACCACGTCGGGGCGCGTGGACAAGACCTGGCCAAACTTGATATAAGCAGGGCCAAGGGCGGTCAGCGCCCGCGTCGCAGGAGGCATCGTTACATCGCCCTTAAACCCCAGCCATTGAAACGGCCAAACCAAAGTGCGGAACGTAATGCGCAGCAGCGGCCCCGCGTCAAAGGCATCCAGCACGACCTTCATCGCACCGGTCCGTTCCAGCGTTGCGCCTGTGCGGATCAATCGGATGATATTGTGAGGGCCACGCACCTAGATTTTCCACCCCGAATGCAAACACGCCACGCCCATCGTCAAATTTCGATATTTGGCGTTCTCAAAACCCGCTTCTTTGATCATCGCTAGAAACGTGTCTTGATCGGGAAAGTTGCGGATCGACTCCACAAGATATTGATAGCTGTCGCGATCCTGCGCAATCAACTGACCCATGCGCGGGATGACGTTGAAGGAATAGGCGTCATAGGCGGCCTGCATCATCGGATTGGGCAATTGGCTGAACTCCAGAACCATCAACCGGCCGCCAGGTTTTAGCACGCGGTAGGCCTCGACCAGCGCATCTTGTGGGCGGGTGACGTTTCGAATGCCAAAGCTGATCGTGTAGACGTCAAAGGTGTTTGCATCAAACGGCAGCGCCATCGCGTCGCCCACAACCCAATCAAGACTGCTTGACATGCGCTCGGCCTCAGCCCGCTTGCGGCCTTCGATCAGCATGGGTTCGGTCAAATCCAACACCGTCGCCTGGCCTTCGCCTGCACGTTTTAGAAACCGAAAGGCGATATCGCCCGTGCCACCCGCCACATCCAGAAGGCGTTGGCCCGGGCGCGGAGCCAACCAATCCATCATCGCGTCTTTCCAGACCCGGTGAATGCCAACGGACATCACGTCATTCCTGACATCATACTTGCTGGCCACTGACGAAAACACGCCTTGGACGCGGCCTGCTTTCTCATCTTCGCGGACGGTTTCGTACCCGAAGTGGGTGGTTTTGTCTGACGTGTCGGTCATCTCATGCTTTCGCCTGAATACTGTCTCAGATGGGTTATACCCCTGTGGCCAGATAGACAAACTGTCAATGTGCCACGGGTGCGTCAGAAAATCTGGTGGGTCTTACGGGCGTTGTGCCCTATGCACAGTGTTGAATTGCCCCAAACAGCCGGATAGATATGCCTGAACTTCCCGAAGTCGAAACGGTCAAAGCCGGGATCGCGCCTGTGATGGAAGGCAAAATCATCGCGCGCACCGAAGTGAACCGCCCCGATCTGCGATGGCCCTTTCCGGACCGGATGGCGGAGCGCCTCGCGGGGCAGCGCGTCCTTGGCCTGCGGCGTCG
>CAKZVL010000058.1 GCA_937922155.1 uncultured Paracoccaceae bacterium | reverse complement strand
AGATTTTAGATGGTGACTGCATCGACGTGATGAACAGCCTGCCAGAAGGCAGCGTTGATCTGATCTTTGCAGACCCGCCCTATAACCTTCAGTTGAAAGGCGATTTGCATCGCCCCGACAACTCCAAGGTGGACGCGGTTGATGACCATTGGGATCAATTCGACAGCTTTGCGATCTATGACAAGTTTACCAAAGACTGGCTTTCAGCCGCGCGGCGTCTGCTGAAACCCAATGGTGCGATTTGGGTCATCGGCAGCTATCACAACGTGTTCCGCATGGGCGCTGAACTGCAAAACCAAGGGTTCTGGATTTTGAATGATGTGGTTTGGCGCAAGTCAAACCCGATGCCCAATTTCCGCGGCAAACGGCTGACCAATGCCCATGAAACGCTGATCTGGGCGTCCAAGGGTGAGGGCAGCAAATACACCTTCAACTACGAAGCGCTCAAAGCGATGAACGAAGGCGTTCAAATGCGCTCCGACTGGGTGATCCCGCTTTGCACAGGCCATGAGCGGCTCAAGAACGAAGCGGGCGACAAAGCCCACCCAACTCAAAAGCCCGAAGCCTTGTTGCATCGTGTGTTGCTGGGCACCACGAACCCGGGCGACGTTGTGCTTGATCCCTTCTTTGGTACGGGCACGACGGGGGCCGTCGCCAAAATGCTGGGACGTGACTACATCGGGATCGAGCGCGAGGAGGAGTACCGCAAGGTCGCCCAAAAACGCCTGAGCAAAATCCGCAAGTTCGACAAAGAAGCGCTCGAAGTGACGCAATCCAAGCGCGCAGAACCGCGCGTCGCCTTTGGTGTTCTGGTCGAACGCGGCATGCTGCGTCCGGGCGAAGATTTATGGAGCATGAACGGCCGCCACAAAGCCAAAGTGCGTGCAGATGGCACCCTAATTGGCGACGATATAAAAGGATCAATCCACCAAGTCGGCGCGCATCTAGAAGGCGCGCCAAGCTGCAATGGCTGGACCTACTGGCAATTCAAACGCGACGGGCAAAAAGTCCCAATCGATCTGCTGCGACAGCAGATCCGCGCAGAAATGGCCAAACACTAGAAATTTCACGAATACCGCCGGTGCATGTGGCCCGCCTTTCCACTGGAAAGGTCCACATGCACTAACTTTACCCCGCCCTTGTGGCGGGGTTTTTTTTTAGGGGCCGTTTCGGCCCGGAACGCTTGGATCAGAAATTAAACTGAATTGCGGCCTGTATCCGGTCGCCTTCAAATTCTGTTCCGGCAGAATCTGTCCGCATCACCCGCGAAAATTCCCCGCTTAGCGTGATCGCTTCGGTCAGATCATAGCTGGCATTGATGTGCAGGCTTTCCAAATCTGTAAAGTCCGAACCATTAACCGCTGTGGCTAAATCATACTCTTCCTGACCATAAGCAATTCCGACATTCAATTGCGGTGTCAGGTCCTGCGATAGCGCAAGGGTAAAGCCCTGAACGTCGTTCGCGACCCCGCCCACAATCTCATCGCCGCCACCAATCAACAGCCCACCGATGGCTTCGCCATCCGTAAAGGTCGCCGAAACGTTCCCGCCAGCCCAAGGAGAGGCAGCAGCAGACAAAGTATAGCCAAACTGGTCGACTTCTGTTGTGCCATCATTGGTGGTGCCAGATAGAACCGCAGCGCGAACGGTATAGTTCCCATCAGAATACTGTGCAGCCGCTGTCAAAAGCGGATCGTCTGACGGTGCGAAGTTTTCTTCGATTGAGGCGCTGACCTGATACGCACCAGAGTCCCACGTATAGCGCACCTGCGGAACACGGGCAAAAGTGATACCAACGGGTCCGTTGAAATCGACCGTGCTGGGGTATTGCCCAAGCGGCATAAAGTTGGTCCAGAACTGGCCAAACAACCAGTCACCGTATCGAATGTTCGCGTGCCGCAACCGAAGTTCTGAGGTGCCATTTGAAGCGAACAGATCGAATTCCAACTGGCCACGCGCGCCAGCAACGTCCGCGTTGAACCCAAGACGGGATTGACGCACGTTAGTATCGAAATTTCCGTCTGTTTCTGCGGTTGTTCCAATAGACCGCGCATTGGTTGTATCGCCTTGGATGAAGTCGAGATCGTAGTTCAAATCAAGTTTGACATAGCCATAAACGTCTAGGTTCAAATCTTGTGCGGAAACGGCGCTGGCCCCCAGTATAGTCAAGGCGGCGAGCGGCAGGGTGTGTTTAAGTGTCATTATGCTCTCCAATGAAAAAGGACCGCACCTCTTTGTGCGTACCTTGTCCATGATTGAGAAGTGCCGTTAGGTTCACTTGCAACTCACGAACTTGCGACAGCATTGTGACGTTCACTGCTGATTGAAAGTTAACGTTTTGGTAATGCTGATATTTATTCTCACGGTTACTGACATCTCACAAAATTGCGTCCGTTTCGTTACCTCAAATTCGGTATTCGAAATACGAAACCCAAGCATGAAAATCGCAGGGTTCTGAAACGCAGAAAGAATACTGATCCGTTGATCAGGCTCTTCATCTACGTTCTAATAACCGAAACACGTTTTAGCGTGGCATCGGGTTCGTGGCGTTTTTGTAGGGCAGCCAGTCTTCGATCTCGGGATAATGCTTTTTGCGCCATGCCCGTACACGTGGGTTCATCACGCGCCGCCACAAGGGCGGAACAACCGCAAGGAACCCCATGATCGGATATCCATAGGGCAATTGCGGCGCGTCGTCTGCGCTGTAGGTCTGTAACAGCGGAAACCGCCGATCGGGCTTATAGTGATGATCTGAATGCCGTTGTAGGTTGATCAACAACCAGTTGGACACGCGTTGATCCGCATTCCACGAATGATGCGGTTGAACGTGCTCGTACTTTCCATCGCCCAGATGCTTTCTCGTCAGGCCATAGTGTTCAATGTAATTGACCAACTCCAAATACAGGATCGCAAAATAGGCTTGGCTCAGAAACAAGAAAATCCCCCATCCACCAGCGATCACAAAGGCAAGGATCAAAAACCCGATCTGCAACGCCCAATATCTCCAAAACGGATTCGATAGATGCCACCAAGGCAGGTTCTTGCGCGCCAACATTGCTTTTTCCGCTCGGAACGCAGATCGAAAACACTGATGCACCACGCGGGCAAAAAAGGCATGAAAGTTCTCGTTGTAGCGCGCCGTCACCGGATCTTTGGGTGTGGCGACATACCGATGATGGACTAGCAAATGCTCTGACCGGAAATGCCCATACATGACCATCCCCAACAGGATATCCGCCAACCAGCGTTCGCCTTTCGGCTTTTGGTGCATTAATTCATGACTATAGTTGATCCCAACCATCCCGGACAATGCGCCAAGCCCCGCAAACAAGAACCATTCACTAAACCCGTTCAGATGACCGCTTGTCGTGACATAAATCATAATGCCAAACACGGTCGCAATCTGAACCGGGGCCCAGATAAGTGTGATCAAACGATGCCAAAACAGCTGATCTTCACTGGTATTTGGGTCCGCATTTGCGGTTTCTGACCCGACCAAGCTATCAATTAGGCCATAGATCACAGGTGTTCCAAGGGGCAACAAAAGCAGCGTCCAACCGCCATAAACTGCCGCGATGATCGCCAAAGGGATCAGTAGAAGCGACAGCCAAAATGGCGCCGCAGCGGCAAAAGATCGCGTCTTGGGTGCGTCAGAAAGTGCAGTCATGTCTTTCCCTCATTCACGTCGCAACCTTATCCAACCAGCGGGCGCGCCTCAATCGTGGCGTAACGTCGCTTCTGCCAGATCAAAAACCTTGCGCATCACTGTTGGCAGATCGGTGGGGCGAAATTCAGGCGCGGGCATGAAACTGCCGCGATCTGGATTGGTTTTATGATCTACCCATGCCGTCTGGACCGTTAGGATCAGATGAAAATGGGTAAACGTATGACGTGCTTCGCCGTCCATCAGCTGCCAATTGGCGGCCATTGGTGGCGCCGCAACCGGATCACCGCCCCATTCGCTGCCGGGCCAACCCAACATTCCCCCCAGCAGTCCTTTCTCGGGCCGGGTCTCCAACAACCACGCCCCATCCGCGCGTCGCGCGACATAGGCGATGCCATGCCGCGTTGGTTTGGGCTTTTTGGGGGTCTTCTTGGGAAGGTCAGGTGCGGTGCCTGCGCGCCTTGCTTTGCAACCCTCTCGCCATGGGCAAATCCCGCAGGCCGGGTTGCGGGGCGTGCAGATCGTCGCGCCTAGGTCCATAACAGCCTGCGCATAATCGCCTGGGCGCTGCGTAGGCGTCAGCGCTTCTGCCAAACTCATCAATTCCGGTTTCGCCGCAGGCAACGGTGTGTGAACGTCATGAATGCGCGCCATCACCCGTTCGACATTGCCATCCAGCACAGTCTCGGGGCGATCAAACGCGATGGATGAAATCGCTGCCGCCGTGTACGGGCCGATGCCGGGCAGGGCGATCAAGCCGTCATAGGTGTCAGGAAACACGCCATCATGATCTGCAGCAATCGCGCGCGCACATTTCAGCAAATTGCGGGCACGGGCGTAGTAGCCAAGACCGGCCCACGCAGCCATAACATCGGCATCCTCTGCCGCGGCAAGGTCACTGACAGTTGGCCAAAGGTCGATGAACTTCAGAAAATAGGCGCGCACGGCAGCGACTGTGGTTTGCTGCAACATCACTTCGGACATCCAAACGTGATAAGGGTTCGCAACAACTCCGTCTTTCTTATCAGCAGGGGCCACGCGCCAAGGCATGACGCGGGCATGGCGGTCGTACCAGTCCAACAGCTCTGACGCTTTATTAGGCAACTTATCCCCCGATGATTGCCGCAACCATCTTGGCGGGCGGTTCCCCTTAGTCTAATCCTAAGAAATGGTAAAACAACGGGTCAGAAAATCACGCGGGTTTGCAAGGGCGTCGACATTGGTGCAAAGCCGTGTGCGCAGCGCAAGCGAAGGGCGTGGTTTTGCCCAAACGCGGCTCTTGACCCATTGGGCAGAGGTCGTTGGCGAAGACATCGCCAAAACCGCGCAACCCGTTCAGATTGGTTATAACAAGGGCGGGATGGGGGCGACGCTTACCCTTTTGACCACAGGTGCGATGGCTCCAATGCTTGAAATGCAAAAAGAAAAAGTGCGCGAAAAGGTCAACGCGTGCTACGGCTACAACGCGATTTCCCGCATCCGGATAACGCAAACGGCCCCCATCGGGTTCTCCGAAGGACGCATCGCTTTCGAAGGCGCGCCCAAAAGATCGCCGAAAGTTGATCCGCAAGCCGTTGCGAAGGCCCGTGCAGCAACACAGAACGTACAAAGCGAAGATCTGCGTCGCGCGCTTGAAGCGTTGGGATCGA
The DNA here is from genome assembly GCA_937922155.1 of uncultured Paracoccaceae bacterium. Taxonomy (GTDB): domain Bacteria; phylum Pseudomonadota; class Alphaproteobacteria; order Rhodobacterales; family Rhodobacteraceae; genus Cognatiyoonia. Next base: position 4,305 of record CAKZVL010000058.1, on the reverse strand, counting down.
ACGTTATCTCTAAGAACACCGACTAGATTGAGGACGATATGGACCGAAGAACAATGATCATGGCAGGCGGCGCCGTTGTGGCCGCAGCAGGCGCTGGCGCTTGGTACATGGGCCAACCACAGGCCGCGGTTGCCGAAGGCGGCGCACGGCTTTTGGGGGTTCCCAATGATTTTGGGATCGAAGAAATGACAATGGGCGATGCTTCAGCACCAATCGAAATCGTTGAATACGCCTCCTTTACCTGTCCACATTGCGCAAGCTTTCACGCAGGCGCCTTCAAAGAACTCAAAGCCAACTACATCGACACCGGCAAAGTCCACTTTGGCTACCGCGAAGTGTATTTTGACCGTCCAGGCCTTTGGGCATCTCTCGTGGCGCGTTGCGGCGGACCTCTGCGGTTTTTCTCAATTGCCGACATGATCTACGCCAAACAACGGGAATGGTTGGCCAGCGGCGACGCAGCGGTTATCGCGGACGAACTGCGCACGCTGGGCAAAGTGGCCGGTTTGGACGAAGCTGCGCTAGAGGCCTGTTTGAACGACGCTGAAACGGCCCAGAACCTGAACGCCTGGTATCAAACCAATGTCGAACGCGATGGCGTGACCTCCACGCCAAGCTTTATGATCGACGGTCGGAAATATTCAAACATGTCCTATGTGGAATTTGCCGCGCTATTGGACGACAAGCTCACCAGCTAAAGCTGTAGGTTAAGCCCCTTCGCGGCGATCACGTCGCGCAGGGGTTGCCAGTCCTGAACGGACAAGCGAACCGGAAAAGCCAGCACCTGAGAACGAAAGCTGTCGGGCAAGCGCACCGCATCCTTTTCTGTCGTGACAAGCTGCGCGTTTTGCGCTTTGGCCTCTTGCGCCAGACGGGCCATCAAGGCGTCCGTCAACGGCTGATGATCATCGAGGGGCTGCGTCCTCACGACCTCTGCCCCCGCTTGGCGCAACGTGGCAAAAAACTTTTCCGGCTGGCCAATCCCCGCAAAGGCCAGAACGCGCAATCCTTGCCACGGCATGCCAGTGGGCAAAGGCACGATTGTGCCGCGCAAATGGGGCAGGGCGATCGGCCAACGCGCATCAAAACTGGTTTGATCTTTGTCCCCACCAATGCTCAACACCAAATCAGCGCGCTGTAACCCCACATCTACCTGTTCCCGTAACGGCCCGGCTGGCATCACGCGCCCATTGCCGAACCCCTGTCGCGCATTCACAACGCATATGGATATATCTTTGATAACGCTCGGGTTTTGATGCCCATCGTCCAGCAGAATGACATCATGCCCCGCCTCGGCCATCAGCATCCCTGCGGCGCGGTCTACGGATTTGAACACCGGCGCAAAAGCCGACAAAAGCAGCGCTTCGTCCCCGACCTCAGCCGCGGAATGCGCCGTTTCATCTACCCGAAACGGGCCGTCCAATGATCCGCCATAGCCCCGCGTCAGAACCGCAGGATTATGGCCCGCCGCCCGCAACGCTTGCGCCAACGCCATTGTCATCGGCGTCTTTCCAGTGCCACCAACATTAATGTTTCCGATGCAAATCACCGGAACACTGGCACGATACCCACCCCCTTTGGCCACCCGTGCAGCCGTCACTTTGGCGGCCACAAACGCGAACGGGGTCAGCAAACGCGCCCGCAGTGCAGGTTGATCGGGGGGCGTGAACCAGAACGACGGTGCGCGCATCTACATACTTTCACGCAGCAAACGGCCACGCACCATGTTTTCAACCTTCGTCAACACCTCAACCCCTTCGGTCGATACTTGCCACCCTGCATTGGCCATCAGTGCTGTGCGGTCAACCGACAGCAACTGCGCAACGCCATCGCCAAGGCGATCAATACTGGCAATTTGCAGCATCGCGCCCGCAGACCGAAGGCGCGCAAACTTGTCGGCAAAGGGCCGCTGCCATGGCCCCGCAATCACAGGCGAGCCAAGCGAGGCCGGATCAAACGGATCAACCGCCGCCCCCTGTCCAAAAGTACCGGCAACAAACGTGATCGGGGCAAGACGGTAAAACAGTCCCATCTCTTCCATGCCATCGGTGACATAGACTTGCGTGCTTTCCTCAGGGTCCAGGCCCTCTGCCTGTTCGGTCACATTCAAGCCAAGCGCGCGAAATGCGCCTGCGGTGGCGATGGGGTCATCCTTGGGCGCCACAAACATCAATAAACGGTGCGCAACCCGCGCGGCGGTCTTGTGCGCCTCGGCCAGATCGGCAACGTCCTCAATCCGCGCACCAGCGGCCAACCACGACGGCCGCGTCTTCATCCCCGTAGCAATGCGATGGCGTTCATCTTCGTTATGGGCCAAAATCTGCGTGTCCGGGGACAAAAACCCAAGCGACGAAATGCGACTGCTGGAAACATTGGCGCTGATCAACGCGTTTCGGGCAGTTTCGTCATCGACCATCCAGAACAAAACGTTTTCTAGGGGTTTGCGGTGTCGTTGGAACATGCGCGGCTTGATCGCCGTCAGAATGTTGTCAATGGTCTGACCAACAACCCCGGTCGGAATAGACTTTTTGGAACATTGAATCAGCGCATCAAGGTCCAGCGTATCCCCTAGACACAAAACACCCGTCACCGCGTGGTCGCTCAGGAACGTGGCGACGGCACGATCCCCTTTGGGCTGTGCAACAGCAGCTGATCCGCCAGTAACGACAATGGTCAAAGGGTCGCCATCTGCCAGCAGTCGGGCAAAAAGGCTGACCGCGACATCGTACATCTCATCAGAGGTGCAGCGGATCCATAGCGTATCTTCGACGATCACCGCCATCCGTCAGACCAGCAAAGGCATAGTATTTAGCCAAGCTCCTCGGTCGAAGAGGCAGCCGCTTCTTCGTCCCGAAGACGATGCAAGTGCGCGATGAAAAAACGCATATGCGCATTGTCCACTGTGCGCTGGGCATTGGATTTCCATGCGTTATATGCGGATTCATAATCTGGGAAGATGCCCACGACTTCGATATCTTCAACATTCTTGAAGGCATTCTTGGTCGGGTCAATCAATTCACCGCCAAAAACAAGGTGTAGGCGTTGGGTCATAGAATCCTCTTTGCGCAATCTAGGTCAGGTTGCGGCAAAGCTACGCTCTGGCGCGGGACGATACAAGGTTACACAAGCGCATCCAGCACCGCATCGACGACTTTGGTCGTTCCCGCCAGCACGCCATTCACCTGCGGTATCGGATTGTTGAACATCAGCGTCTTACCGGTCTGATCAACGGCTTTCCCGCCTGCTTCTTGGACGATCAGCGCACCCGCCACAATATCCCATTCCCACGACGGGCGCAGGGTCATCATCCCGTCATATCGCCCCTGCGCCACAAGGCTTAGGCGATAGGCAAGCGATGATCGAAACGCGGTTTTGAATTCTGGTCGATTCCCGCCAAGCCATAGGTTGGGCGCAAGGTTTGGTTTGGCCGTCAGGATTGTTGAATCCCCTAGGGCACATTCATCACACACACGGATCCTTTCACCGTTTAACATCGCGCCTTTGCCACGTTCTGCGCTGAATACAAGGTCGCGGGCAGGCACGGCGATAACGGCAACAATAGGCTGCCCATCTTCCACAACGGCCAAAGCATGGGCCCAATCGCGGTGTCCGTCGATAAAGGACCGTGTGCCGTCGATCGGGTCAACAACGAATTGCCGATGGGTTTGCAAACGCCCGCTGCCATCCTCGGTTTCTTCTGACAGCCAGCCGTAACCGGGTCGCGCAGACTGTAAAACGTCGCTCATCATGGCGTTTACCGCCAGATCAGCCTCCGTCACCGGGCCTGCGTTATCGGCTTTGTCCCATACCTTTGGATTGGCGTTGAAAAAGCGCATGGCGATTTCGCCCGCCTCTTGCGCCACGTCCGTCAATAACGCCAGATCAGTCCCCGGCAAGGGTCAACCCTTCCAACAGCAACGACGGGACAAGCGTGCTTAGGTGCGGGCGGGCATCGTTTGCTGGGGTGATGGATTTCAGCATGTCTTTGAGGTTCCCCGCAACGGTGCATTCGTTCACCGGATAGGTGATCTCGCCTTTTTCGACCCAAAACCCATTCGCACCGCGTGAATAATCGCCTGTATTGGGATTGATCGTGGAACCAATCATCCCTGTGATCAAAAGTCCGGTGCCCATTTGCGCCAATAAATCCGCTTGGCTCAGCGCGCTTGGTGTCAGCGCAACATTGGTCAGGCTGGGTGACGGCGTGCCGCCTGTGCTGCGCGCGGCACTTGCCGTACTTTCCATCCCCAACTTGCGCGCATTGGCCAGATCAAGGGTCCAGCCCATCAAAACGCCATCCTTAAC
>CAKZVL010000057.1 GCA_937922155.1 uncultured Paracoccaceae bacterium | reverse complement strand
ATCAACCTACCAAACGTCGGGACCCTTTTCCGCGAATTGATGGACAAGGAAGTCGATGAAGGCACGCACCTTAGGCTGGGTAAAGCGGCCCGGCGGGTAGACCGCGTAGATGCCTTGCGTTTCGACGGGAAGATCTGGAATGGCTTCTTGAACCAACCCTTCTTTCAATGCGTCCGCATAAAGGAAGCTTGGCAAGTAGGCGATCCCTAGGCCGCTGACACAGGCGTTCAAAAGGGATTGACCATCGTTCACTGTCAACCAGCCTGCTGTGCGCACTTGGCGACGTTCGCCTGATGGGGCGGTCAGTTTCCAAACGGCAGAGTTGGCTTGGTTTGAATAATGCAGCAGCTTGTGTTCGTTCAGATCGTCGATCTTTTCAGGGCGACCATATTGTTCAAAGTAGGCAGGGCTCGCGATCATGCGGCGCGTTGTATCGGTCAGTTTACGGGCACGCAGTGTGCTGTCTTCCAGCTCACCGATCCGCACGGCCATGTCGAACCCTTCGGAAATCAATTCAACGTAGCGGTTGTTGAGGACCATATTCACCGTGATATCCGGGAATTCCGCCAAGAAATCGCCCAATACAGGTGATAAGTGGTTCACGCCAAAGTCGGTCGCGACCGAAATCCGTAAAAGCCCGGATGGTGCTGACTGCATGGACGTGACCAGCGCGTCAGCTTCGCCTGCATCGTTTAGAACGCGTCGGGCACGGTCATAATAGGCAAGACCTATTTCGGTTGGGCTGACGCGGCGGGTTGTTCTGTTCAAAAGGCGCGCACCAAGGCGGGCTTCTAAAGAGGATACGTGCTTGGAAACAGCGGATTTTGAAATCCCCATCTTCTTTGCGGCATCCGTGAATCCACCTTGGTCTACTACCGTGGCGAATGCTTCCATTTCTGTCAGGCGATCCATGCCAATCCTCTACATAACGTTTGTGTCAGAGGGTGTTTTGGCTTCGAATTCGGGCAGAAATGCGCCACATGCCTGACAATACGGGGGTTTTACAGATCACTGATGCGAAAGGGGAAACGCAAATGCCTGTTCCCCTCGCAAACCCCACTATAGCTGCGCGGCGAGCCGTGTGCCTTGGTCAATCGCGCGCTTTGCATCCAGCTCTGCTGCCTTATCCGCGCCACCAATGATGTGCGGCGTAACACCTTTGGCGATCAAAGCGTCCGCAAGGCTGCGTTCAGGAAGCTGCCCTGCGCATAGAACGATTGTATCAACTTCGATCAATTGTGGGTCATCGCGCGTCTCACCAAAGCTGACGCGCAACCCGTCTTTGGTGATTTCTTCGTAATTGACGCCACCGATCATTTGCACATCTTTCATCTGCAACGCAGCGCGGTGAATCCAGCCTGTTGTCTTTCCCAACCCTTTGCCAAGCTTTTGCGCCTTGCGTTGGAGCAACGTCACTTGACGCGTTGCGGCCTCCGGTTGGGGGCCTTCGGGGCGAATACCACCGCGCATGTTTTGCGGATCGCCCACGCCCCATTCGGTCAGCCACGCGTCAAGGTCTTCGGTTGGGCTGTCATTCGTGACTAGAAATTCAGCAACATCAAACCCGATACCGCCTGCCCCGATAATCGCAACACGCTGGCCGACGGGGGCCTTATGGCGCAGCACATCTATATAAGAGAGGACATTTGGTCCATCTTGACCGGCAATCTGCGGATCGCGCGGCATGACGCCTGTCGCAATGATCACGTCGTCAAATCCTGTCAGATCATCAGCCGTGACCGTTTGACCAAGAAACAAGGATACAGAGCTTTCGGCCAATGCGGCATGGTAGTAATCGACAAGGCCAACGAATTCTTCTTTGCCGGGGACTTGTTTGGCCATGTTCAACTGCCCGCCGATTTCATCCGCTTTATCAAACAGGCTGACTTTGTGCCCGCGTTGCGCCGCGGCGAGCGCTGTGGAAAGCCCGGCAGGCCCTGCCCCGACGATTGCAACAGATTTTGGCGTAGCGGCATTGGTCAGGACCAGTTCTGTTTCATGACAAGCGGCAGGATTGACAAGACAGGACGACATCTTGCCCGAAAACGTGTGATCAAGGCAGGCCTGATTGCAAGCGATGCAAGGAGTAATCAGTTCTGCCTTGCCCGCTTGGGCCTTGGCCACAAAATCAGGATCAGCCAAGAACGGGCGCGCCATGCTGACCATATCCGCGCAGCCGTCTGTCAAGACGTCTTCGCCGACTTGCGGTGTGTTGATCCGGTTTGAGGTAATGATCGGGATCGACACTTCGCCCATCAGCTTCTTCGTCACCCACGTGAACGCACGACGCGGGACAGAGGTTGCAATGGTGGGAATGCGCGCTTCGTGCCAGCCGATACCAGTGTTGATGATTGTGGCGCCTGCGGCCTCGACCGCTTTGGCCAAGGTCACGACTTCGTCCCATGTGGATCCGTTGGGGATCAGGTCGATCATGGACAAGCGATAAATCAGGATGAAATCCTGTCCCACTGCCGCGCGGGCACGGCGCACGACCTCGACCGGCAGGCGCATGCGGTTTTCATATGATCCGCCCCATTCGTCCTCGCGTCGGTTGGTATGGGTGACAAGGAACTGATTTAGGAAGTACCCCTCAGAGCCCATAATCTCTGCCCCGTCATAGCCAGCCTCACGGGCGCGCACGACGGCGGTCACGATATCCGCGATCTGTTTTTCGATGCCTTGCGCATCCAGCGCCTTTGGCTTGAACGGAGAGATCGGCGATTTGATGTCAGAGGGTGCAACACATTCAGGCCCATACGCATAGCGGCCCGCATGCAGAACCTGCATCGCGATTTTGCCGCCAGCCTCGTGCACGCGGTCTGTGACGATCTTGTGGTTGGTGATGTCCTCAGTGGTGAACAATCCCGCAGCGCCGGGAAAAACGCCGCCTTCTTTATTGGGGGCCATACCACCTGTGACCATCAAGGCGACGCCACCGCGGGCGCGGGTTGCGTAAAATTCCGCGACACGGTTCCAATCACGGGTTTCTTCCAGACCCGTATGCATCGACCCCATCAACACGCGGTTTTTTAACTTGGTGAACCCCAAATCCAGCGGTGCCAGCAAATGTGGATAATTGGACATGCCATCCCTTTCGACGTTTGCGGGCAGCATCGCCGAACCTGACGCAATCGTCACCTTAAACGCGGCGTCACCAATCAATCGCCAGAGGTTTCCAGACAATGGCGGCGAAACGCCCGCTTGAGCATATCCAGTTCTTCGCGCAGCAGGGCAACTTCGACACGAATGTCGTCGGCCAAGGCCTCGCCCGAAATCAGGGTGAAATGATTAAGCGTCTCACCCTGCGCATCGGTGATGACAAAGACCTGAACCCCATCAGCGATCAGATCGACCGGGATCGGCGCCCTGACGTGCCAAACATCACCGACCTGTTCGACGACCAAACCGTCCACCGGGTTGGTTTGATGTGTCAGATGCAAATCAGGGCCTTCGTCCCCGCTATGCCCTGTCAGCACCCCTTCCCAAGATCCGGCGAGCAGGCGCGTCTTTGTCAGTTTGAGATCGGACATTCTTGGTCGCGCCTTTTAGATTTCCGCCCGAGGGTATCTGCACATCGTGAGATCCCGCAAGACAATCTGGTTCATTTCTGGCCCTTCGAAAATCAGGTCCAGCCACATCTTTTCGATCCGCTTTTCGTTGAGGTCCGAATAAGCAAAGTCAAACTCGACCACCACCTCATCCTGCTTTAACGGCATTTCCATCACGAGCTGCGCTGTGTTGGGGCCATGCTTGAGGTTGAGACGTGCAAAGATTTCCAGCGGCTTTTCCACTTGGACATTGGCGGATAGGCGGATGATGTGCCGCTTTTGCATGCCCTCGCAGGCGGGCTTGGGCAATTCCAACGCCAGCGACAGAAAGCTTCCGTCAAATTTGAACACATCCATGCGCAGACCAAAGGGGGCCAAGTCTTCTTCGCGGGTGTTGCGCAGTTGGCGCAGGGTCAGTTCTGAGAGTTTGCAGTCATGATAGACGACGATCTCATCCCCAATGGGTGTTTTATTTTCGGCAGCCGCAACACCCTTTTCACGCAGCGGACCTCGCCAAAGCTGTGGCCGCCACGCCCAAAGGGTTCCGCCGGGCCGTTGAAACGCATTGGACCCGATGCGCGGCAGGGCCAGCCGGTTTTCAGCCACATGAACAAGGTCACCCAGCCTGGCCTGTAGTTGCAGCGCCCGTCCGCGTTGATCCTTGAGCGTTTCCAGTTCTTCGAAATTCGCCTTGCGCGCGGCATTGCTCCACCGTTGCAAAGCGCGCTTGTGCAAAAACGTCTCCATCAGTCCTGAAAGTGATCGTGCCATTCTACTCACTTTTGCAGTTTAGGCGGCGCAGTTATATCACCCCGTACTGCGCCATACTTGCCAAATTGTTGCGATAAAGGAAACAGTTAGTGTTGCGCAATGTTGGCAATCATCGATTAGCGTTGCGCAAAATATCCACTGTCTGCGACAAAAGCCTACGCCCGTCATCCACTGACAGCGGCGCATCGTTATAACTGTACATGGCAACAGTGGCCAAACGACCATCAACATCAGCAAGGGCGCGCCACAGCTCGTTTGACAGACCGTCAATCGTATTGGCGGCAGAAACGCGATAATGGATCAAGACAGAGGCGTCTTGGATCACCGTTTCAAGGATATCGGATCGATCCGCGAGCGGCAGTGCGCCCGTCAGTGCATCTAGCGCGCTGGCCTCTGCACCCTGAAGTGACGCGCTGCCCGCGGCGCCCATTTGAATGGTGATCAAGGCCGGGTGCGGAGGAAGCTCACCATCGTCAGCGACCAAAGCACAAGGCGCGAGAACCGCGAAACCCGACGCCAGTCGGCTTGACGTTCTGTCGATGCAGAACCCATCAGCCCCTTGCACGAATGTGCTGGCAAGGAAGAACCTTGCCTTATCCGTCTGCGAGGTCAGCCCAAGCGATAGGTCAGGCATTTCAAAGTCCAGATTTGGCATTTCAAAGTCCAAATCAGAAAACTGACATCCGGTCATGAAAAGGAGCGTTGAAATCAACGCTCCCTTACGCAAAATTTCCATCAGATCAGAGATCCATATAGATGTGTTTTTCTTTCTTTGCACCCGGATGGGTGACAGCGCCCGTGCGTGTCGCGCCAACCAGCTGCGCATACTTCCAAAGCGCGCCAGAGGCATAGATCGTCTCACGCGCGCCGCCCCATTTCGCCTTGCGAGCGGCCAGCGTGGCCTCGTCCAGATCGACGGACAACTCACCCTTGATGGCATCAATGGTGATCATGTCACCATCTTCAAGCAATGCGATGGGTCCGCCATGTGCCGCCTCTGGCCCGACGTGACCGACGCAGAAGCCACGGGTCGCACCAGAAAAACGCCCGTCTGTGATCAGCGCAACTTTCTTGCCCATGCCTTGCCCAGACAGCGCGGCAGTGGTTGCCAACATTTCGCGCATGCCGGGGCCGCCTGCAGGCCCTTCGTTGCGGATCACGAGGACTTCACCTTCTTTATATGCGCGTGCTTTGACGGCGGCGAAGGTTTCTTCCTCATTTTCGAACACGCGGGCGGGGCCGGTAAAGACCTGTTCGTCCTCTGACATGCCTGCGACTTTGACGATGGCGCCCTCTGGCGCGAGGTTGCCTTGCAGGCCCACAACGCCACCGGTTTTGGTGATCGGGTTTTCGACGGGATAGATGACTTTTCCATCAGCGTCGCCTTTGATCATGTCCAGTTCTTCGCCGATGCTGCGGCCTGTGACAGTCATGCAATCGTCGTGGAACAGACCGGCCTTGCGCAACTCTTTCATCACAATCGGCACGCCGCCCACCTCAAACAGGTCTTTGGCGACGTATTGGCCGCCGGGCTTGAGATCGACAAAATACGGCGTGTCGCGGAAGATTTCGCAGACGTCATGCAAATCAAAATCAATGCCAGCCTCATGCGCCATTGCGGGCAGGTGTAGCCCCGCGTTTGTGGACCCACCTGTGCAGGCCACGATGCGGGCCGCGTTTTGCAAGCTTTCCAGCGTGACGATGTCGCGGGCGCGAATGTTTTTTTCGATCAGGTTCATCACGGCCGCACCGGATGCGGCCCCATATTCGTCACGGGATTCGTAAGGTGCAGGTGCGCCAGAAGAATTGAGCAGGGCCAAACCAATCGCCTCAGACACGCAAGCCATGGTATTGGCCGTAAACTGGCCACCGCAAGCCCCAGCCGATGGACAGGCGACGCGTTCAAGGATTTCAAGTTCGGCGTCGGACATATTGCCCGCTTGATGCTGGCCCACGGCTTCGAACACGTCCTGAACTGTGACGTCTTTGCCTTCCAAACGACCGGGCAGGATCGAGCCGCCATACATAAAGACAGACGGCGTGTTCAGACGGATCATTGCCATCATCATCCCCGGCAGGGATTTGTCGCACCCAGCAAGGCCGACAATCGCGTCATAGCAGTGGCCGCGCATTGTCAGTTCAACGGTGTCGGCAATCGCTTCACGCGAGGCGAGCGAAGACCGCATCCCTTCGTGACCCATCGCGATCCCGTCGGTGACGGTGATCGTTGTGAATTCACGCGGGGTTCCGTTGGCCGCCTTGACCCCGGCTTTGACCGATTGTGCCTGTCGGTTCAGGGCAATGTTGCAGGGGGCCGCTTCGTTCCAGCAGGTCGCGACGCCAACAAAAGGCTGTTCGATTTCATGTTCTTCCATGCCCATCGCATAAAAATATGACCGATGTGGCGCACGCGAGGGGCCTTCGGTTACGTGACGACTTGGCAGGTTTGTTTTATCAGTCTTGCCTTTTGACATGGCGTATCCCCTTCAACGTTGTTCCAGCTGGTCTAATTTGCACGCCTGAGCCTGACAAGGCGCAATCTACGTTGCAGTGCGGCATCCGCTTGCCTAGGCTTGGCGAATGTCCCGCCCTGATCCCTATGCGCCGCATGCGCGTTTCGTCCGCCCCGCCTATGCCAGATCGGAACCGATGCGGGTCATCGCCGTTCTGATCGGGTTCGAAGTGATCATGGGGCTGACAGGGTTGGTGACGTATGAACTCCTCCCCCAAGATGTGGAAAACCCCGATTCCAGCCCGTTTGGGACTGTATTTGGCTTTGCTGTCTTTGGGCTGGCGCTTATTCTGTTTCATTTCCTTGTGCGCCAAATCCATCACCGCGGTATTGAAACCATGCTTGGCCCTTGGGACCAGCTTTGGCGCGATGGGCGCAAAACATTGATTGCGGTTGGGCTGCCCTTGGCGGTGTTGGCGGCGCTGACTGTGTTATCGCGCGGCGATACCATCGTGCAAACGCGCAATCTTTTGGCGTGGGCGACGATGCTGCCCTTTGCGCTTTTTGCTATCGGCACCCAATGCGCAACCGAAGAAGTTGTGTTTCGCGGCTATCTTCAGCAGCAGGTGGCGGCTGTGACGCGTGGGCGCTTGGCCTACATCGTGGTTCCCTCGCTTGCCTTTGGGATAGGGCATTACTGGAACGGCTGGGGACCTGCGGACGGCATTCTATATGCGGTTTGGGCGACGACGCTTGGGCTGGCTTGCGCTGATTTAACCGCCCGTTCAGGGTCTATTGGCGCGGCGGTTGGTTTGCACTTGGCCAACAATCTATATGCCACGATCGTTTTGGCCGAACGCGACGGTGCGTCCTCTGGCCTTGCGCTGTTTTTGAGCGAACCTGTGGATTGGGCAAGCTATAATTATGACGTTGAAACGCTGTTGGACCTTTGGGTCGCTTACGAAGTCATCTTTTCCAGTCTTGTCGTCTTGATCATGTGGCTTTGCGCGCGGATCGCGTTGCGCCGCTGATTGCATTTGTCGAACTTGCGTCTTATCTGAAGAGGACGCAAAATAGGCAGGCTCATGAACTGGATCAGCAACTACGTTCGCCCCACGATCAATTCTCTTTTTTCGCGCCGCGACGTGCCGGAAAATCTGTGGAGCAAGTGTGATGAGTGCGGCACGATGTTGTTTCACCGCGAACTTTCCGAAAATCTGAATGTCTGCACCGGCTGCAATCATCACATGGCGATCACAGCGCGGGACCGTTTGATGTCGATGTTTGACGGCGGTGTTTTCGTTGAAGTCGAGGTGCCCGAAGCCACGGTTGATCCGCTGAGTTTCAAAGATCAAAAGAAATACACAGACCGCATAAAGGACGCCCGCCGGAAAACTGGTGAACACGACGCGATGATCGTCGGTGAGGGCGAAATGAACCGCACCAAGGTTGTGATGGCCGTGCAGGACTTTTCCTTTATGGGCGGGTCGATGTCGATTTACGTGGGCAATGCGATCATTGCTGCGGCTGAACGTGCGCTTAAACTAAAATGCCCATTGATCCTGTTTTCCGCAGCCGGTGGCGCGCGGATGCAAGAGGGTATTTTGGGTCTGATGCAAATGCCACGCACCACCATCGCAGTTCAAATGCTCAAGGAAGCCGGGCTGCCTTATATCGTGGTTTTGACCCATCCAACGACGGGGGGTGTTACGGCCTCATACGCGATGCTGGGGGATGTGCAGATTGCCGAACCTAACGCGCTGATCGGGTTTGCCGGTGCGCGTGTCATTGAACAGACCATCGGTGAAAAACTGCCCGAAGGATTTCAGCGGGCGGAATACCTGCTGGATCACGGGATGTTGGATCGCGTCACCAATCGCACCGATCTCAAGGAAGAGCTGACGACAATTGCGCGGATGTTGATGAAACAAACACCCGCCGTCAAAGGCGACCTTCCCCCGCCCACACCGCAGACAGAACCAGAACCTGCCCCGGAGGCTGACGAGGCGTGATCCCCCTTGCCTTGGTGATTGGTGCCGTACTTGGCGTGATACTGGTCTTTGTGATGTATTCCCAAGGCATGCTGGCGGAACGATCTGGCGCATCCATCCTATTGGCCGCAGTTGCGTTGTTTTATCCGGTCTTTGCGGCGGCAGAGGGGGATTGGTACAGCTTCGCGCTGCATGCTGCCCTGTGTTTGGCGTTTAGCGCTGTGGCAGTGCAGGGCTGGAAAAAGGGGATGTTTCTGATTGCGGGGGGATTGATGGCGCATGGGATTTTTGACATCGGCATCGCCTTTATCGGACATCCCGGCCCTGTCTGGTGGCCTGCCTTTTGTGCGGCGGTTGATATAGCGGTTGCCGCTGTTCTTATCCGGCTTTTGCAATTGGGGCGCATTTCAACATGACCAAATCTTCTGACGCGATTCTGGCCCGGATGATGGAATTGCACCCCAAGGTGATTGACCTGACGCTAGATCGGGTTTGGGCCTTGCTAGACAAGATGGGCAATCCGCAAGACCGCTTACCCCCCGTCATTCATATCGCCGGCACCAATGGCAAAGGGTCCACCCAAGCCATGATGCGGGCCGGGTTGGAAGGGGCGGGGCACAGCGTACATGCCTATACCTCCCCCCATCTTGCGTGGTTCCATGAACGAATTCGCCTTGCCGGTGCGCTGATAACCGAAGACGCGCTAAGCGATGTTCTGGATCGCTGTTACGTCGCCAATGGCCCTGACCCGATTACCTATTTTGAAATCACGACCGTGGCGGCCTTGGTCGCCTTTGCCGAAACGCGGGCCGATTATACCCTGCTTGAGGTTGGGTTGGGCGGCAGGCTGGATGCAACCAACGTTATCAAGTCACCCGCCGTTTGCATCATAACCCCGGTTGATTTGGATCATCAGCAATTCCTTGGCGATACATTGCCTGAAATCGCCGGTGAAAAGGCAGGTATCCTTAAACGCGGTGTCACCTGCGTTGTTGGCCCGCAACAGGATGACGCGCTTGATGTGATCGAACGACAGGCCGCG
>CAKZVL010000056.1 GCA_937922155.1 uncultured Paracoccaceae bacterium | reverse complement strand
CGATTGCGGCGGCGCATCGCAGGCTTGGCACCACGTCGTTTTTGCCGACGGTCATCACAGATGCACCAGAGGTTTTGCAAAACGCGGTGGAGGCTGTTTTGGCCAGCACCACCCCCGGTGTTCTGGGCCTGCATATCGAAGGGCCACATATTGCACTAACCAAACGCGGCACCCATGCCAAAGAACATGTGCGCGGCTTTGAAACGGCGACCCTAGAGGCCGCAAGGCGATTGCGCGACGCGGGTCGCGTGGTTGTCATAACCCTCGCGCCTGAGGTTGTTTCACTGGCTGTAATTGCAGAGCTTGCGGCCCTTGGTGTCATCGTCTCCCTTGGTCATACGGATGCAACTGCGGCGCAGATGTCAGCGGGATTTGACGCAGGGGCTTCGATGGTCACACATCTTTACAATGCGATGTCACCTATGACCCATCGTGCACCGGGCGCGGTGGGTGCTGCGATCAATTCTGATGCCTTTGTCGGGATCATTGCCGACGGGCATCACGTGGATGATGCGATGATCGGGCTTGCCCTGCGCGCGCGCCCAATGCCGGGGCGTAGCTTTCTGGTGTCCGATTCGATGGCGACGGTAGGCGGGCCGGAACAGTTTGACCTTTATGGCCAGACGATCCGTTTGAACAACGGTCGCTTGGTGAATTCAGACGGCAACCTAGCTGGGGCGCATGGGACGATGGCCAGCGGTGTGCAGCGGTTGGTTGATCGTGCCGGAGTTGATGTGCAACACGCGCTGTCGATGGCAATAACTGTTCCGGCGCAGGCGATTGCCCGCCCCGAATGCGCCGACCTGAAGGGCGCATTGGTGACGGATGTTATCCTGATGGATGACGCGCTGAACGTGAAAGGGTCTTTAGCTGATTTCATCCATTAGGCCGTTCCAAAAGACGTCATGTGGCAAACGTTTGCGCCCCCTTCGGGGTCGCCAAACTGGGGGGCTAGCCCCCCAGACCCCCCGCCCCCCAGACCCCCCAGAGTATTTCTGGCAAGATGATGGGAAGATTGATCTTGGCCCGCCTGCACAGTGAGGGGTAAGTGTTTCCAGACGGTATTGCGGGAAAAGATGGGATCAGGATGATGCATCGCGAAGCCCGGTGAGGTCTTTGATCGTCTGGACCAGTTGTGCAGAGTCGTCCCCATGGCGCAGTGATGTAAAGACGAAGGGTTTTTCGCCGCGCATGCGCTTTGCGTCCCTTTCCATCACCTCAAGGGAGGCCCCAACATGCGGGGCGAGGTCGGTTTTGTTGATGATCAACAGATCAGACTTTGTAATCGCGGGCCCGCCCTTGCGCGGGATTTCCTCGCCCGCGGCCACGTCGATGACGTAGATGGTAAAATCGGCCAGCTCTGGTGAAAAGGTGGCCGACAGGTTGTCACCGCCGCTTTCGATCATCAGGAGTTCTACGTTTGGGTGGCGCTGGCGCATTTCCGCTACGGCGGCGAGGTTGATTGAGGCGTCTTCGCGGATCGCTGTATGTGGGCAGCCGCCCGTTTCGACACCGATCACACGGTCTTGTGGCAGAACTTGCATCCGCATCAGCGCTTCTGCGTCCTCTTGGGTATAGATGTCATTGGTGATCACCCCGATATCATAGCTGGGGTGCAATTCCCGTGCGAGGGTGGCCGTCAATGTGGTTTTTCCCGCACCGACAGGACCACCGATGCCGATGCGCAAAGGTCCGTTGAAAGTGGTCATGATTGAAACAGTCGTGGTTGGAGGATTTCGTGGTGCATCGCGGCTTGATCCCAAAGAAACGCGTTTGAATAAACCGGGCCGTCCGAAATTGGCACCGCAAGGATTGCGGCTTGTAGATCGTTTAGCGTCTGCTGCCCTTCGGTTTGCCCCAAGGGGACAAGGCGGACCGCTACAGACACCAGATTGCTGATCATGCTTTGCAGATAAAGGGGCAGGGCGGTTTCAAGCGCGATCCCTTTTTGCGCAGCGGCATGGCCGACGGCGACGGGCAGGGGGACCTGGGGTAAATCAAAGCCCCAAATCGCGTTACAGGTGTCTACAAAGGCGCGGCCCTGCAAATCCGTTTCGCGCAACCTTTCTGCCGTGGTGGCAAAGGCGCGCGCTTCTGCCCCGATGTTTAGAAGTGTTGCGGTATCCGCCGTATAACCTCGGGCAAAGAAAACAGCATCAGATCGGGCCGACCCATGTTCGATCAGGGTCCAAAGCCAGCTTTTCAGATCCGCAGCGCTTGCAACCTGCCCTGACGCGATCAAGCTTTCCAACCCATGCGAATAGGCAAAGCCGCCAATAGGAAAAGCAGGCGACAGCCATTGGTTCAGCGTCAAAAGATCGGCAATGTCAGACATGGTGGGTGTGGCCATGATCGTGACTATGGGTGCGCCCAAACCCATATGCACCGCCTTCGGGCGTGAACGGGGCGTCAAGTTTTTCAATTTTTGCGCCTAGGTGGTCCAGCATATGGGCGATCACCGGGTCGTCTTGGATCAGCACATGATCGGTTGCAATTTGGCAAGGCGTGTGGCGATTGCCAATGTGCCAAGCAAGCTGGGCAAGGCTTGCGCCCGTAACCTTGAGTACAGCCTCAGACGCGGCCCTAATCTCAATCAATGTCCCATCGTTTAGTGCCAGCGCGTCCCCATGGTTCAGGGACGTTGTATGTTCCAGATCAACGACGAACTCTTGCCCGTCGTCCGTCGTCAGTTTTTTGCGCCGCAAAAATCGAGCGGCGTAATCAAGGGTGCAGGCGCGCGCCTGTCCCGACCAATGGCCAGCGGGCAGGATCGTTTGGGCGATGGGAAGGGCGGTCATAATCTTGGACTCAAATTCAAACTGGTTTTCATTATTTATTGATCTATTTCGGTTCAAATTGACAGAATGAGCCAACATGAAAACATCGTTGATACACTATCGGATGAACTGACTTTTTTGCGTGAGCAGAAAGAAATTCTGCAACAGCGTGAAAACGACCTGCGCGCCGCGATCCTAAGTGTTCTGCCGGACCAAAGGTGTGACCATTTCCCTGACCAACCTGACGAAACCGAACACCTTGGGTGTCGCTTACGCGCACAGATAAGGACGCAAAATACAGTCCGGTTTCCGGATGCATTGATTCCTGAAACGCTGCGCCAAAACTATCGCTATCACCGCTCCGTCGTGTCCAACTATGTGCGCATGACACCCCACGGACAAAGCGGGGGCCATCGTTTCCCCCGTTAATGCGCCGCGCGGCAGGGCGCTTTACAGCGCGATACCCGTGCATCTGTCGAGCTTGGGTCATCAAAACAAAAAGTACCGCTGCGCCATCGGCAAAACCTCTGCCGGTTGGCAGGTCAATAGCTCCCCATCGGCCCGCACTTCGTAGGTTTCGGGATGCACCTCAATCTCTGGCAGGGCTGTGTTCAGCTTTAGGTCTTTCTTGCCGATGTTGCGTGTGTTTTCCACGCCAAGCGTCTGCTTTGCCAACCCCAGCTGATCGCGCAACCCGTTGGATTGCGCCGCCTCGCTGACGAAGGTTACGGCCGAATGTTCCAAGGCTCGACCAAACGCGCCAAACATGGGCCGCGTAAAGACGGGCTGCGGCGTCGGGATAGAGGCATTGGGATCACCCATTTGCGCGCAAACGATGGAACCGCCCATCAGAACCATTTCAGGTTTCACCCCGAAAAAGGCGGGCGACCACAGCACCAGATCGGCGCGTTTGCCTTCTTCGATACTGCCAATGTGTTTGCTGATGCCATGCGCGATGGCCGGGTTGATCGTGTATTTGGCGATATAGCGGCGCACGCGCATATTGTCGTTGTCGCCGGTTTCCTCTGGCAAAGCGCCACGCTGCTTTTTCATCTTATCGGCGGTCTGCCAGGTGCGAATGATCACCTCACCCACGCGCCCCATCGCCTGACTATCCGATGCGATGATGCTAAACGCGCCCATATCATGCAAAATATCCTCAGCGGCGATGGTTTCGCGCCGGATCCTGCTTTCGGCAAAGGCGACGTCCTCTGGGATCGACTTGTCCAAGTGGTGACACACCATCAACATGTCCAGATGCTCTTCGAGCGTATTGACGGTAAAGGGACGCGTCGGGTTGGTGGAGGAGGGCAGCACATGCTCCTCTCCGCAAATCTTGATGATGTCAGGCGCATGACCGCCGCCAGCCCCCTCGGTGTGGAACGCGTGTATCGTGCGCCCCTTCATCGCGGCGACCGTGTGTTCGACAAACCCGCTTTCGTTCAGCGTATCGGTGTGGATCATCACCTGCACATCCATCGCATCCGCTACCCCAAGGCAGCAATCAATGGCAGCGGGGGTCGTTCCCCAATCTTCGTGTAGCTTTAGCGCGCATGCGCCCCCGTTCACCTGTTCTTCCAACGCCGCCGGAAGCGATGCGTTGCCCTTACCCGCAAAGGCGAGGTTCATCGGGAAAGCATCTGCGGATTGCAACATGCGCCCAATATGCCATGGGCCGGGTGTGCATGTGGTGGCCAACGTCCCATGTGCCGGGCCCGTACCACCGCCCAGCATTGTGGTCAGCCCAGAATGCAAGGCATCCTCAATCTGCTGGGGGCAGATGTAATGAATGTGGCTGTCAAACCCGCCCGCGGTCAGGATTTTCCCTTCGCCTGCGATGACCTCTGTGCCCGGTCCGATGATGATGTCGACACCGGGCTGGGTATCGGGATTGCCCGCCTTGCCAATCTTGTGGATTTGCCCATCGCGCAGGCCGACGTCCGCCTTATAAATGTCCGTGTAATCCACGATCAGTGCGTTGGTGATCACCGTATCCACCGCGCCCTCTGCACGGGTGACTTGGGATTGGCCCATGCCATCGCGGATGACCTTGCCGCCGCCAAACTTGACCTCTTCACCATACATTGCGGCATTGCCGCCTGCGGCCTCTGCGGTCAGGTCGCGCTCCACCTCGATAATCAGATCGGTATCGGCTAGGCGCAGACGATCCCCCCTGGTGGGCCCAAACATGGCGGCATATGCGGCGCGGGTGATTTCAGCTGGCATTCTAAAGATCCCCCATTATTTTCTGATTAAAGCCAAAGATTTTGCGTGCCCCTGACATTGGTATCAGCTGCACATCCCGTCGTTGCCCAGGCTCAAAACGCACAGCCGTCCCCGACGCGATGTCCAAACGGTGCCCGTGTGCCGCCTCGCGGTCAAACTCAAGCGCGGGGTTGGTCTCTGCAAAATGGTAATGACTGCCGACCTGCACGGGGCGATCGCCGGTGTTGGCCACCATTATTGTCACGGCTTTGCGCCCGTCGTTTAGCGACAATGTGCCCGCCGCCGGGATCAATTCACCTGGGATCATATTGCGAGGCCCTTCTGATTATCATCTTGCCAAAAATACTCAAAATTCAACGGATCGGATTATGAACCGTCACCAGTTTGGTGCCGTCCGGAAAGGTGGCTTCGACCTGCACGTCGTGGATCATTTCTGGCACGCCTTGCATACATTGATCGCGGGTGATGACCTGTGCGCCTGCTTCCATCATATCCGCCACGCTGCGCCCGTCGCGCGCGCCTTCAACGACCGCATCGGTGATCAGGGCAATCGCTTCGGGGTGGTTCAGTTTCACACCACGGGCAAGCCGCTTGCGCGCCACTTCCGCGGCCATCGATATCAAAAGCTTATCTTTCTCGCGGGGGGTGAGTTGCATGTCTTAAAGTCTCCAAGAAGGCGGCAGCGGCGCACCGCGTAGAATATCCAATGTCGGGATCAGGTGTTTGCGCAAAAGAAAACTGTCTATCGCAACAAATCTCACGCTCAAGATATCGGGGGCAAGAAGGCTCGCACCCGCCGTTTGGGGCAGCATAGCGCGAATTTTTGGCAACATCGCTTCGGCATCGGAACGGACCAATAGAACGCTTGCGATGGCAGCGGCCTTGGCAGCCATGCTGGGCTGGGCCAGTTGTGCGCTGACATCGCCTTTCAAGGACAGGCCGTCGATGTAGATCGGCGCGCCGTCCCGGCGGATATAGATCTGATCCAGAAACTGCATCGACTTTAGGGTTTCACCCATCGCCGTGCGGCCAAAAACAATGGGTTCCACCATCAAAAGGGACGCATCCTGTTCCAGATCAATCCGCAGGCGCCGATCAAAATGGGCACCATCAAAAAGGATCAATTCCTGCGGCAACCAATGAAGCGTCGCGTTCGCCCCAACCTTGAGCGTTGTGGAAAGACGACCAGGGCTCGTACCCGTTGCGCGATAGGCGCGTTCTGCGGCCTGTGTGGTTAAGGTCAGATGACTGTTTGCACCAGCCGTCGCCGCCACATCAAGGCGATCCCCACCGGTAATACCGCCAGCGGTGTTGATGATTGTCGCGCTCATCCCGTTTCCCGTCGGGAAAAGGGCGCGCAATGCGCCGGACTGATGCAGCGTATCAATCACCGACAGTCCGTCTCGCGCTTTGGACGTGATTTTCAAACGACCAATGGCACGCGGTTGGATCGACTGATCTGCGGCAGCAAGATGTGCGGATTGCTGTGTGATTTTCTTTCCCCCCAAAGACGACTTTAGCATGCTCTGCCAGCGTGCCAAGGTGGAGGGCAGGCGTCATCGTGGCGCGCAATGTCCGCCTCTGGAATATCGCTATGCTTCATTTTGGGCGCTACGCCCATAATTTGCGCATTTTCGGAATGAAGCTTTTACCACATTCTGCAAGGATGAGGTCGCGGCTTTGCTTCAATGCAAACGGGGCGGCTTGTTTGGGTCCATGCCCGGCGCGCCGGGGGCGTTTGGTTGTACGACATCGGGCAAATCGAACCGCAAGCCAACCTTCGCCAACCGATCCGCCAATGCGTCTTGCGATCCACAAAACAGCACATCTATCACGCCCGCCTCGATCCCCGAAAACGTCAGGGCTTCGCCCGCCGCTTGGACCAGCGCGGTTTCCGCCTGCGGCACCGCATCTATAAACGCCAAGACATGGCCCTTGCCACCATCGGCATAGGTCGCCGCAGCAAGATAGGCGAACCGCGCACGCCCTGCCGCAATCGCCAGTTTACGATCTAGGCTGGTGATCACATTTTCTGGCAATCCGACTGGCGGCGAAATTTCGGCCAACCGCGCCTGTTCTTCTGTCGGTTTGTTTTCCAAGGTCTCCGCCAGCCACACTACGCCCTCTGGTGGGATCATCATGGATGACGGGGCCACCTCTAGGTTCAGGGCAAGGCCAATGTCCTGCCCGGTCAACATGCCGGCTAGGGCGCGTCCGGGCAATGCTGCGTAGGGCACAGCGCGGCTTGTGAAGTCGGCCAAGCGTTCTTCGCGATCAAACACCAGCACATAGGATTGATCGCCAATCTCAAACAATTCCGGCTCGATCTGGTCGCCCTCCGGCTCACCCGCCAAAAGCAAAAACAGCTCACTGTCGGCCACGCGTTCATAGAACTTTAGGCGGGCTGCATCATCGTCAGGTGCTGCCATCATGACAGCATGGGCTGTGTCGATATCCGTTTTCATCGCGACCCTTTTTGACCCTGTGTTTGTATCGGCCACGGGTTAGTGCGCCGCTTCGCCAGTGGCAAGCAAAGACTTCAGTTACCACGATTGAGGCCTTTTGGTGTACCGGTTGTGTACAGCTTGTGTACGCGCTATGACATCGGTTTTGATCATGAATTGGGGTGCCATACGTCTTGATCTTTGAACCGGATCGCCCGATCAACTGGCAACGCCGCTTTTACGACCATCGCCGCAGTGTCGTCGGATAAAGAGGCGTTATCAGACGTTTGTCTCCAGTGCTTTTTCGACCTGCGTGCGAAGCTCAGGCAACAGCTCATCTGCGAACCAAGGGTTCTTTTTCAACCAGCCAGTATTACGCCATGAAGGGTGTGGAACGGGGAATACCGCAGGCGCGTGATCCCGCCAGCCGATTACACGGTCTGTTACCGACATCTTTTCCCCAAGGTGCCAGTTTTGTGCATACCCACCGATCAATATGGTCAAGGGCACATTGCCCAACGACGCCAACACACGGCGCCGCCACGTTTGTGCGCAGATCTTTGGTGGGGCAAGGTCGGAACCACTTTTGTTATATCCCGGAAAACAGAATGCCATTGGAACTATGGCCACCTGCGTTTGATCGTAAAAGGTTGCTTCGTCCATCTTTAACCAGTCGCGGAGCCTGTCACCGGAACGATCATCGAAGGGCCTCCCAGTTTCATGGACGCGCATCCCGGGTGCTTGTCCACAGATCAGCACCTTTGCACCGGGGCGAAACCATGGCACGGGTCGCGGTGTGTGCTGTGTCACGGTGCCCAAAAAGCGAGATGAGCACAAACGGCATGCAGAAATTTCATCAACCAAATCAATCATATCCGATAGATACCTCAGTTTCATGAGAAAAAACAATTCTATAGTTGTAGAAATATCTTGCTTTCAAATTTTATTTCGAGAATGCTAGAAATATGAAACAGATGGCTTTTATCGACCTTTCACTTGAACGTGCCGCCTCAACCTTTGCTGCGCTTGGTTCAGAACAGCGTTTGATTGTGCTGCGCACTCTTGTGCGCGCTGGCGAAGAGGGGTTGAACATTGGCACGCTTGGAGAGCGGTCCGGTGTGGCTGGATCCACCTTAACCCATCACATGAAAATCTTGACCCAAGCGGGGCTTGTTCAACAGGCCAAGCAAGGAAGGCAGATCATCTGCATCGCCGCTGCCTATGACGAACTGCACGCTTTGTCCGATTTCCTATTACAAGAATGTTGCGCGGATGCGGGGCAACCTAACAAGGACCATTCGCATGGTTGATTTTATTCAAATACCAAAGCGGTTAAATTGGGGCCGTTTCGATTGGGCTTGGTTTGTCGTGGCCGTCGTTTTGGCGATCCTCGCTTTGCTGGATCCTTCTGAACTGCTGCCCACCCTTGGTTTTGCCGGGAATGCCTTGCTGCATACCGCGCCCTTCATTCTGTTTGCAATTTTCGCTGTCGCTTACCTCAAGGCTTCGGGGGCAGAAGCGATATTGGCCAGAGCTTTTGAAGGACCGCAATTTCGTATGATTCTAGCCGCCGCAATGTTGGGGGGCTTATCACCGTTCTGTTCTTGTGAAGTCATCCCGTTTATCGCCGCTCTCCTCGCGCTTGGTGCGCCCCTTGGTGCGGTCATGGCGTTTTGGCTGGCGTCGCCCTTGATGGACCCTGCGATGTTTGCGATCACCTCTGGCACATTGGGATGGGATTTTGCAATGGCCAAGACCCTTGCCGCCATCGGTGTTGGGATTTTTGGGGGTGTTCTGACAATGGCGTTTTCGCGCACACCTGTCTTTGTTGACCCCTTGCGCAAACGCGCGGCCCCCAAAAGCTGTTGTGGCGCAACCTCACCATTTGAGGATAAGCCAGTTTGGGCCTTTTGGTCTAATCGAGTGCGGCGCGACCTGTTCCGCGACACGTTTATTGAAAATGGGCTCTTTTTGCTAAAGTGGCTGGCTATCGCATATGTCTTTGAGGCGCTCATGGTGCGTTATGTGCCTGCGGACTGGATCGCGAGCCTGCTTGGTGGGGAGGGGGTGCAACCAATCTTTCTTGGCGCGCTCTTTGGTGGACCCGCCTATCTGAACGGATATGCAGCGGTGCCATTGGTTAGTGGCTTGTTGGAACAAGGTATGGCGCCGGGTGCTGCGATGTCGTTCATGATCGCGGGTGGTGTCAGTTGCATCCCTGCGGCCATCGCCGTCTGGGCCTTGGTCAAACCACGCGTTTTTGCAGCCTATATCGGTTTTGCATTTCTGGGTGCGATTCTTGCCGGACTTAGCTGGGCTGCATACGTTTAGGGCGACCCTCAAGCACTAGAACCCCCATCTTTCGACGGGGGCCCTGATGCACTTTGGGGGGAGTGATCGTTTGTAGGGTCGGGAGGCATGTTTCATTGTTTGTTTAGTCGGCGCTGCCGGTCACAAGCGGACCTCCCAGAACGCGGGGTCGGCAGCGCCGGTGATGGCTGGCGGATGTGTGATCTCCGCCAGCCTATTCTGTCCGATTAGCGGATATCGTAGTCTTTGGTCAGCACGT
>CAKZVL010000055.1 GCA_937922155.1 uncultured Paracoccaceae bacterium | reverse complement strand
GCTTTGTCCCGCGTCTTTCCCGTTCGTGTAGCGCGCAGCGAACGGCAGCGACGCCTCGAACCCGCCATTCGTGACCAACGCGGCGAATGGCAGTGAAGAGCCCACTTTACCAGATGCTGCGGAAGGCTTGAATGTCAGCTCTCGCGAAAGGACGACTGATAGCTGGACGGTGATGTGCGAAGATGTCTGTGGAATGCTCTTCGCATCCTTTCTTGATCTCCAAAGCCACATTGTCTGGCTACGATCTTGATGCTGTGATCCGTTTCGAGAAGCAGATTTCTTGCGGCGTCTACCCTCATCTTTTCCAAGGAATTGGCTGGGGTCAGACCGACCTTCGCCGCGTAGCGTCGGGAAAAACTGCGCGAACTCATGGCGCATTTCTCGGCCATATTGTTCACGCTGATGCGCTTTGCGAGGTTTTCTTGCAGCCAGATATGCAGGTCTGCAAATTCACCCGCTGAATCCTGGGTTTGCCGCGCAAGATCGGAGCTGAACTGGGATTGCCCTGCGGTTCTTATCATCGGGGTGACCAATGACCGAGCCAGGTGCAATGCGGGGCCCGGCCCCAAGTCTTCGCGCACAATGGCCAGGGCCATGTCCATCCCCGCTGTAATCCCGGCTGACGTCCAGATTGAGCTTTCCTTGATGTAGATTGGGTCCACTTCGACCTTAACATTCGGAAACCGTGCAGCCAGCAATGCGCAGTCTTCCCAATGGGTTACCGCGCGCCGACCATCCAACAATCCAGTGGCGGCGAGGACAAAGGCACCGCAGCACACAGAGCAAATCCGTTTTGCCCATTCTGAAAGTGCCGCGACATGATCCACCAGTTCCTTGTTGGTTTCGGCTGCATTCGCGCCATCACCCCCAACGATCACCAAGGTATCAATCTCCAGGGGATTGGACGCATCCCACAGGTCTGCCAAGGGCACGCTATCGATCTGTACGATTGTATTGGTTTGGACAGGGCCGCCACTGACCGAGGCGATGTGGGTGTTATAGGCCAGCTCATCCGTTCCCTCCGCGCAGGCACGCGAAAACACATGCAAGGGTCCGACGAGATCAAGCAGCACGATGCCATCGTAGACCACAAACACAACATTGGGTTTGTCAGGATCGGGTTTGGGCGAATTGGCGTGAAAGGAGGGCATGTTGTCATTTGTGCCGTATGGGCAGCCCGATATCCAGAGTGCATGACAATTTAGGAGACTTCAGATGAGAACTCTTGCCGCGCTTGTTTTTCCGGGATTTCAAACCTTAGACTATTTTGGTCCGATCGAAATGCTGGGCGATCCAGCTTACGAAATTGAGCTGACCACCGTTGCTGTGACGCGTGACCCGGTTACTAGTCGGCATGGTCAAAGGATCGTGCCGGACATCACAATGGCCGAACGCACCGATTATGATTTGCTCTTTATCCCTGGCGGCGACAGCGCTCTGGAAGAGTGCACCACGTCTGAAACCCTTCAATGGATTCGCGATGTGTCAGAGAACGCCGAACGGGTCATGGCCGTCTGCACGGGCACCATAATCCTTGGCAGGGCAGGTGTGCTGGATGGCAGACGGGCGACAACAAACAAACTGGATTTTACGTCTACCGTGCACCTCGCCCCGAAGGTTGATTGGGTGAAGCAGGCAAGATGGGTTGAAGATGGCAAATTCTTTACGTCTTCCGGTGTTTCGGCTGGCATGGATATGGCGCTTGGGGCCTTGGCAAGCCTTTACGGTGCGGAAAAGGCAAAAGAGACTGCCTTTGGATGCGAATACACTTGGCATCGCGACCCAAACGAAGATCCTTTTGCGAAAATGGTGGGATTGGTTTGATGGCCAAACTGTCGACGGGACCGGGATAAAAATTGATGCTTGAAGATTTGCGCAGAAGCGCGACTTTGAAGTGCATATCTGAGAACATAAAATCGCAATTGGGCTGTTGGATGGCGCGTTGAGCATGATGAAGAGATCGACACCTCTGCCGGTGTTTGGCGCACGATTGAAACGCGTGCGCACAGCGGTGCGTTTGAAACAGCAGGGATTGGCTGACTTGCTTGGTGTCGATCAAACGACGGTATCGAGATGGGAAAGTGGTCTGCAAACGCCGGAGAGCGATGTCCAGGCAGAGGCCTTTCAAACTTTGATGCCCTATCGTTCAGATGATGCGGCACTTCGTCGTTTGGTCGAAACCTCGCCCGAATGCGTTCACCTGGTCGATGAAGCCACCCATGTTTGCCTGGCATACTCCGCCAGTCGCGCTCGAGACTGGAAAGTGGGACAAAGGGATATGCTTGGCATTTCTCTGTGGCAGTTTGCGACCGAAGAAATCCAAAAGGCGGAAGAAGAACTCGAAACTTCTGACTGGTGGTTTGCTATGTCTCCAGCGCCCAGAATGTTTGTGACGTCCCAGGCAGATGATCATGACATTCGGATCAGTGCGGGGCAGATTTTGTGGGAACGGGTCTATCTTTCAGATGGAACACCTGCGCGGCTTGTGAGTGGAAGAGATCGCGCCGCATAATTTATGCGTGGGTCAATGAACGCGGCATAGATACCATCCCTGCATGGCCGGGAACTTCAAAAAGATAGCGCTGATTGTTGCCCTTTGGGGTGCAGGTCTTTTGGCAGGCGGTCAGTTTGCCAAAGTGTCAGTCATCCTGTCTGAGTATCAGATTATCTACCCACGACACGCTGATCAGGTCGCATGGTTGCTCACACTCGTGAGTGTTGTTGGTGCCCTACTTGGCGGTGCCGCCGCCAGTCTCGCGAACCGGTTCGGCTTACGGCATGTCCTCATTTTGTCCTTGATCGCAGCGGGCGGCTTGTCCCTCTGGCAAGCCACCTATCCTTCATTCGCACTTATGGCGCTGTCTCGGTTTGTGGAAGGTGTAACGCATTTGGGGATTGTCGTGACCGCGCCTGCGTTAATGGCCGAGACAAGCACAGACAGGTGGCGTGGTGCCACGATGGCTCTTTGGGGCACCTTTTTCGGCGTATCATTTGCGATCTTTGGTTGGTTTGGCATCCCGTTTGTAGATGTGGTGGGCGTCAGCGGACTTCTACAACTCCACGGCGCTTGCTTGTTGATCATCGCCGTGGTTGTCGGTCTCTTGGTAAGGGGGCATCGCGTATCTGACGCGCAGAACACGTCCTCGCGGCAGACGGGTAAGTCTGCGCTGTTGGCCTTTCAAGATGCGAGAATCGCTTGGTCTGGGATTGGCTGGCTTTTTTACACGCTGACTTTTCTGGCCCTGCTGACAATTCTGCCCGCTCAATTGTCCCCAAACCTGAAGCCACAAATCACCACTGCCATGTCTCTTGTCGGCATCGCAACAGGCATACTCATTTTACCAATCGCCCTTCTATACTTTAAGGCTACAACGGCTGTTCTTGCGGGTTTCCTATTGGCGAGTTTGCTCACAGCTGCGGGTGCCTGGAGCAACCCGATTGTCCTCGCAATAGCGTTGTTTGCCATCCTCGGCATCATACAGAGTGGTACCTTTGCTGCCGTGGCCGAGCTAAATCAGTCAACCGACGCGCGGACGCTTGGTTACGGTGCCATGGCGCAGACCGGAAACTTGGGTAACCTGATAGGAACGCCCTTGTTGTTATACGTCTTGGAGGTATTTGACCTCGCCACTTTGCTTGTCACCACTTCGGTGATCTACGGCGCTGGTTTTCTCACTTTGTTGTATGTCACAGGGCGCATCCGCGGCGTCGGAAAATCAACTTAAATCATGAGGACGACTTTGGGGAACTCGACCGAAACGGACATACAGTTGACAAACACGCAGGTCTGAAAGGTCCCGCTCTACCGCCACTGCCCCATGCCTGTTACTGGTCAGGGTGTTTGAATTTCAGAGGTGCCGTCAATGTCGCGAACCTTGGTCCTCGTCTTGTATTACATCGCCATTTTCTTGCAGGCGGGCGCATATGGACTGACCTTCATGCTTCCCCGATTGTTTGACAGCTTCGGAGCCGATGAAAAGGCCGTGGGCTGGATGCTTTTGGTGACAGCGGCATCGACCATCGTGACTGTCTATTTCTCTGGTCATTTGTCCGATTTTTTCGGACGGCTCCGCACACTTGGCTTGGCCTGCATGGCCATTTCCGCATCGCTCTTTCTCTATGGCAGCCTTGATACGGTCGGGCTCGGTCTGTTCACTGCCAGCCTTCTTCTTGGCTTTGGCTGGGGCCTCACCTATTCGCTGGGGCCGATTGTGTTGACCCGACTTGTTGATGCCGCAGATCGGGTTCGCTTTTTCACTTTGTTATCGGTCTTTGTGATGGCCGGGTTTGGGCTTGCGCCCGTTCTTGCATCGATTCTTGAGGGTGCCGGGTATTCGGTGCGCAACGCATTTTACGTCACGGCTGCATCGTGCATTGGGAGTGCAATCATGTTCTTCGTGTTGGACGCTCCGATCAAGTCAAATGCAATCAGCCCTCATGCTGAGACGTCATCACGGATCACTCTCGCGGCATTGTCCGGCA
>CAKZVL010000054.1 GCA_937922155.1 uncultured Paracoccaceae bacterium | reverse complement strand
CGGCAAAGTGCCCTCCGCGATCCATGTCTCACCAGAGGCGATGGACGGTGGCCCGCTCGCGTATATCCAAGACGGTGATATGATCCGTCTGGATGCAACCAACGGCACCCTCGATGTGCTCAACACCGACCTGTCCACCCGCACCGCCGCAACACCCGACCTAACCGGCAACGGCAATGGTGTCGGGCGCGAATTGTTCGAAATATTCCGCAAAAATGCAGGCACCGCCGACACAGGCGCAGGAACCGTCGTTTAACCTCACGAACACTCAGCAAGGCTAGACGACCCTGTTGTCGCCCTTGCTGCGATTCAAATCAAAAGGAAGACCCCAATGACCCCACAAGACGCATCGGCCCAAGCGGCGAAAATCTGCGGCCTTGCCCCCGTTGTCCCCGTTTTGGTGGTTGATGATGCAAACGACGCGCAACCGCTCGCCGCAGCACTCGTCGCAGGCGGCCTGCCCGCCTTGGAAGTCACCTTGCGCACCGAGGCCGCCCTCGACGTCATCCGCGAAATGGCCAAAGTCGCAGGTGGCGTTGTCGGCGCGGGCACGCTTTTGACACCCGCTGACGTCGAAGCCGCCAAAGAAGCCGGCGCGCAATTCGGCGTCGCCCCCGGTGCGACGGACAAGCTGCTCGACGCGTGTGAGGCCAACGACCTGCCGCTTTTGCCCGGCACCGCCACCTCGTCAGAGGCGATGCGCCTGCTTCAACGCGGCTATTGGGTGCAAAAATTCTTCCCGGCAGAAGCAAACGGCGGCGCCAAAGCGCTCAAGGCCATCGGCTCCCCCCTGCCACAGATTAAGTTCTGCCCAACCGGTGGCGTCAGCCTCAAGAACGCGAATGATTATCTGTCCCTGTCCAACACACTCTGCGTCGGCGGCAGCTGGGTCGCCCCCAAAGATTTGGTTGCCGCAGGCGATTGGGCCGGGATCACCGCCCTCGCCACAGAAGCCGCAGCACTAGCGCGCTAAGATCCAACGCGCCCCGCGCGACCGCCCCGGCGGCGCGCGGGCGCTTGATCATTTAGCGCGGCCTGCAAGGTGATCGTCATTGGATGATCCGCAGGCTGATCACCGTATTGGTCCAGAATCTGTGTGATCAAGACACGCGCGTCCGCACCTGCAGGAACCCCCAACGCCCAATCCAAAAAAATGGTCCGGCATTCGCCTTCCGTGATCCCATCCATCCGATAGGATTCTTGGATCAGCGCCCGTGGGTCCTTTTCGTCGCCTTTCATGGGCCTTGCATCCTTCTTGTAATCGCCGCCGCCACAGCCTGCGCCGCCGTTTCACACCGCTCCAACAGCGCATCCATGTCGTCCACACCGGCCTGACGCAGCACAAACGCGCGCCCGCCATCGCCAATCGCTTCCGGGTCCATCACCGTCCCCGTCAACAGCCGCGACGCCGCATGAACCGTCCACATCATCGCCGCCGCCGCGCGACAGTCCTGCGCATCCGCGTCGTTCAAAACGCCAGCAGCGACACCCTCATCAAGTTGTCCCGCGAAATCCGTCGGGATCGCACCGTCAGAACCTGCGGCGGCCAAAAGCGCGACAGTCTGCGCCGCCAATTCAAGGTCCTGCAAACGCCCCGGCCCATTGCGCATATCCCAAGGGCCCTGCGCAGGTTTCGCACCCGCCAATTTGCCCCGCATATCCGCCACATCTGCCAAAACATCCGCACCCGCGCCTTTCCTGCGCAAAACGTCCCTCCGAATGCGCGCCACATCAGCAATCACATTCTCAGGCCCCGCAATCGCACGGGCCCGCGTCAGCGCTAGATGCTCCCATGTCCATGCATCGCTCATTTGATAATCTTCAAACGACTTCAACGATGTCGCCACCGGCCCTTGCCGACCAGACGGGCGTAGGCGCATATCGACCTCATAAAGCCGCCCCTCCGACATCGGCGCAGACAAGGCCGTGACCAACGCCTGCGTCAAGCGCGCAAAATAGGGCCGCGTCGACAGCGGCCGCGCCCCGGTTGAACTATCCTCATTCAGCGGATCATAAATCACGATCAGATCAAGGTCAGAAACCGCATTCAAACGCCCCGCGCCCAGCGATCCCATCCCCAGAACCATAGCACCCCGTCCTGGCGGTGCCCCATGCTTGCGTGCAAATTCCGCCTGAACAACGGGCCAAAGCGTGGCAACGCAAGCTTCAGCCAAATCTGCATATTGCGCCGCAGCCGTCGCCGCATCCGAAATTCCACGCAACTGATGCACACCAATGCGGAAATGGTATTCTTGCATAAACCGCCGGGCGGTATTCAGCGCGGTTTCATAATCATCAACTTGATCTAACGTCGCGCGAAACTCGGAGCAAAGCCCCGCAACCCCCGGCCAATCGGCAAAGAAATCCCCCCCCAAAACCGCGTCTAACACGCCAGAATGACGCGACAAATACTGCGCCAAGGCCGGAGCCGTTGCAGCAATATCCACGATCAATTGGGTCAATTGCGGGTTGGCCTCAAACAGCGAAAACAACTGAACACCCGCAGGCAAGCCCGCAAGAAACCCGTCAAACTGCGCTAAGGCTTCTTCTGGCTTTGGCGCCTCCAACAACCTTGCACGAATATCCGGCCAAAGCCGTTCAAATATCGCCGTCGCACGCGGCGATCGCAACGCAGGGTATCGCGGCCAACTTGCGGTAACATCCTGCCCCCAATCCGTTGCCACATCCGCGGGGGCAACTGGGTCAGCCGGGGCAAAAAACCCCTCTGTCATCTCATGCACAGCCATCAATCTGGCATTAAGGTCGTGGCGCAAATCACCGACATCACGATCCATAAATGCAGCAAGCCGCGCAAACCCCGGCGCATCACTGGGCAAATCATGGGTCTGGGCGTCGTTGATCATCTGCAAACGATGCTCCACCGTGCGGTGAAACCGATAATGATCGACCAGCGCACTGGAAACTTCTGGCGGAACCCATCCTGCGTCTGTCAAAACCCGTAGCCCGTCAACAGTGCCACGCACACGCAGCGAGGCATCACGCCCGCCCGCAATAATCTGGCGGGTCTGGGTAAAGAACTCAATCTCGCGAATGCCCCCGCGCCCCAGCTTCATGTTGTGCCCGTCTAGCGTCACGGGCCCATGCAATCCCTTATGATTGCGAATCTTCAGACGCATATCATGAGCGTCCTCAATCGCTGCGAAATCCAGATGCTTGCGCCACACGAATGGGCGCAATCGTTCCAGATACCGCGCGCCCGCGTCAATATCACCCGCACAGGGCGCCGCCTTGATATGCGCGGCCCGCTCCCATGTGCGCCCTTCGGCCTCATAATACCGCTCTGCGGCGTCCATCGACAGGCATACAGGCGTCACGCTTGGGTCCGGGCGCAGGCGCAGATCGGTGCGAAACACATACCCGCCCGCCTTCACATCCGACAGGATCGACGCCATCTTGCGCGTCGCTTTCACGAATACAGCGCGGGCCTCAAAAACTTCACTGTCCTCATACCGACTGTCATCAAACAAACAAATCAGATCAATGTCGGAGGAATAATTCAGCTCCCCCGCGCCCATCTTACCCATCGCAAGCGCGACAAAGCCGCCGCAGGTGTCCGCATCATCAGCGCTCAAGCCGGGCAGCTTGCCCCGCTCTATCTCCGCTGCGATTAGCCTGCGTGCGCAAACATCAACGCTCGCGCTGGCAAAGGTCGTCAGGGCTTGCGTTACCTGTTCCAACGACCAAACGCCCGCAACATCCGCCAAGGCCGACAGCACAGCGACCCGCCGCTTGGCTTGGCGCAACCCGTCGGTCAAATCAGTCAGCGCTAACTGCGATACGTCCGTCAAAAGTTCGCTCAGCGCGGTTTCAGGATCGTCCAACGCGCCTTTCAACCAATCGGATTCCCTGCCAATCAAACCAGCCAAATAAGGGCTGCACCCCGCCGTGCCCACCAGCATGCGCGCAACATCGCCTGCAGCCCACGGGGCCAATGCCACGGCATCCGCCCCCCGATCAGGATCAAACGGGCGCGGCGCGGCGGTCATGCGGGATGCAAAAGTCATGCAACCTTCATGCGGTCTCGCGCTGCAGGCGTCAATTGCTCTCAATGTTTGGCTGTCGCAATGCGGCGTTGAAAACCAAAAGCATGACGCCAAAAAGTCTGCCCCACACCTTGGAAAAGGTACATCTCATACATTTCACGACCTGATATTCATAAACTAAGTGTGCGCAAATAACTGATATTATTACATATAGTCACTTAATGTAAAAAACATTCACATAATCCCTTGCGCTGATCACGCGCTGCTCCCATCTTGGTGATGTGAAAGAGATTCACATTCATACAACACCAAGAGGAGCCCCAAATGAACACCGCATCCGTCAACATCGAAGCCCAGACAAACTACATGGCCAAACGTCCGGGTTTTTTCGCCCGTGCCGAAAACTGGCTGGATGAACGCGGCAAAGGTGCATGGATCGCATCCATGGTTCTAGGCTTTATCTTCTTTTGGCCTGTCGGCCTCGCCCTTCTCGCCTATATGATCTGGAGCAACCGCATGTTTAACAAATCTTGTTCATCCGTCACTCGCCATTCCGCCCGCCACGCGCGCCATGCGATGAAATCCTCAGGCAACTCAGCCTTTGATGCCTACAAGATGGACACGCTGCGCCGCTTGGAAGAAGAACAAGGAAACTTTGAATCCTTCCTAGAACGCCTGCGCGAAGCGAAAGACAAAGCAGAATTTGACCAATTCATGCAAGACCGTGCAAACAAAACCACAGACGGTCCCGATACCGCACAACCGGCCTAAATGACTCTGGGGTAGGCGCACAAAAGAACGCGCCTGCCACACCACGAACCACCAACGTTGGAGCCTGAAAAATTGACACGTCGCGCCCTGCCCGATCCGGTCCAGATGCCAGCCTTTTATCAAGGCGTCGCCGTCAAACGCCTTTGCGCTTGGGTCTTGGACGTGGTGATCATCATCGGGTTTTGTCTGCTGGCACTGCCCTTCACAGCCTTCACCGGTGTCTTTTTCTTTCCATTCCTGATGCTTGTCATCGGCTTTTTCTATCGCTGGTTCACCATCGCGGGCCGCTCTGCCACATGGGGCATGCGGATCATGGCGATTGAACTGCGCGATCACGACGGCATGCGCTTGCAATCGCAAACCGCATTGATGCACACACTGGGCTATACGGTTTCCGTCATAGTCGCCCCGGCACAACTGTTTTCAGCCGCCATGATGGGCATCACACCACGCGGTCAGGGCCTGACCGACTATGTCCTTGGGACAACAGCGATAAACCGTCCTGCGACAAATTAGAAAACACCATTTTCGGGGGGTTGCATGAACAATTGTTAGTATCCATTATAACCCAATGCGTCATACGCTCCCCATTGCGCCCCAGTTCTATGTGACGGCTCCGCAACCTTGTCCCTACCTTGAGGGCAGGATGGAACGTAAGCTGTTCACAGCCCTGCAAGGTGACAGCGCGACGGAGCTTAACGATACCCTTTCCAAACAAGGGTTTAGGCGATCCCAAAACGTTCTCTACCGACCCTCTTGCGCAGAATGTTCGGCCTGCATGTCTGCCCGCATCCGGGTCGCAGATTTCAAATTGTCGCGCAGTCAAAAGCGCACTCTCAAGCGGAATTCACACCTGAAACGACGCGCCACATCGCCTTGGGCCACCGAAGATCAGTTCAATCTGTTCCGCAGCTACCTTGATGGTCGCCACGCACGCGGCGGCATGGCCGATATGGACATGTTCGAATTCGCCGCAATGGTCGAAGAAACACCCATCCGAAGCCGGGTCATCGAATACACCGACACCACCGACATCTTGGAAGGGAAACAACCGCTCGTCGCGGCCTGCCTGACGGATATCTTGGAAGACGGCTTGTCGATGGTCTATTCGTTCTTCGCACCAGAGCTTGAGCGAAATTCACCCGGCACCTTCCTGATCCTCGATCACATCGCCATCGCCCAAGAACTCGGCCTGCCTTACGTCTACCTTGGCTACTGGGTGCCGGGCAGCCCAAAGATGGCGTACAAAGCCAACTTTGCCGGGCTCGAAGTGTATCGCAACAACATCTGGGAAAACCTCGGCGCGCCGGAGAATTATGAATCTGCAGTCCACCCTTTGTCGACCAATCCGATTGCCGAACAAGTCGCGCAGATCAACCTTCCCGGAAGCGTCCCAGCCCGCAAACGCGAAGACCCACTGGACGACTAAACATCACCCTTTATTTACCAAGAGCTTCTAAAGCTATCCATGCCTCGTTTCCGCTCAGGATGAAGGGCTGATCGCTGTTGGAGACACCTAAATGACAATCGCCCTAACTCCGCGACCTCTGCTTGCGAAACTGACCCTAACCATATTGTTCGCCCTCTTCGCCAGCTCCTCCTCTGCGCAGGAAAATCGCATCCAACTACGCTCCCTCGATGGGGCCATGTCGCTCAACGGGGCATTAATCGAGTTTCAGAATGGCACCTATGTGATCGATCACGACAGCTTTGGTGAACTGCGCATTGACGCCTCAGACCAAATCATCTGTATTGGGGACGCCTGCCCCAAATCCCAACCCATCACAGCCAACCGCACAATCGCCGGCCCCACCCGCGAGGTTGCAACGCTTTTATCGCCGCTTCTGGACTCTTATGCCGTCTCCATCGGCGCCCGATTGACGGTCGAGACGGCGAATGAATCCGGCCAAGTGCCCATCACGCTCACCGACCCATCCGGCGCAGTGATCGCGACATACCTGATCGCAACATTACCGACCGACCGCGCCTTCACCAGTTTGGCGCAACAAAGTGCGGCCATGATCCTCACAGATCGCCGCATGTCTGACCAAGACATCGCCGACACCGGCGCCACCGACCTGCGCCGCACGGAGGCTGAACAAAAACTCGCGCAAGACGCCTTGGTCTTTGTCACCAGCCAAGCCAACCCAATCAGGGCACTCAGCGTGGATGAGATTTCAAAAATATGGTCAGGCGCCATCACAAACTGGCTCGCGCTCGGCGGCAACAACCAGCCCATCGCTTTCGGCTCCGCCCTCACTGCGCCAAGTGATCGCGCGATATTCAACCGACGCATTCTATCACAAACCGCCACGAGCGACACACAGTATGACAGCCCCGCGGCCCTTGTCGCCGCCACACAATCCAACACTGGTACCATCGGCATCATGCGGCGCTCCGACATGATCGGCACAGGGCTAAAGGTTATCGCCATCCGCGAAACCTGCGGACTGTTGTCCCACCCCAGCGACTTTTCCATCAAAAGCGACGGTTATGTTCTGGGCCAAGACGTTTATAGTTACACCAACAGCGCCTTGGCCACGCCGGAACTCGCCGACTTTGCCCGCTGGATCGCCTCCAATGCAACCAACACTGCGATAGCAGAGCGGAACTACGTCAACGCCTTGCCCGCTAGGATGGCCTTGCAAGACATGGGTTTGGCGCTGATCCACACAGCGGCCGTTGAACCTGACTTTGACGGCGCACAGTTCGGTCAGGTCATGGCCGAACTGCGCAACGCAGACCGCACAAGCGTCACCTTCAGGTTTCAAGAGGGACGCGCGACCTTGGATCAGGACTCCCTCACCGCAATCAACCATCTCTCCCAAATGATCAGCGAAGGACAGTTTGCAGGCTTTGAAATCCTCCTCGTGGGATTCTCTGACTCTTCAGGCTCCAATACAGACAACACCGCACTGGCACTCTCACGCGCCAATGCAGTCCTTGCCGCTCTAGAACAACGTCTGCCACCTGATATCGCTGCAAACGTGCCGTTGACCCCCCTCAGCGCAGGGGAACTTCTGCCGCTGTCGTGCAACACCACGGCCGAAGGGCGCGAACGAAACCGCCGCGTCGAAACATGGCTGCGACTGGTAAAGGGATGAAACGAAATACGGCGCAGGATCAAACCCGCGCCGTCTTCTTTTCGCTCATAACAGCGCCAAACCGGCGCCGCGCATCAGTTCAGCAGGTTGGGCACTATCGTCACAAAGGCCGGAACCGTCGCCAGTAAGATCAAGCCAACCACTTGGATCCCGATAAACGGCATCACACCGCGATAAATCTGGCCCGTCGTCACCTCCTTGGGTGCAACACCGCGCAGATAGAACAGCGCGAACCCAAACGGCGGCGTTAGGAAACTGGTCTGCAAGTTAACAGCGATCATGATCGTCACCCACTTGGGATCAAACGTACCGCCATAAATAACCGGCCCAACAATCGGGATCACGATATAAATGATCTCCAAAAAGTCGAGCACAAAGCCAAGAACAAACAGCACCAACATCACGACCAAGAACGTCGTCCACTCAGACGAGAAACTTTCGAGGTATTGCTGGATGTAATGCTCCCCACCGAACGAGATCAGCACAAGGTTCAACAGCTGCGACCCGATCAAAATCGTGAACACCATGCTGGTGACCTTTGCCGTCTCGCGCACTACCGGTGACAAAACACCGCCCGTGAACAACACACCGCAGCAATAGACGATCCCAAACATCGCAAACAAGAACGCACCAAAGGCAACGATGTAGGCGACGTATTCTTCAAACAACACCGTTTCGCGCGTCAGCCGGATATCAAAGTTTGTCCCGATCATGATCATGATGACAATCGCCGCAGCGGTATAAAGAACCATCGCGCCGGATCGCCCATCCTCAGTCATCTTGCGATAGGCCGCCAGCATGATCGCCCCCCCCGCGCCAAGCGCCGCAGCAGGCGTCGGGTTGGTGATCCCACCAAGGATCGACCCCAGCACAGCAATAATCAACACCAGCGGCGGAAAGACCACGCGCAGGATTTCATTGCCAAAGATACGATAAGATGCAGCCCTGAGGCCGTAAAAAGTGAACAAGAATGGAATAACCATCAACACCGTCATTGTCCCCGGCGTCGTCAGCGGGCCAACAAACAGCACATCCACCAGCATCATCGACAAAACACCCATGGTGCCAATCAACAATGGCTTCACGTCCTTGGATGGCGCCACACCGCGACCAAGCGCTAGGATAAAGCCAAAGAACACCGCCGCGATGGCAACGCCACTACCCAACAGCGGCGCATTCGCGATCTTCTCTTGCACCAACACGGCACGTTCTTCCTCTGTCAGCTCCCGCGCTTGCTCAATACCGCCCGCATCATTGATGCTGGATTGCTCGGCCAAGGCAGCGTCAAACGCCTCATCCCCATGCAATTCACGCATCGCCGCTGCACAGTCTTCGTTGACGTTTGTGCGCAGGGACGCACCGTCGCCAGCATCGGTAAAGCTGTCGACAAGCACCGATTGGCTACCAGACAACCCAACAGCCCCCAGCCCAATGGCCAGCGCCACCAAACCCGCAGGAACATATAGGAACCACATCCGACCATGGTTTGCTGGAATACGCTCATCCCCGGCCATTCCACCCATCTCAACAGCGGGCGCTTTGGACGGGTTGAACAGCGCATAGACAAACGCATAAGCCGCATAGAGGAAGGCAAGCAAGATACCGGGCAGCAAGGCCGCTTGGAACAACGTCCCAACCGACAGAACCGCCGCCTCGCCCAAATAGGTCAACGCATCCGTACATCCCACAGCCCGCGCACGTTCTTCCTGCGCGGCGGAATAAATGTCCCCCGCCAAAGTCCCCAAAAGGACGATTACGATAGACGGCGGAATGATCTGCCCTAACGTGCCAGAGGCCGCGATGACGCCCGTCGATAGTTCAGGCGAATAATTGTTTTTTAACATTGTCGGTAGGGCCAAAAGCCCCATGGTCACAACCGTCGCACCTACGATCCCGGTTGACGCGGCAAGAAACGCGCCCACGATCACGATAGACACCGCCAAACCACCGGGCAACGGTCCAAACACCTTGGCCATTGTGGTCAGCAATTCATCCGCGATCTTGGATCGTTCCAGCGTGATGCCCATCATTACGAACATCAAAACCGCCAGCAGCGTTTCAATCGACTGCCCCGCCAGAACCCGCTCATTCATGCGGTTCACGATAAAGCTGACGTTCTCATTCACCGCGACTTCCCAGCCGCGCGGGAACACCGGTTCGCCGTATCTGGGCAGGTCCGGATAGGTAAAGACAGATATCTTGTCCGGCCTTATCCCCTCGGCCACAATGGCTGCATATTCCGCCGTACTGGTATCAATTGCGAAATGGGTCATCAGCCCACCACCATCCAACAGCGCAATCAAAGTGAATGAAATAACAGCCGCACCGGGGATCGCAAAACCCACCGGAAAGCCAGACAAAATACCCGCAAAGAGCGTCAGAAAGACGATCAGAATACCAATTTCTACGCCATCAAGTCCAAATAACATGCGCCGCGCCCCTTAGTGGATCTCTTTGACAAGTTCGGCTTGGGGGTCACCCAAGACATCCTTGTCCAAATATTTGTTTTCGCTGTCCTGTCCTTCGACACACTCAAGGTAAGAGCGATAGAAAAACGCAATCGCCTGCAGCACCACAAGCAGCGTGAACAGAACCAATAGTATTTTGAACAGAAAGTAGCCGTTGAATCCGTTGGGCGAGAAACCAATCGTTTCAACGTTGAACTTCAGCGCGCGCGCTTTCACCAAAATCTGATCCAGATCTTTGCTGGCATCCGATGCCGACAGCTTTGGCGTGACAAGGTGGCGCCACAAAAAGAACCAGCCGTAGAAATAGGTGACGACCGCTGTCGGTACCATAAAGATCAGGCTGCCGAACATATCGATGATCTTTTTCACCCGAAACTTAACCGGCGCATAGATCAAATCGACGCGCACATGGCCGCCTTGGATAAAGGTATAGCTGACGCACATACAAACGATGATGGCGTTATACAGCTTCAACTCTTCCGACCACCAGCTGACGTCCTTGGAAAACGACGACCCAAAGCCAACGGAAATCTCCGGCACCGCAAAAATACGCTGCATGAAAACGATCATAATCTGTTGCAGCACCATCAAAAGCCCGGCCCAAGCAAACAGGCGACCCGTGACGTTTCCAAACGCTTCAAGGCCGCGCACCGCAGACCACAGCAGGCTTTTGCGAAACATCCCGATGAAGGTGTAGACAATAAACAAAAACAGGAGCGCGAAAAACAGCTCCCACGAGGCACCGTAATAGATGAACCGCAAAAGACTTTCGCCCGCCGCTTGGTCGCCAATTCTGTCAGAGAGTGAAGTGTACGGCACCCAAGCGAGCCAGCTTGACGGGTTAAGGATCGCATTCACGATGTTAAAAGGCGCTTCAATGAGATGGGCAAAAACCCATCCGATAAAAGTTCCACCCCAGCTTTCGACCAAGTTCACGTCATCCCCCCCGTGCCGGTTTTAAGTATGACGGCCCACCCAGACAAAGTAGGTGAGCCGTCTTTTTGATGTGCGTTTACAGCGACTTATTAGCCTGCGTTAACGCGATCACGCTGCTGGCGGTACACGTCATCAGCTACAGAAATCCACGCAGCGGACTTTGCGATTGACGCTTCCTGGCTCGCACGGATACGGGCATAAAGCTCGTCACCCATATGCTCGTCCAGCGCTTCAGACGACGCCTTACCAAACGCATCCCAAACATCGTCAGGGAATTGCATGATCTTGGTGCCGCCAGCCTTTAGACGCTCCAACGCGGCCGCGTTGCTAGAATATGACTGCGCCAAAGACCACTGGTGTGTTTCAGCAGCCGCTGTTTCACAGATAGACTGCAACGCAGGTGACAGGCTTTCGAACACTTCGCGGTTGAACGCACAGGCAAGCGCAGAACCTGGCTCGTGGAAACCACCGGTATAGTAGAAGTCACAGACTTCCTGCAGACCAAGACGTTCATCAGCGAATGGACCAATCCATTCGGCACCGTCGATCGCACCCTGCTCTAGCGCTTGGTAGATTTCACCACCCGGCAGCGACTGAACAGACGCACCTGTCAGACCCAACGCACGACCACCAAGGCCCGGCATACGGAACTTCAGGCCCTGCAGGTCTTCGGCAGAGTTGATTTCTTTGTTGAACCAACCACCCGGCTGCATCGCTGTGTTACCACACAAGAACGTCTTCAGACCAAAGATCTGGCCAAGCTCATCATGCAGTTCTTTACCGCCGTCATGCTCATACCAGTTGACCATTTCCTGACCAGTCGCGCCAAATGGCACAGCTGTGAAGTAATAGTAACCCGGATGCTGACCACCAAAGTAGTATTCAGCTGAGTGATACACATCAGCCTGTCCAGCAGTCACCGCGTCGAACACTTCGAATGCACCAACCAGTGAGCCGGCTGGATATTTTTCGATAACCAATGCGCCATCGGCCATCAGGTTTACACGGTCGATAAAGTGCTGTGCCGCGTCATCAAAGATCGCAAAGCCCTCTGGCACAGAAGTAACGCAGCGCAATGTGCGTGTGCCTTGTGCAACAACTGGCGCTGCGAGTGCAGACGCTGCAACAGCGGTCCCGCCAAGTGCAGAATTTTTTAGAAATGAACGACGATCCATTAGTTCCTCCCGTTGGTTTCGTACATAAAAAACGCCCAATAAGAACAAGGCGCTTGACGCCACCTTAATACGCGATGGGCAACCTTCAAGCACCTATTTTAGACAAAACGCGAAATTGGTCAATTTTTTTTGCCAATTTCGCCGATCCAAGACTTCTCAGCCACTTGCCCACACCACTTAGGGCTGCAAACTGCCTAAAACTGACGCAGTTTTGATCTATTCAATGATATTTGCACCAACCATCGGCACGGTGAATGATAAAGAAAACTGATCATCCCCCCGCTCGACCGTCAAAAAGCCACCGACGTTTCCATCCTCTGCCGGATAGTCCGCTTGATCATCCAACTCAAACGACAGATTGCCCGTCCACCCGGTCATGACCCTTTCAGACTCCGTCCCCGGC
>CAKZVL010000053.1 GCA_937922155.1 uncultured Paracoccaceae bacterium | reverse complement strand
GCCCGTCACACATGGTGCTTGAGCTTGGCGTCGGACCGATCCCGTGCCGCATCGATGGCGCCTTGGCCTCGTTTCGAACCACGACGCCGCTTGAGCTCTTTGGCACGCCCCAGATTGCGGATGTCGCTGCTTGTTTGGGACTGGATACGGGCGATATCGCGACTGCGACCCATGCGCCCACAGCGGCTTCGGTCGGTTTGCCGTTTTGTCTGGTCGAGTTGACAAGCGCCGACGCGTTGGCTCGCGCCAGACCGCAAATGGATGCCTTTCGCCACGCCGCCGCGACCTATCCGATGCCGCTCGATTTTGCCATCTACTGCTATATCCGGCAGGGCGATGGGATCGACGCGCGGATGTTCGCGCCGCTGGATGATATCCCCGAAGACCCTGCAACTGGCAGTGCGGCGGCCGCTTTGGGCGCGTTTTTGGCCTCTTTGCGCAAAGGACCGCTGGAAATCACGATCCGCCAGGGTGTCGCCATGGGGCGCCCCAGCACGATCGGGGTCGAGGCCGGACCCAGCGGCGTGCAGATCAGCGGCCAGGCGGTGCAAACGATGTCGGGGCAGTTGCACCTCGCGCAGTGATTTTCCCCGCAACAGGGGCTGGAACCGGACCCGGTGCCACGCTAGACCCCGATCAGGGGGAAGACGTTCCATGGCTGATACGATCCTTGATCGCTGTACCGACCGCGGGTTGCGCATGACAGACCAGCGCCGGATCATCGCAGCCGTCTTGGAAGAGGCCGACGATCACCCCGATGTCGAAGAACTCTATGCGCGCGCCTCGGCCCAGGACCCAAGGATTTCCATCGCGACGGTCTATCGCACGGTAAAATTGTTCGAGGAAACCGGCATCCTGGAAAAGCACGAATTCGGCGATGGTCGCGCGCGATATGAAGATGCAGAACGCGATCACCACGACCATTTAATCGACATGAACTCTGGCGAAGTGATCGAATTCATCGACGAAGATATCGAAGCCTTGCAGGAAAAAATCGCCGCCAAATTGGGCTACGAACTGCGGGGCCATCGCCTTGAACTTTACGGTGTCCCACGCAAACCCAGACCTTGAAACACAGGCGCATAGTGCAAACGTGATTTGGCGTGTAAGCCCCCCGTGGTGCAGACTGACGTGAAGTTTGGCCCCAAGGGAGACGTCATGACACATTTTCAAGCGCGCTTTCAAAGCATCCTCATCATCGCGTCGGTTCTGGCGCTTTGTCTCAGCGTTTCAACACGGGCCACAGCGCAAAGCGCTGATCCCTTGCCGGACTATGTGATCGAACAATTCGGCCAGCCTCCAGAAATTCCAACTGGCCCAATCTCACCCGCGTTGCAATTTGCCCTGCGCGTGGCCTTCGTGGATTCCATCGCCTTTCAAACATGGGATGATAATCAAGCCGCCGCATTGGACGAAATCGCGAAATCAAATGACCCACGGCTCGCGTGGTTGATCAGCGATATGATGCGATTTGCAGGCTCCAACCAGCTGAACGCAACCTTGACCGAGGCCGCCTCTGATCTGTTGGGTAAGCAATTTGAAGGCCGCAATTCTTGGGGTGTGGTGACAGACCACCTGCTCGCATGGGACATCCCCGCACCACCGGAATACCTCAAGTATAAAAAGGCGATTTTCGTCGGTATCGTACCGGGCTGGGATGACATCTTTGTCGAAGGGGACATCGACTGGCGTCTCGTTTCTTGGGGCGGGGTCCTGATTGACGACCGCCCTTATGATCAAACCGATGCGCCCTGCAACTGCATTCCCGCCGTGGACAACCCCGACGTCAGCACAGCGGACGAGGCCACATGGCTGCGCGATGACGACATTGTCTTTGGGGTTGAGGTCAATGGCGCATATCGCGCCTATCCGCGCCAGATCATGGAAGTGCGCGAGATGGTAAATGACACCTTGGGCGGGCGCGATCTGGGCATTCCCTATTGCACGCTTTGTGGTGCCGCTCAGGCTTATTTCACCGATGACGTCCCCGCCGGCGTCCGCCGCCCAATCTTGCGCACCTCCGGCCTGCTAAGCCGATCCAATAAGGTTATGTATGATCTTGAAACTTGGTCCGTCTTTGACACGTTTTTGGGGCACGCCGTCACGGGTCCCTTGGCGGAAAAAGGTGTTAAGCTAAGCCAAGCAACGGTCATCACCACCGACTGGAAAACATGGAAAACCGCACACCCTGACACCACGGTCCTGCTGGAACGCTACGCCCTTGGACGCAATCCTGACTTTCGCAACACCCGCGACGCCAATGGCCCGATCTTTCCTGTGGGCGACGTCGACCCGCGCTTGTCGGTGCACGAAGACGTCATTGGCGTCATCACTGCCTCAGGCACGCCCGTTGCGTTCCAACGCACTGCTGCCGTGATTGCCCTCACCCGGGGCGAAGAAATCGCCTTTGAAAACGTGCGCCTCGCGCTTGACGCAGGCGGGGTCAAAGCCATCGACGCCGACGGCAGCGATCTGGGCAGCCATCAGGCGTTCTGGTTTGCCTGGTCACAGTTTCATCCGGGGACCGAACTGTGGGGGCAATAGGCGACATCTAGCTGCGAAAGCCACAGTAAGCTGGTCTGACAGCCGACCCGTGGGGTGGCGATTGGACCATAACTGTCTGGGCACTTTATTGTGGCAAACTTATAGCGAGTTCTCTACTGCGTGCCCGCGTTGCCAAACAGCCTCCCCGTCGGGACGGGTCGGCTGTCAGACCGGCGCCTACGGCTTGTTCCGGTCTGTACGTGAGCACTGCAAACGGCCGCATAGTCTGCTTAGACGCCATCATCCTTTTGAAAACGCGCCGCGGTGCGCGGAATTTCAGCAATAGTTCGTCTTGTTTTTCAGTGATGGTACAAAATAGCATTAGGCAATTAGGGGTTGGTCGGAAGATAAATTGAGAAAACTAATTTCAGTCCTCCTTTTATCTACGGCAATTTTTGCGCATGGAGCTTGGCGTGCTGGCAGTAAATTGCATCACGTTTTCGGTTCTGCCCTTGTGCTAATTTTGGTGTTACTCGTCTTGCCTTACACAGTGTTCAAAAAAGTTTGGCCCGCATCAAAGACAAAGGAGCGCGACGAAAACTGACAGTCTGCAAAACCCGCTTTATCGCCATCCTTTTCCAACATAAGCCGCACCATCGACGGCACGCGGGTTGGCGAACCGTGGGTGCCGCGACAGAGCTTTATGTCAGCCAAGCACGTCTTCCATCTGAACGGCAGCGCAAGAGGGCAAGTCGCCGACCCGGCGGGGCGGGCCGTCGAAGGTCCGGCGCCTACGGTTTGATTCCGGACCTAAAGCGCGCTGAATAAGCGGCAACTTCGTCG
This sequence comes from uncultured Paracoccaceae bacterium, assembly GCA_937922155.1. Classification (GTDB taxonomy): domain Bacteria; phylum Pseudomonadota; class Alphaproteobacteria; order Rhodobacterales; family Rhodobacteraceae; genus Cognatiyoonia. The sequence goes on along the minus strand of CAKZVL010000053.1, from coordinate 9,369 downwards.
CCATCGCTCCCGCCCCTAAGTCTCCCAAGCAAGCGATGAAACCAACTGCCCACAAGCATCCCGTATGGTCGTAAACGCCGCTGCGGTTGAAACGGACACTTCCACATCTGATCGCGCCTTCGCAATCATCGCATCATCTGCCCCAAGGTTGCGGGCCAGCGTGATTTGTTCATCCGCCACGTCCTTTAACGCGCGCGCATCCTGAAAACCCCCGACAAAGGCACCACAATTGCGCGCTGCATATTCCGCCCCCGCGGCCTTGCGCGCCGCCGCTTCGGCGGGGTTGGCAGGGGGGGGAACACAAGCCGCCAGCGTCAACGCAGATAGGCCAGCCAGAAAGGTTTTCGTAAACTTCATTAAATTTATCCCTCAATTCATTGCAAACACCACCGGTGTGCCCGCAGTCTGCTGGCAAAAAACTAAAGGTTTGATTAACGCCTCTTCGCCTCGCGTTAATTCTTAGCGCAATAACTCTCGCCTTTTGCGCGTGCCTCAGGTCTAACAGGACACAACGCCAAACGGCTGACCCACATTCGAAAGACGCTTCATGAGCGAAAACATACGCGGCGCAATGTTGATGATCACAGCTATGGGCCTCTTCGCCATCGAAGATGCGCTGATCAAGGCGATGTCATCCTCCTTGCCCAGCGGCGCGATCATCATGCTGATCGGGGCAGGCGGTTTCATCACCTTTGGCGGCTGGTGCCTGCTGCGCGGCTGGCCGATCTGGACGCCCGAACACTTCAACCCGCGCGTCTTAGCCCGCACTGGGTGCGAAATGTTCGGCACCATCTTCTTTGTCACCGCGCTGACCTTACTCCCGCTCACCATCGTATCGGCCGTGATCCAAGCCACGCCTTTGGTCGTCGCACTGGGTGCCGCACTGTTTTTGGGGCAAAAGGTCGGATGGCGACGCTGGCTTGCGATCATGGTCGGCTTCTTTGGCGTCCTCCTTATCATCCGCCCCGGGCTCGACGGGTTCCAACCGGCCACGATCTTTGCGGTTCTGGGGATGACCGGACTGGCGCTGCGCGATCTGGTCACACGCGGGCTCAACAGCTCGATCAAAGGATACCAACTCACGATGCAGGCCTTCGTCGCACTCATATTCGCAGGCGCCGCACTCATGCTGGTCCAAGGCCAAACGCTGGAACCGCAAGAACCCAAAATCTGGCTACTGCTGCTGCTGGCCGTCTTTTTCAGTATCGTCGCCTATTCGGCCATCGTCTCCGCCACCCGCTACGGCGATGCGGCCACGGTCTCTTCCTTCCGCTATTCCCGCATGCCCTTCGCCCTGATCATCGGCTACATAGCCTTTGACGAACGCGCCGACGCGCTAACGCTGATCGGCGCGGCAATCGTCATCGGTGCCGGGCTTTTCACGCTCATCCGCGAAGCACGGCTGGCCCGCGCTTCCCAATCCCAAGATGCCACGGTATAGAGCAGGCAATTCCAACCTTCCTCCCAAGGAGCCTCAAAGCATGAGCTTTATTGTAGACATCCACGCCCGTGAAATCCTCGACAGCCGCGGCAACCCGACCGTCGAAGTCGACGTCGTGCTCGAAGACGGCACAATGGGGCGCGCCGCCGTTCCATCCGGGGCCTCTACCGGCGCGCATGAAGCGGTCGAAAAGCGCGACGGTGACAAAAAACGCTACAAAGGCAAAGGCGTCCTCGAAGCCGTCGCCGCCGTCAACGGCGAAATCGCCGAAGCTTTGGTCGGTATGGACGTCACCGAACAAGTCGCCATCGACGATATGATGATTGAACTGGACGGCACACCCAACAAAGCCCGCCTCGGCGCGAACGCGATTTTGGGCGTCTCCATGGCCTGCGCAAAGGCCGCAGCAGATTACAGCGGCCAGCCGCTTTACCGCTACATCGGTGGCACATCCGCACGGGTTCTACCTGTACCCATGATGAACATCATCAACGGCGGCGAACACGCCGACAACCCCATCGACATCCAAGAATTCATGATCATGCCAGTGAGTGCGGAAAATATCCGCGACGCCGTGCGTATGGGATCAGAAATCTTCCATACCTTGAAAAAGGAACTGCAAGACGCAGGTCACAACACAGGCATCGGCGATGAAGGCGGCTTTGCCCCCAACCTTGAATCGTCGCGCGCAGCACTCGACTTCATCAAAACAGCCGTCGAAAAAGCGGGCTACAAGCTCGGTTCAGACATCTACCTCGCGCTCGATTGTGCTGCCTCCGAATACTACAAAGACGGCAAGTATGAGATGACGGGTGAAGGCAAATCCCTCACGTCTGAGGAAAACGCACAATACCTCGCCGACCTCTGCCGCGACTATCCGATTATTTCCGTCGAAGACGGCATGGACGAAGACGACTGGGACGGCTGGAAAGCCCTCACCGATATGATCGGGGACAAAGTACAGCTTGTGGGCGACGATCTCTTCGTCACGAACCCAACGCGTCTGGCTGATGGGATCAAACAAGGCGTGGCCAATTCCATGCTGGTCAAGGTCAACCAAATCGGCACGCTGACGGAAACTTTGGCTGCCGTCGATATGGCCCACCGCGCGCAATACACCAACGTGATGTCGCACCGTTCCGGCGAAACCGAAGACGCAACAATCGCCGATCTCGCCGTGGCCACAAACTGCGGTCAGATCAAAACTGGCTCGCTTTCGCGCTCTGATCGTTTGGCAAAATACAACCAGCTGATCCGGATCGAAGAAATGCTGGGCGAAAGCGCGATCTACGCAGGCCGTTCCATCCTGAAAAGTTAGGCTGATGAAAAAAGGGTAGGGTGGGTTTAAACCCACCTTACCTCACCCGAAACGGCGCCAGCATTGGGTCCATCTGCCCGCCCAAAACCTCTTGCGCGACCAATTGGCCCGTGATCGCGGCCAAGGTCACACCGGAATGCATCACCGCCACATAGGCACCGTCACAAACCGGGCCAATGATTGGCAAATCATCCTGCGGCACCGGGCGATTGCCCGCTGCAACCTGCGCCCAATTCCCTGTGATTTGGGGCAAATAGTGTTTCAAATTGGCAAAGGCGACATCCGCCAACAGGTCAGGGCGCGCGGCAATGGGGGCCGCCTCCGTCGATTGATGACCCGCAACCAACGGCATCATCACTTCGCCCGTTTGCAACTGGCGAAACTCACCCTTTGGGCTGACCATCACGCGATTGATCAAACGCGGTTGCGGGCGGGTGCGCAGGATCAAACCGGGACGATGTTGCATACGCACAGCCTCCGGCAGCAATGCAGCCGTCGCCGTTCCCGCCGCGACGATCACAAGGTCCGCCTCCACCCGTCCAAACGTGGTTTCAACCCCGCTCACCCGCGCGCCGTCCCGCAGCAAACGGTGTACCTGACAGCCCGCCCATAACTTTGCACCCTTCGCAAAGGCGCGGTTCAGCAAACTTTGGGTAAACCTTTCTCCGTCCACTGCCCCCTCACTCGGAAAATGCAGCACCCGGTCCGGAACATTATGCAGCGCAGGCTCACGCTTTTGCACTTCGCTGCGGGTCAACACTTGAACGGGATAATCCAACCCCTTCAAATCGCTGAAACATTGATCCAACTCTGCACCGTCTACATCCCAGCACAAGGTGCCAGACCAATCCGGCCCGGGCAGGTTCAAACGGCGATAGGCCTCAATCCCTGCGGCCCGCAGTTCGAAATGCGCCTTGGTCAGGAAAAAGCTCGCATTGATCCAACCAAAGGACGCAGCCGTCGCCCCCTGTCCAGCCGGTCCCGCATCAATGATCGTCACATCACTGTCTCCGGCCAGCGCATCCGCCAAGGCCGCCCCAATAATCCCAGCGCCAACAATAATTATCTTCATTTGATCCCCTTGATCGCCAGCCTATAGTGCAACCAGAACAACGCAAGGGATCATCACCAGATGGTAAAAGCATTGATATTTGACGTCTTTGGCACCTGCGTTGACTGGCGCACCGCCATCGCAGCAGAGGTCGCGCGCGTCCTGCCAACGGTTGATCCTGTCGCCTTCGCCGATGCCTGGCGCGGTGAATACCAGCCCGCGATGGAACGCATCCGCGACGGTAATCGCGGCTATATCGCACTGGACGATCTGCATCTGGAAAACCTGCACCGTGTCGCAAAACGCTTTGGTGTGATCGCGCCAGACGATCTGAACACCGCTTGGGAACGCCTCACCCCTTGGGCGGACGTGGGCAAAGGCCTCGCCCAGCTAAAACAATCACATATCATCGCGCCGTGTTCCAACGGTTCCATCGCGCTGATGACGCGGCTTGGCAAATTCGCAGGCCTGCCTTGGGATTGCATCCTCGGCGCGGACCTTGCCCAAGATTATAAACCCAAACCAGCAGTCTATGTGGCAGGTTGCACAGCGCTCCGCCTCGATCCGTCTGACGTGATGATGGTCGCCGCCCACAACGACGATCTGCACGCTGCCCAAAACGCTGGATTGGCCACAGCCTTCGTTGCGCGCCCAACCGAACACGGCCCCGAACAAACAGGCGACCTCGCGCCCACAGGCACATGGGATCACGTGGCGGGTGACTTTATCGACCTTGCAAGGCAGCTTTCATGACAGCCGACGACATCATCGCCAAACTGAACCTTGCGCCCCATCCCGAAGGCGGCTTTTACCGCCAAACATGGATTGCCGATAACGACGGGCGGGCTCATGGCACCTGCATCTATTTCCTGCTGCGCGACGGCGGGGCCAGCCATTGGCACCGCGTCGATGCGGTGGAAATCTGGCACTACTACGCCGGTGCGCCGATCATTCTGTCTATGGCTGAACACGACACGGGGCCCGCCACAGATCACAGGTTAGGCCCCGATTTGATCGCTGGTGAGACCCCGCAAATCATCGTGCCCAAACACCACTGGCAAGCGGCCCGCACCACAGGGGATTGGACCCTTGTCGGGTGCACCGTCAGCCCCGGTTTTCAATTCGAAGGGTTCACCCTTGCCGCCCCCGGCTTTGACATCCCGCGCTAACCAAACGGCCTGCGCAACCACGTCCCGCCAAGTGTGTGCACCTGCGCACCTGTGCCGCGCTTGAACCGGGCAAGGCCGGGTGCGGCTACAGGATCGTATCCGCCAAGGTCGATCACCCGCACGCCTTTACGTCCCAAAGATTGCGCCGCTTCGATCATCATCCCATGATGGGCCCGCACAGCCCGCCCAATCTCAGACGTCCAGCCGATGTGATAGGTCGCCATCGCGCCATGTCGCAGGAAAATCATCGCCGCAATCGGCTGTTCCCCGTGCCAGGCAAGGCAGACATCAACGCACCCCGTATTGGCGTTATCAAACGCCTGCACCATCAAGGGCGGAAGGGTCCGGAACCCCTTTTGGCGCTGCTGCTCGCGATCTTTGGCAAAAATCCATCCGTGGGTTAGGTCATGAAACCGCTCCACCGTACACAACAGCTTTTGACGCTGACCTTGCCGATAGGCGTTGCGCCACTTGCCACGGGCCTGCGCGATCTGCGCATCCTCGTCCCGTGCGACCAACATTAACGCGACCTGCTTTGGCTGCATCAATCGCACAAACCCCGCCGCGTGCATCACATCAAAATCCGCCCGATCCGGGTTCACAATATGCAACCGCGCCGCACGCAACGCCTGCACACGATCCGAAAACGTCGCCTCTCCCGCCCAAACAGGCCCCCGTGAGGCAAAGCGCACAGGCCCAATTCCCAAAATCCGCCGGCTTAGCACCAATGCCTGACCAACATCGCCCATCGGTTCAACCGCAGCCGAACGACCTATTCCGCGCAGCGCCGCCGCCCATTCAGACGACTGCCACAACGGGATCAGGTGATCAGGCGTAATGGACGAGGCACGCATCAACATGCCCCCAATTTGAACGATGAAGCCTAAGACAGTGTAAACGGCTAAGAAGGAGCCGAGTGCGGGGCGCAGATCGCCCCAGCGTCCAACTACCCCAGCTTGACCAGCGCGTGACGCTTCTTTCCCGCGCTCAGCTTGATCGGCTCCGCCAGCATCGCGGCATCCACCATCAGGCTCGCCTCGCTCAACGCTTCATCGTTCAGCTTGGCCCCGTTTTCCGCAATCAAACGCTTGGCTTCCTTGCCCGACCCGGCAAGGCCGGATTTAACGAACAATTGCACGATGGAAACGCCATCGCCCACCTCATCCGCGCTCAGGGTAAGAGTCGGCAAATCACCACCAACACCGCCTTTTTCAAACACTTCGCGCGCCGTGGCCTCTGCCGTCTTGGCAGCCTTCGCGCCATGCAACAGGGTGGTCACCTCATTGGCCAATAGGATCTTGGCCGCGTTAATCTCTGACCCTTCCAAGGCACCCAGACGATCACATTCCGCCACAGGCAGCTCGGTAAAGATTTTCAGGAACTTGCCCGTATCCGCATCCGTCGTATTGCGCCAGAACTGCCAAAATTCATAAGGGCTTAACATATCGCCGTTCAGCCAGATCGCGCCACCTTGCGACTTGCCCATCTTGCGCCCGTCCGATGTGGTCAGCAATGGCGTCGTCAGCCCGTAAATCTCATGATCCAGAACGCGCCGCGTCAAATCAATCCCGTTAACGATATTGCCCCATTGATCAGAGCCACCCATCTGCAACAAACAGCCATACCGCCGGTTCAGCTCCAGAAAATCATAGGCCTGCAAGATCATATAATTGAACTCAAGAAACGACAGCGATTGTTCCCGATCCAGACGCGATTTCACGCTTTCAAACGACAACATCCGGTTCACCGAAAAGTGGCGGCCAATATCGCGCAGGAAAGACAGATAATTCAGATCGTCCAGCCATTCCGCGTTGTTCAGCATCACGGCATCTGTGTCGCCATTGCCATAGGTCAGGTACTTGGCAAACACCTGCTGCATCCCATCAATGTTGGCATCAATCGCTGCATCATCTAGCAGCGGTCGCTCATCACTGCGAAACGACGGATCGCCCACCTTGGTCGTGCCGCCGCCCATCAGCGTAATCGGCTTACCACCGCACTTTTGCAGCCAGCGCAACACCATGATGTTCATCAAATGACCTACGTGCAGCGATTTCGCCGTCGCGTCATAACCGATATAGGCAGGCACAACGCCTTTGGAAAACGCCTCATCCAAAGCCTGATAGTCGGTGCAATCAGCAAGAAAGCCGCGCTCCATCATAACAGCCATGAAATCTGATTTCGGGTGGTACGTCATCCTCTTGTCCTTATCGTCCTAGGCAGGCACTCTATAAGCGCCCATTTGGGTAAGGGGAAGCAGATGTTAAAAGGCAAATCCATTCGTGCTTTGGGAACCATGTCAGGCACCTCGCTTGACGGTGTCGATGCGGCTGTCGTTGTGACCGATGGCATCACGATTGAGGCGTTTGGGGAAAGCAGCTATCGCCCCTACAGCGCGGCGGAACGCGACACCTTGCGCACAGCCCTCGGCCAATGGCACGACGGCGATGTCGCACAAGCGGCAGAGGTCGTTGAAACCGCCCATGCGCAACTGTTGTCTAAATTTGACGCAGCCGACCTTATCGGCTTTCACGGTCAAACCTTGGCCCATGATCCATCCGGGCGGGGCACGCATCAGGCCGGCGATGGGTGCATTCTGGCAGAGGTGCTGCAAACCCCCGTCGTCTGGGATTTTCGCAGCGCCGATGTGCGTTTTGGCGGGGAGGGCGCACCGCTGGCGCCGTTCTTTCATTTTGCACTGGCCAAATGGATCAAGGCACGCGCGCCGCTCTGCTTTTTGAACCTCGGCGGGGTCGGGAACCTCACGTGGGTCGATCCCTCCTTTGACGCGCCCGAAACGCCCGGCGCATTGCTCGCCTTTGACACAGGCCCGGCCAACGCACCGCTCAACGACTTGATGCGCGCGCGCAGGGGGCAGGACTACGATGAAAACGGCGCGCTTGCCGCAACCGCGTTTGCCAATGGACCGATCATCTCGCGGTTCCTCCAACACAGCTATTTCTACAAAATGCCGCCCAAATCGCTAGACCGGGACGCCTTCAGCACGCTGCAAAACGATGTGGCAACCCACAGCGACGCAGAAGCCGCCGCAACACTCACAGCAGCCATCGCCTTCAGCGTCAGCGAAGGTCTCAAACATTGCCCCCAGGCGCCCAGCGAAATCCTCATCACCGGGGGCGGGCGGCACAACGACACGCTGATGAAAATGCTGGATGCCCTCCTGCCATGCGCGGTCAAACCGGTCGAAGACTACGACCTCAACGGCGACATGCTTGAGGCGCAGGCCTTCGCCTTCCTCGCCGTTCGGGTCGCCAACGGATTGCCAACATCCTGCCCCGCAACAACCGGCGTGCGCGCCGCCGTCAGCGGTGGCACCCTCAGCAAACCGGGCTAACCCATGATCCGTTCCTGAAACCAGATCAGCGATGGATAGGCCGCAAGCCAAATCCAAAAAAATCGGTTCAGCCCAAACAGGCAAGCATTGGCAAGATGAAACCCAGCGGCCCCCACAAGGCCAACCGCCAACAGCGCGGGATGCAAAAGGACCAAGGGAAACGCCACTTCGAAAATCATAACAGACCAAGAGGCGCCATAAACCACCCCCGCGCGATCCGCATGCAGGCGCAATCCTTCGCTTACCGGATAAGCGGAAAAGCGGAACACATCCGCCAAGGCCTGCCCCCGCCGCCACGACGGATTGCGCAGCTTGACCCAGCCGGAAATGACATAAGACAAAATTAACTGCATCGACAAATATCCAAGGGCTAGCTCGCGCAGCGCCGCCGTCGGGGCCAAATGCGCCGCCGTAACACAGATCAACACCAACAACGTCATGCGATCACTGCCACCGTTATAAGGCCCGGCAAACCGATGCAGCAGCACAATCCCCAACGCCAATAGGGCGACCAGCACGAAGGGCGTGTAAAGCCCCGCCAACAGGGCCAGCGCCAGCCAAATGCGCAGCCCAAACAGCGGCCAATCCCGTGGCGTCCCGCCCAAATGCTCTGCACTTTGTTGGATGAGGGCAAGGGCCAACAGAATTTCCGTCAACCGCAAGGCCAGCTCAAACGTCATCAAGGATGCGCCGTCACCAAAAACGGCGCGCTTTCGTATTCAATGCTGCGCGTGATATGCCCGCAAGACTCGCTGACGAACACCAGACGAAACTGAACCATCCGCCGCCCAATCAGCGGACGCAGCCCCGTCGCTAATCGCTGCTTGATCTCTTGAACCGAATGCTCTGTCGGCGCACTCACCAATCTTTCCGCGCAGCTGACCAAAAACAACTGTTCGTTCCATCGCGCATTCCAGATCAAACGGCGCAGCATCGTCCAGATCGGCACCCGCATCGGACGCGGCTGAAACTCCCGCCAAAACGGACCATCCTCCGCAACCCAATACTCAATCCGGGGCGAGGGGGCCACGTCCT
>CAKZVL010000052.1 GCA_937922155.1 uncultured Paracoccaceae bacterium | reverse complement strand
GTTTCGCAGCCGTCAGTGGCTTCACAGATTTCCTTAAACGTCGGCATATCCGGGAAAGTCGGGTCGCGCACGATGTTGCCATCGCCGTCCAGGGCCCCGAACGAGAACCACGGCACGGCGGTGCCCGCTTCAACCAGCGGTGTGACACCGGAGAGGTATGAAGACGATGTCTGATAGTCGATGTTGGCTTCGCCACGCTCAAACATCAGACGGCCATCACCGCGGCCTTCGATACCGAAGACAGGCTCGACCTGCAAACCGAGCATTTCCCAAGCGAGAAGTGGGACGAGGTCAAGGCGTGTTGCACCCTGCGAGCCATAGATGAAGTCTTCGCCCGCGAGCGGCGTTGCTGCGCCACCATCGCCCAATTGACCAGCCAGTTCAGCCGGCAGATATGCGACTCCGCCTGTCCCTGATGCCAGAACAACGTTCCAGTCGCTGTATTCATAGCGCACGCGTGGATCGCTTAGCAGGTATGGAAACTGCGTGGACCCAGATGATCCAAAGATTGTTGTACCATCTTCATAGGTCATTTCCTGAAACGCGTTTGCCCCTTTGGTAGAGCCTGCACCAGGGTTAAATGTCACGACGACCGTGGGGTTGCCGGGCAGCGCCTCGGACAGCAACGGCGCATAGAAGTTCGCCCATTTGGCAGAGCCACCAGTTTCAGAGAACGGAATGATCCATTCGACGGTCTTGCCGGACAAATCGATCTGATGGCCATCAGCAGCAGCTTGCATGCCAACCAACGCCGTCGAGAGCGCAAGCGCGCCCAGTGTTTTCTTGAGCATTTGTTTTCCTCCCAGAAGGACCAGCACGGCCCTGAAATTAGAATCAGAAGTCTCTTCAAGGCTTCTTGATGCGCCGACCTTGCAGTGACATCCTTGCGTGAACCTTGCATCGCTGCATTTTGCTGAAAGGAAGCCAACTTGCGTATCGTCGTCGTCGAAGACAATCATTCTGTCGCGAAAGGCATCCGGTACTATTTGCAAGACGCAGGTCACGCCGTTGATATGCTGCATGACGGCGCAGAGGCGGATGCCTATCTGCGGGACGATCACGCTGATATGGTGATCTTGGATATCAACCTTCCCGGAACGGACGGCCTCACGATTTTGCGTCACATGCGCGCGCGCGGTGATCTGCGGCCGGTTCTGCTCCTGACGGCCCGGTCCGAGACACAAGACAAGATAAAAGGTCTTGATACGGGCGCGGATGACTACCTGAGCAAGCCGTTTGAGATGGAGGAGTTTGGCGCGCGCATTCGCGCACTCTCGCGGCGCGTGTCGGAACAGTCTAAGCGCGTAACGTCAATTGGCGCGGTCACCTTTGATCTGGGCGCGCGCATGGTGTCTGGCCCTGATGGACCGCTCGATATTCCCCGTCGCGAGGTTGCGCTGTTTGAACGGCTCTTGATGGCCGAAGGACGGATCGTCTCAAAGCAGCTCTTGCTCGACAGCCTTTATGGTACTGGCGCTGACGTCGATGAACCTGTGGTCGAGGTCTATGTCTCGCGCTTGCGCAAAAGACTGCAGCCCTATGGTGTCGAGATCATTGTGAAACGTGGATTAGGCTATTTGATGCAGGCGGTGTCATGAACAACAGTCTGTCGTTACGGGCGCGTCTGACGTTCGTTATCCTGATCCCGCTCATCCTTGTCGCGTCATTGATCGGCGCATGGGCTTACTTTGATGCGCAAGCCAATGCCGCCGAACGCTTTGATCGCTCATTGCTGTCAACCGCCCTCGCGATTTCGCGCGACACCGCGGTTTCTGGGGGCGACGCTCTTAGCGAAGAAACCCGCGACCTGCTGCGCGACACATCGGGCGGCGCTGTGTTCTACCACGTCTACGCGCCGGACGGGGTTTTTGTGACAGGTTACGCCACCCCACCCGTCCCGCCATCGCTAGTGGAACTGGGCGCGACCCAAACGTATTATGACGCGGTCTATCAAGGGGCGGATGTGAGGGCCTTACGATTTTCGCAAAGCACGACGATCGACGGCCTCACCGGACTATTCACGCTGACGGTCTGGCAACAGATCTCTGTGCGCGACGGGTTCGTCCAATCGCGTACCGGGCCTGTGTTCCTTATCATTGCATCAATGATCGGGGCTTTGGCGGTGATCGTTTGGTTCGGCGTCCGGCGGGGTCTTGCCCCCCTCCTCGACCTTGAGGATGCAATCGCGCGACGTTCTCCATCTGATCTCACGCCAATCCAGCGCCGTATCCCGCAAGAGGTGAACGGGATTGTTGGCCGTTTCAACAACTTGCTGAATGAAGTTTCGCAAAGCTTCGACGCCAAAAACGCCTTTATCTCAGACGCGGCACACCAGTTGCGCAATCCTATTGCTGGTGTGCAAAGCCTGGCGGAATCTGTTGCGAACGCGAAGTCGCTTGGGGATGCCAAAGCACGGTCGGCAGACCTGTTGATCGCGGCCAAAGAAACAGGTCAACTCGCGAACAACTTACTGACATTGGAAAAAGCGCGTGACACGACGCTGAACGGTGCCGCGACGACATTTGACCCCATCGCAATTGTTGTCGGTCTGACAGCCTGGGCTGACCAAACCGCCAAAGACCGTAATGTCACCTTCGTCGCGAACCTTCCAGACGTCGCAATTCCGCTACACGGCAACCCGGTCATGTTTGAACAAGCGGTTCTGAATCTCATCAACAATGCATTGATCCACGGTGGAAAGAC
>CAKZVL010000051.1 GCA_937922155.1 uncultured Paracoccaceae bacterium | reverse complement strand
TGTCATTGGTCCTTGATGACATTGGGATCTATTATGACCCGACACGGCCAAGCCGCCTTGAACACCTGATCGAAGCCTCGCTCAACCTGCCCGATGCCGCCCGATTGCGTGCAGAGGTTTTGTTGGCAAAGCTGAACCGCGCAAAGCTATCAAAGTACAATATCGGCACCACTGACATGCCCACCCTGCCTGAAGGGCGGCGTATCCTCGTCCCCGGTCAAGTCGAAGACGACGCCTCTATCATGCTGGGGACCGACGATGTTTCAACGAACCGTGGATTGCTAGAAGCCGTACGCCAAGCCAACCCCGCCGCCGTCTTGATTTACAAACCCCACCCAGATGTCGAAGCAGGCTTGCGCCCCGGTGCTGTGCCGGATGCAGACAAGATTGCCGATGTGATCTTGGACAAGGTTGACCCAATCACAGCGATCACTGCGGTTGATGAGGTTTGGACCATGACCTCGCTCTTGGGGTTCGAGGCGCTGCTGCGCGGCAAACGTGTCACCTGCCTTGGCACACCGTTTTATGCAGGTTGGGGCCTGACCGATGATCGCGCGATGCCCCTCGCACGTCGTTCGGCGTCCCCTGACATTGTCGCCTTTGCCCATGCGGTCCTGATCGATTATCCCCGCTATTTCGATCCAATCAGCGGGATGGCCTGCCCGCCCGAAGTGGCGATAGATCGGTTATCGCAGGGCGACATCCCCGCGCCGGGTCGCTTCAACCGAACCCTGGCCAAGGCGCAAGGCGCGCTGGCAAGCTATGCGTGGTTGTGGCGCTAAACACGCCGCCAACGATGCATCACGTCCCCACCTATTGACCGCACATCGCGCAGATCAAATCGCGGGGCCTCGCGCAGCGCGGAAAGGCCAAGCCCAGATAGGGACGGAACCCCCTCTGCCCCGATAACGACACCGGCGGAAAACACGACCAGTTCATCCACCATCCCTGCGGACAAAAGCGACGCCGCCAAAGCACCGCCGCCTTCGCAGAAAACGCGCGTGATGCCTTTGGCCGCAAGGTTGCGCAGGGCATCCGCCATATCGACCTGACCGTTAACAATCGCGCAAGGAACAGATGTTACGCCCATGTCTGTCCAATGCTGCGTCTCGGCATTTGGTCCATGGCACAGCCAAACGGGTTGCTCTTTGACCGTCTGAACAAGGTTCGAATTGAACGGTAGGTCAATCTTGCGCGACACCACAACCCGCACAGGTTGGCGCACCGCCCCAAACCCGCGCACGTTCAAACTTGGGTCATCCGCCCGCGCCGTACCACCGCCGACCATCACCGCGTCATGATTGGCGCGCATGGCGTGCACGTAACGACGGGCTTTCGGCCCCGTGATCCACTGGCTGTCACCCGTCGCGGTCGCGATACGTCCATCAAGGGTCGCCGCGAGTTTGAGCGTCAGGAATGGCCGCCCCTCTGTCTGGGTCAGCAAGAACCCCGCATGATCCTGCGCTGCTTGTTCGGCCAAAACACCTGTTTCAACCGCGATCCCAGCCTCGCGCAAAATGGCATAGCCTTTTCCAGCAACTAACGGGTTTGGATCGTCACAGGCCGACACCACACGGGCGACCTTGGCCGCAACTAACGCATTGGCACAGGGCGGCGTGGTTCCGGTATGGGCGCAGGGTTCTAGGGTGACATAGACGGTTGCGCCTTGCGCCAAACCGCCGGCTTGTTCCAGCGCGATCGTTTCCGCATGCATCGCACGGGCACGTTCACTAACGCCACGGCCCACGATCTGACCATCCTTGACGATCACACAACCAACAGAAGGCCACGGCCAAACACGCCCTAACCCGCGCCGCCCAATCGTCAGGGCATGACGCATGTGGTCAAGGTCGCTGCTCACTCTTCTAGTTTGGTATCAGGTCGCAGCTCGCTTACGAATTCTTCGAAATCATCTGCCGCTTGGAAGTTCTTATAAACACTCGCAAAACGCACATAGGCCACGGTGTCGATCCGGGCGAGGCTTTCCATCACAATCTCACCAATCGTGGCCGACGGAATATCGGTTTCGCCCATGCTTTCCAATCGGCGCACAATGCCCGAAATCATCTGATCCATGCGTTCTGGTTCAACAGGTCGTTTCTGCAACGAAATCCGGATAGAGCGTTCAAGCTTATCACGGTCAAATTCTTCGCGTCGGCCATTGGTTTTTATGACGACAAGATCGCGCAGCTGCACGCGTTCATAGGTGGTAAAGCGGCCACCGCAGGCCGGACAGAACCGGCGACGGCGGATGGCGACGTGATCTTCCGCGGGGCGGCTATCTTTGACCTGTGTATCGACGTTTCCGCAAAAGGGGCAACGCATGTCTTGTCCTCTTCCTACCTTTTTGTGGGGCGCCTGCCCCAGCTAGCTACTGACACTATAGGCATGCCGCTAGAATTTGGGTAGATGCGAAAAATATGCTCAGGATGTTGTTGCCCTGCGGACTCAGGTCAGACCGACATATGCAGCACGACGTTGCGTTGGTGCGGCCGGTCGCGATGTTCGAAAAGGTAAACCCCTTGCCAAGTTCCCAGCATCAATTTTCCATTCTGGACAGGAATAGACACTTGCGTCGGCAGCAAAGCCGCCTTGATATGGGCCGGCATATCGTCCGGCCCCTCATAGGTATGGGTCAAATAGGACATTGACGGATCCGTTGCCGGAGGCACCAAGCGCGCAAAGAAATTTTGCAGATCGACCTGCACCTCAGGGTCGGCGTTTTCCTGAATAACCAAAGAACAAGAGGTGTGTTGGACAAACAAAGTAAGCAGTCCACTGCCCGTTACCGCGATGCGATCTGTAAATTCATAAAGCCCGGGGCCTTGGGTTTGCAGCGTTAGTTTTTGCATGCCCGGAGTGTGGGGCCGATCACTGCGCGACGCAAGCCAGCGCGATGATCGTCTCTTCTTGCAGGTCTGGCGACAAGGCCAAAAGTTCCGTCAAGATGGGCGAAATCGTGCGTTCACAGACGCCATTGAGCTTTGTGGATTGGGCTCCATAAAGTGCATTCACAACTTGGATGCTGTCGATCGTTTCGTTGACCCCCGGCTCGGCTCCGTAGGCCTGCGCGGCTGGGGAAAGCGAAATTGTCAGGGCTGTCGCGGCCAGTGTGAGAGTGATGCGTGTCATGGGTCTATCCTTTCTGATAAACCCTAAATGCGCCATGTGCGTTTTTGATGCAATTGCCTGAAACGCGACCTCACGTGTTCGTTCATGCACGCGACGCGGCTGTGAACAAACGAAACATTTGGACTTTAGGGCGAACCGAACAAGCGATCGCCCTGCTCGTCGATCATCTGAATAGCCTTCAGTCGCGACGCTTCGCGCGCTTGATCGTCATTTTGAAAAGTATCCGCCCGGATCAATTGATGGGACTTCAGGTTATCGCCCTCGCCCTGCTCGATGCGGGCCGCAAGGCGATAGGTTTTGCCTTCTCTGATAGGCTCCGCAAAGATCACGAACCCTTTGTAGTCTTCACCCTTGAGCGCTTCAGTCGCCCCTTTGTTCCCGAACAGTTTAGATAGGATCGACATTACTGATCCAAGAAACTGCGCAGCTTGCGTGAACGGCTTGGATGCTTCAGCTTGCGCAGCGCTTTCGCCTCAATCTGGCGGATACGTTCGCGGGTCACGCTGAACTGCTGACCCACCTCTTCAAGCGTATGATCGGTGTTCATGCCGATGCCAAAACGCATGCGAAGGACCCGTTCTTCACGAGGCGTGAGGGATGACAGCACACGAGTTGTGGTTTCCTTCAGGTTTTCCTGAATCGCGGAATCCAGCGGCAGGATCGCGTTCTTGTCTTCGATGAAATCGCCAAGCTGTGAATCTTCCTCATCGCCGATTGGCGTCTCTAGGGAAATCGGCTCCTTCGCGATTTTCATGACCTTGCGGACTTTTTCCAGTGGCATCTGCAGCTTGGCTGCCAATTCCTCAGGCGTGGGCTCGCGGCCAATCTCGTGCAACATCTGACGACCTGTGCGCACAAGTTTGTTGATCGTTTCAATCATGTGGACAGGAATACGGATCGTGCGGGCCTGATCGGCGATAGACCGGGTGATCGCCTGACGGATCCACCATGTCGCGTAGGTCGAGAATTTATAACCACGGCGATATTCAAACTTATCAACCGCCTTCATCAGGCCGATGTTCCCTTCCTGAATAAGGTCAAGGAATTGCAGGCCGCGATTTGTGTATTTTTTCGCGATTGAAATCACCAAACGCAGGTTCGCCTCGACCATTTCTTTCTTGGCCTGCCGCGCTTCTTTCTCGCCCTTTTGGACCTGCTGCACGATGCGGCGGAATTCGGTGATATCGACACCAACGTATTGACCAACCTGCGCCATGTCGTTGCGCAATTCTTCGATCTTGTCGGTGGAACGTTCGATCAGCATCTGCCAACCACGACCCGTCATCGCACGAATATCGTCAAGCCAGTTTGGATCCAGCTCACGACCGCGATAGGCGTCGATAAATTCACGGCGATTGATGCGGGATTGATCCGCCAGTTTCACCATCGCGCTGTCAATCGACATGATGCGACGGTTGATCCCATAAAGCTGGTCAATCAACGCTTCGATACGGTTGTTGTGCAGGTGGAGAGAGTTCACAAGCTCAACAATCTGCGAGCGCAGCTTTTGATACTTCTTCTCTTCCTTGTCGGAAAAACTGCTGTCTTCGTTCAGCGTCGCAGACATCCGGGCGTCCTGCATATCGCTCAACTTGGAAAAGTCGCGCGCGATAACCTCAAGCGTTTCAAGAACGCGAGGTTTAAGCGCCGCTTCCATCGCAGCCAGTGACATGTTGGCGGCGTCTTCTTCCTCGTCATCGTCATCTTTGGCAATCGGGTTGCCATCCGCGTCAAGCTCTTGCGCTTCTTCCTTACCGGCTGCGGGTGCAGCGCCAGCGACAGGTGCAACAACGGCTTCTTCGCCGTCCTCCCCCATTTGGTCGCCAAAGGTGGTTTCAAGATCAATAACGTCGCGCAGCAGAATATCTTCTGACAAAAGTTCGTCGCGCCAGATGGTAATCGCTTGAAATGTCAGCGGGCTTTCACAAAGCCCGAGGATCATCGTGTTACGGCCTGCCTCAATACGTTTGGCAATCGCGATTTCGCCTTCGCGCGACAACAGTTCCACACTGCCCATTTCACGCAGGTACATGCGGACAGGGTCATCGGTCCGATCAAGCTTTTCCGTATCAGCCGTCGATAGCGCAACCTCACCGGGACCTTTGACAGTCGCAACATCGGTGCCGCCTTGGTTTTCTTCGACCTCTTCGCTTTCCTCTTCTTCAGTGACCTGAATGCCCATCTCAGACAACATCGACATCACGTCTTCGATCTGGTCAGAACTCACCTGTTCGGGCGGCAGCACAGCGTTCAATTGGTCGTATGTGATATAGCCACGCTCGCGCGCATCAGCGATCATTTTCTTGACCGCTGTTTGGCTCATATCGAGGGAGCCGTCATCCTGATCAGCATCTTTGCGGTCGTCATTGTCCTTGGCGGCCATTGGCGGTCTCCCTAAAGCGGCTACGGTCACCCTATGATTCGGGTGATTCGGTTAATATCGAATCAATCTTGGAATCGGGTGATTCGCAACACTTACATCACTGATTCTTCTGGTCTGTTGCTGGCGAAACGTTTGCCCGCTGTTTAAGGCATTATTCAGGTCGATCCTTAGCGAATTTAATGCGGCTAAGCAGATCGTCAAATGATCCCTTTTCATCCTTATCCACCAGCGCCCCATTGTCAGCCTTCTCAAAATCGACGCTATCCGCGCCTTGAATTTTCTCTGCCTTCACAACAGCTTCGGCAGCCATTTTAAGCCGCCACGTCAAACCTTCATCCACCTCGCCCGCGATATCAGACATCGCGTCGACCACTTCCTTAGGTTGCGACTGACGGGAGAACAGTTTTGCAAAGCTCTCCTTCAGGCATTGATGCGCGAATTCGGCGTCACCGGGTTTGCGCGCACCTGACCCTAATTGCACATGCGCTTGGCCGAACAATTTTTCAAGGACCGCCGCGCCAACTTCTGCATTTACCACCTGTTTCAAATCCGCAGCGCCCGCGTGGCGCAATATCGCATCCCGCAAGACCCGGTGATCTGGATCTTGCGTTTCCAAACGATCCAGATCGCTTTCAAACGCGCTCAGAACGCTGGGTGTGCTCAACAACGTGGCAAGAATTGCCGCCTCTCTAAGGTGCGACTCCACGTCTGCGCCCGCGCCCAGTGCCGATGATTTACTGGTTTGAACGGGGCCCGCTGGTTTTTTCCACTTGGAATTGGAACGCGACCAATCTTGACGCTGCCCACCACTGGACGGGGTCCGCTTGATTGAAAACAATTCCCAACGCATGTCCTTGATCGCTTGGCCATAATGGTTGCGGATCGAGGGATCTTGGATCAGCTTGATCTTTTCCCGCAACGCTTTGTCCAGCGCAGCTTTGCGTTCCGGGCTGTCAAAAACCTTGCCTTCTGTTTCGCGCCGCCACAGCAATTGCACCATCGGAATGGCGCCATCAATCAAGCCCTGCATCGCAGGCTTGCCCTGCTTCTTGAGAACGTCATCAGGGTCCAGCCCGTCTGGCATGATCGCAAATCGCAGGGACTTACCCGCCTCAAGCAATGGCAGCGCAATATCAATCGTGCGCATCGCGGCGCGCAATCCGGCGGTATCGCCATCCAGCGCGATAATCGGCTCATCCGCCATGCGCCATAGCAGGGCAAGGTGATGCTCTGTCACGGCAGTGCCAAGCGGGGCAACAGCGGCGGTAAAGCCTGCTTCAGATAGGGCAATAACGTCCATATACCCCTCAGCGACGATCAGCGGTTGGCCTTTGCCTGCGGCCTCTCTCGCGGGGCCGTGGTTGTAAAGCGTGCGCGATTTATCAAACAACAGCGTTTCAGGGGAATTGAGGTATTTGGCGCGCGCATCCGCCGCCATCGCCCGCCCACCAAGTGCAATGGCCCTGCCCCGCGCGTCACGGATCGGAAAAATGATGCGGCCCCGGAACCGGTCATAAGGTGCGCCGCCACGGTCGCTTTCAGCCGCCAACCCTGCCGCGATCACCTTATCTTGCGCAACGCTTTTCCCGGTGAGATGCGCCAAGACACCACCACTGTCAGGGGCAAACCCTATGTCCCATCGCGCCTGCGCATCGGCATCCAGCCCACGCCGGCCAAGATAATCGCGCGCATCACCCGCTGCTGCGGTATTCAGGTTCAGTCGGAAATGCTGGACCGCCTGTTCCATCACATCGACAAGTTCTGTCCGTTCATCCGCCTTTTCCTGCGCACGCGGATCGCGCTGCGGCATCGGCATTCCCGCCTCACCCGCAAGAATTTGAACCGCCTCCATAAAACCGACGTTTTCGGTTTCACGCACGAAAGAAATCGCATCACCCTTCGCATGACAGCCCAAGCAGTAATAAAATCCCTTGCGGTCATCTACGTGGAAACTGGCCGATTTTTCCTGATGAAACGGGCACGGCGCCCAAAGATCGCCCTTGCCTTGGTTAGACTTGCGGGTGTCCCACATCACCTTGCGCCCCACGACTTGCCCAAGGGACAGTCGATTGCGCAATTCGTCCAAAAATCCGGGTGGTAAGCTCATGCAAGCAATATCGGGACGATTGCCGCCAGAGTCGAGTGACCCTCGCCGACTTATCCACCACTAATCGCGTTGATGCTTGATTTTCGACTAAGCGTCGCGGGCGGAGAGGTGTTTTGCCGCCTCGCTTACCTCTTCAAGCAATGTCCCAGCCATTGAACGCATGACCATCAATTCAAAGGCGTCCTCAGCCGTACGCGTCACAGATGCCGCCATATGATTGATCAATGTCCGCGCCGTGTGTCCCACGCCAAAGGACGCGCTACGCAAATCTATGGGCACAAGCCGCGCGAGGATCGCCTCAGCAGAGCTCCCTTGCACCGACAAGATCGCAAACGCATCGCTTTGATCCGTCAACGCGGCCTGATCTGTTGTGATCTCTTTGTCAAAGGCCAGATATTGCCCCGGCCCCACCCAAAGCATGTCATTAACACTCCGGTTTGGCTCAGGTAGTTTTTGCCCAATCGCCTGTTCCACTGCCACTTGCCGCCCAGCAAACGGCGCAACCCAAGTGATCGAACCATACGTAACCTCTTGCAACGTCGCGGTATCAATCGAACAGGGCAAGGCATCGCCAAACGGGGATTGAGGGATCAATTTAACCACGCAAACGCCCTCCCTCAGGATCAAAGAAGACGGGATCGCAAACCTCGACCTCTGTCCGAATGCCGCGCAGATGATCGACAACGACAATCGTTTCACCATGCCGCGCGCGACCGTCCTTTAGAAACCCAAGCGCGATGTTTTGATCCAGCGTCGGCGAATACGCCGTCGATGTGACATATCCCGCGCTGTTGATCCGAATATGCTCCGCCCGTTGCGCAAACACATGACCGCCTGCAGGAATTGCACCATCCGCAGCACGCAAACCGACCAATTGATCCCGATCAGCCCCCGTTAGACCAGGCCTTTGCGCCGCTGCCTGTCCGATGCAATCCTTTTTCAGGCTGATCATACGATCCATGCCGATATCAAACGCGGTCGTGCGCCCATGAATCTCTGCATGGGTGATAAAGCCCTTCTCGATCCGCAGAACGTTGAGCGCTTCCATCCCATAAGGACCGCCGCCCATGGATTCGGCCTGCGCCAAAAGAACGCGAAAAAGGGTCGCCCCAAATCGCGCAGGCACCGCAATCTCGTAGGCATGTTCACCCGAAAACGAAATCCGGAACAGACGTGCATCAACACCCGCGACAGAAACCGGCGCAAAGCCCATATAGGGCAGCCCCTCATTATCAATCGGCTGATCGAGCAAACTGTTCAAAAGCGTACGCGCTTTTGGTCCCGCGACCGCAAATTGCGCCCATTGTTCTGTCACGCTGGTAAACTGCACGTCCATCGCCGGACAAAGCGCTTGGCGCACAAATTCCAAATGGGTCATGACCTGACCTGCTGCCGCCGTCGTTGTGGTCACAACATATTGGTTCGCACCAATCCGCGCGACGGTGCCGTCATCCATGACATGCCCGTCCTCGCGCAGCATCAGACCATAGCGCACGCGCGCTTCCTTCAGGGTCGAAAATGTATTGGCATAGACAAAGTCTAAAAACGCAGCGGCATCAGGGCCTTGCACGTCAATCTTTCCCAGGGTCGACACATCACAGATCCCAACGGCGTTGCGCACCATGCGCACCTCACGGTCGCAGCTTTGCCGCCAAGTGGTCTCTCCGGGTTGTGGGAAATAGCTGGGCCGATACCACAGCCCCGCTTCGATCACCGGCGCGCCACGTGCAACCGTTGCGCCATGGGATGTGGTGAGCCGTTTCGGCGCAAACCCATGCCCCTGCGCCCCCGCGCCCATGGCGGCAATAGGCACCGGAACGAACGGCGGGCGGAACGTCGTCGTCCCCGTTTCCGGAATCCCGCGCCCCGTCGCATCCGCCAACACCGCCAAGGCCACAACGTTTGATGACTTTCCCTGATCGGTCGCCATACCTTGCGTTGTATATCGCTTCATATGCTCGACAGAGCGGAAGTTTTCCTGCGCGGCCAGTTTGATGTCTTTGACATGGACGTCGTTCTGGAAATCAATCCACTTGCGCCCTTTACCTTCGACCATCCAAAACGGGGTCAATGCATAGCTGGCCGCATCTGCCTCTGGCAATGATTGCGGGCTGGCCCCAAGCGCAACAGCCGCCTCCATACCAGCCTTCAAACACCCAGCAGTGTCCATAACACCATCGCAGGCCCCAACGGCGACAAGCCCGGGTATGGCACCCGATCTTGGCACGAAAGAGGCAATACTTTCAGACCATTGCGGTCGAGTATTCATGTGGCACGTCAAATGTAGCGTCGGGTTCCACCCACCCGACATAGCCAAACAATCCGTCCTGATTTGGCGGCGACCACCACTATGTTCAACCGTGATGCCTTGCAAACCATGCCGCCCAGAGGTCGCAACAACCTGCCCGCCCGAATAGGTCGGCGCATCAACTTCAATGGCCGCGTCAGCTCGCGTATCGATCACAGCCGCCACATCCACGCCCGCTGCAATCAGATCTCGCGCCGTTTGATGGGCACCGTCGTTGTTGCCAAACACGCTCACAGATTGCCCCGTCGCAACGCCATATCGGTTGAGATACGATCGAACCGCACTGGCCATCATAATGCCGGGGCGATCATTGTTGGGAAAGGCAATCGGCCGCTCCAACGCGCCGGCCCCCAATATCGCATTTTTTGCAACGATCCGCCAAAAACAAGCCAGCGGCGCGCCGGGGATCGCAACCCGTTCCAACGCGCCATAGGTGCCCTGATCATAGGCCCCGGTCACCGTCGTGCGCGTCATAATCCGCACATTCGAAAGCGAGGCAAGCTCTGCCTCAGCAGCGTGAACCCAATCCGCACCCGCTTGCCCCCCGACGGTTTCGGTTTCAGATAAAAGCCGCCCACCCAAGGCAAAATCTTCGTCACACAGGATGACATCCAAACCAGATCGCCCAGCGCTTAACGCGGCCATCAAACCCGTAGGCCCGGCCCCAATGATCAAGAGGTCACAAAATGCATAGGCCTTTTCGTAAGGGTCACTATTTGACGCCCCCGACAAGGCGCCAAGCCCGGCGGCCCGGCGAATAACCGGCTCATACAGTTTTTCCCAAAAACTGCGCGGCCACATAAAGGTCTTGTAATAAAAACCAGCACTTAGAAACGGCGCCAGCGCATCGTTTACGCTCAATAGATCATAGCGCAAACTGGGCCAATTGTTCTGGCTGGTCGCTCTCAAACCTTCGCTCAGCTCCACCATCGTCGCACGTTGGTTGGGATCATCCCCAATGGTGATCAGCGCATTGGGCTCTTCTGACCCGGCCGTCAAAATGCCCCGTGGACGATGGTATTTAAACGAACGGCCGACAGTTCGAACCCCATTTGCCAACAGGGCCGACGCAATCGTATCCCCTTGAAACCCCGAAAAGCGCCGCCCATCAAAGGTAAAGGAAACCGGACGCCCACGATCAATGCGCCCCTTATCAGCCACCCTCATGACATATCCCTTACCGGTGCAGTGGCCGAAATCGCATGGGTCGTCGTATCGCGGGTGACTTTTACCCATGCGCCACAGGGCGTGTGCTGCCATAGATCGGTGGTGATCCCGGCAGGATTGTCGCGATTGTGCAAATAATCATCCCAAGCGACTGCTCCCGCATCCCGATCGGGGCGGTCCAAATAGACAGCATCCCCGAGGTAGTAAAACTCCCGGCGATCACGCTCTCCGCAATAGGGGCAGCTTATGCGCATCTAAATCCGATCATCTTGCCAAAAATACTCACTCCACACATCCCATCCCTCAATGCAAATTGTGTTGCGAACCGGTGGATTCCTCATCCATCAACCCAACACCCGTTTTGAAACGATCCAATCGGAATTTCGCTGCGGGCTCATGATGTCGATCCGTCGCAATCAAATGTGCAAAGCTAAAACCAGACCCCGGAACCGCTTTAAATCCACCATAACACCAGCCACAATCCAGATAGAGCCCTTCAATCCCCGTCTTATCAATGATCGGCGATCCATCAGGCGTCATATCCATAATCCCGCCCCAACTGCGCAGAACTCGGGCTTTGCCAATCATCGGCATCAGTGTCATCGCCGCTTCCATCACGTGCTCTTTCATCGGCAAATTGCCCCGCGCAGCATAAGAGGCATAAAAATCCAAATCGCCGCCAAAAACCAACCCGCCCTTGTCGGATTGGCTGATATAAAAATGACCCATGCCAAAGCTGATGACGTGATCAATGCACGGCTTCAACCCTTCGGTGACAAACGCCTGCAGGATATGACTTTCTATCGGCAGTCGTATCCCAGCCATCGCCGCCACCCGCCCGGATCGCCCGGCCGTCACCATCGCGACTTTCTTGGCCCGGATAGCCCCTCTGGTGGTCTGTACCCCCGTGACCCGGCCTGCCGTCACATCAATGCTCGTAACCTCACAATTCTGGATCAAATCAACACCGCGCTGATCCGCGCCACGGGCATAGCCCCAGGCAACCGCATCATGGCGCGCCGTTCCGCCGCGTGGATGCAGCAACCCGCCATAGATTGGAAAACGCACATTCTCAAAATCAAGATACGGCAACAGGTCGCGCACACTATCGGTATCCAACAATACAGCATCATCCCCTTGATTGATCATCGCATTGCCACGACGCACAAAGGCATCGCGCTGACCATCGGAATGAAATAGGTTGATAAGGCCCCGCTGCGAATGCATGACGTTATAGTTCAGCTCTTGCTCCATCCCCTCCCACAGCTTGAGGGAATGGGAATAGAATTCCGAATTTCCAGGCAGCATATAATTGGCACGGACAATGGTTGTGTTGCGACCCACATTGCCACCGCCCAAGTACCCTTTTTCAAGGACCGCGATATTGGTCAGCCCATGTTCCTTGGCGAGATAAAACGCAGTGGCAAGCCCATGCCCGCCGCCACCAATGATGACGATATCATACTCAGCCTTCGGTTCTGGATCGCGCCACATCGGCGCCCAGCCCTTTTGTCCCAAAAGCGCTTCTTTGATCACCTGAAATCCGGAAAAACCCAAACCTGCATCCTTTCGATGTGCCAAGGCTAGCAATCGTTAAGCGCAATGTTTTGTCGGTTTGCGGCACTCTATGTCGCGCAACGCCAATCACCGGCCCTTGTCCTCGTCTCTTGCCAGCTACAGCAAAACCCACCCCGTATCATCTTGCCGAAATACTCCCCCCGGAGGGTCCGCAGGTTCAAACAATGCCGTCTGTCATCAAACAGGAACACCGCCTCAAATCTCACCAGATTGGCGCAATTTGGCCTGTGAACAGGCCAAATTTCCAGTATTTCAAGATCCTGCTAAAGACCTTTGGCGTGATAACTGTCCGCAACCTTGCCGATCGATACCAAATAGGCCGCCGTGCGCAGGTCCGGGACATCATCGCGCCCATGCCAAACCGCGCGCATATCTTGATAGGCTTTGCGCATGGTGTCATCCAAACCAGAACGGACAAGCTCCAGCTCACCCGCCCCGCGCAGGTAACGCTCCTTGAAATCTGGGCTCAACTCCCATCCAACGCCACTGTCCGATGACAATCGTTCCAATTCGTCCACGACCAGTTGATGGCGGCTTTCTTCGGCGCGGCGCTGCATCCGGCCAAAGCGGATATGGCTCAGGTTCTTGACCCACTCAAAATAGGACACGGTCACGCCGCCCGCATTGGCATACATATCGGGAATAATGATACAGCCCTTTTCACGCAGAATTGTATCCGCGCCCGCAGTAATCGGACCATTGGCTGCCTCAATAATCAAAGGGGCTTTGATGCGATCGGCATTGGTCAGGTTGATCACACCTTCCAAGGCGGCTGGAATCAACAGATCGCACTCCGCCTCCAGCAAAGCTGCACCGTCCTTTTGATACGACGCGCCCGAATACCCTGAAACCCCACCATTTTCTGCGATCCACGCGTAAACAGCCTCTACATCAATACCGTCTTCATTGTGCAAGGCACCGTCCCGTTCAATGATGCCGGTAACGATTGCGCCATCCTCTTCCTGCAGAAACTTCGCCGCGTGATAGCCCACATTGCCAAGGCCCTGCACGATGACGCGCTTGCCCCTCAGCGTCCCGCTCAATTTTGCCGCCGCTATGTCCTCCGGGTGTCGAAAAAACTCTTGCAAGGCATATTGAACACCCCGTCCGGTGGCTTCAGTCCGGCCATGGATGCCACCGGCATTAATGGGCTTCCCTGTGACACAGGCTGCGGCATTAATATCCGTGGTATTCATGCGGCGATATTGATCCGCGATCCATGCCATTTCCCGCTCTCCGGTGCCCATGTCGGGTGCAGGCACGTTTTGTGATGGATGGATCAAATCGCGCTTGGCCAGTTCATAGGCAAACCGGCGTGTGATCAGTTCCAATTCATGTTCATCATATTCGCGCGGATCGATGCACAACCCCCCTTTGGAGCCACCAAACGGCGCTTCCACCAAGGCGCATTTATACGTCATCAACGCGGCCAGCGCTTCGACCTCATCTTGATGAACATTTGGGGCATAGCGGATCCCCCCTTTAACCGGTTCCATATGTTCGGAATGAACGGCCCGGTAGCCGACAAATGTGTGAATATCGCCTCGCAAACGCACACCAAAACGAACGGTATAGGTTGCGTTACAAACACGTATTTTCTGCACAAGCCCGGGGCTAAGGTCCATAAGCGCAACAGCCCTATTAAACATCGCATCTACGGATTGTCGAAAACTAGGCTCGCTCTGGGAAGACATTTTGAATTTCCTTTTTGATCAGATCGCCAACTTCGCCTCCAACTCAAGCACAAGGTCAGCGTTAAGGTCACGTTAGATCGATTCGAAAGCAAATATGCAAAAATTAAGCGAACGTCGCGTAAATTGCCTTGGACCGCCGACGGATCTTTTTGCGCAACCTTAATGAGAGATTCCATCACTGTCCTTCGTTTTGAAACAATGAAGCCAGTTTAGCGAAATTTACGCTCCAGACACCGGAAAGTGGCAGCTTATATTCCTCAATCTGGCCGCATTTCCGCCACAGCAGCATGGTTTTTAAGGTGGTGGCGAAGTTTGCCGAATGACTTGGCGCACACCGTCGCGCCTTTAGAGGAACTGTAGCAATGTCAGTGTTTAGAAATCGTC
>CAKZVL010000050.1 GCA_937922155.1 uncultured Paracoccaceae bacterium | reverse complement strand
ATTCGATGACAAAGGCGTGCATCCGCCCGCCGCAGCACTTTGGGGATGACCATGCGCACTGTATATCTAAACGGGGACTACCTTCCGGAAGCTGACGCCAAAGTTTCGATTTTTGATCGAGGGTTTTTGATGTCGGATGGTGTTTATGAGGTGACCTCTGTTCTTGGTGGGAAGCTGATTGATTTTGATGGCCATGCTGTGCGGTTGGAGCGGTCTTTGAATGAGCTAGAGATGCGCGCCCCGATGGAGAAGGATGATCTACTGCAGGTTCATCGGGAGCTGGTTCGGCGTAATGAGATTGAGGATGGTCTGGTCTATTTGCAGATTACACGTGGGTCCGATGGCGACCGCGATTTTGTATACCCCAGTGAAGACGTCGAGCCGACCATTGTTCTGTTCACGCAAAGCAAGCCCGGCATGGCGCAAAGTCTGGTTGCCAAGAAGGGTATCAAAGTCATTTCCATTGCTGATCAACGGTGGGGGCGGCGTGACATCAAGACGGTGCAACTGCTGTATCCATCAATGGGTAAGATGATGGCAAAGGCCGCGGGCTCTGATGATGCTTGGATGGTGGAAAATGGCGCTGTGACCGAAGGGACGTCCAACAACGCCTATATCGTGAAGGGCAATACGATCATTACCCGTCATTTGGGCAATGAAATTTTAAGTGGCATCACGCGCAAGGCGGTTTTGCGTTTCGCCAAAGAAGCACAGATGAAGGTTGAAGAGCGGTCGTTCACCATTGAAGAGGCGCAAGGCGCGGATGAGGCGTTTGTGACCTCTGCCACCACATTTGTGATGCCTGTCGTTGAAATTGATGGCTCTGCTATTGGTGCAGGCACGCCGGGGGCCGTTGCGACCCGTTTGCGAGAGATTTACCTAGAAGAAAGTTGCAAAGCGGCGGTTTAGTGCGGGCAGGCCAAGTGGCCTAGGCCCGCCAAATGAGTGCGCGTCAGCTGTCGCTGTCTTTCGCACCATGATTGCTGTGGTCCATGTCTGCATGGCCGGAATTTTCCGGCCGGTCTTCTATGTTGAATTGGATTTCAAGCTCACCTGCGGATTCAAAGACCAAGGTCGCATCAAAGGCGTCGCCGGTTGAGAACCCATCGGACAAACCCATGAACATCACGTGAAGGCCACCGGGGGCGAGCATCACAGTTTCGCCCGCTGGAATTTCCAGCCCGTCTTCCATGTGCATCATTTTGGCCACGTCGCCATCCATTTCAAAGGTATGGATTTCCACCCGAGGAAAATCAGCGACGACCGATAGCAGTCGATCGTCTTCGCTGCCATTGTTCGTGATCGTCAAGAAACCACCGCCAGTGCGGGCTGTTGCGGCTGTTGAAAATGCGACCGGATGTTCGACCTTAAGATCGCCAATCGTATAGTCATGCGCAAAGCCTTGCGTTGCGGTTGCCAGTAAAAGTAGTCCTGCTGAAAGAAACGTTTTCAAGTGCCTGCCCTTTGCTTTTCTTGACCCTCAGATAGGGCCTATTTGATCAACTTCAACGGCGAAGGTTACGGGACCGTTCGTCGCGTTATTAATTTCTTAATGCCGATTACGCGCCGAATATGGCAATCATTTGTTGGTCAAATCGCGTCCAGCTGATTGTGGCCTTATTGCCAGCATAGCCATGATAGTGAGAGCGACCTGTCGCGTTGGGCAGTCCGGCCCAGATCTTGGCCAGATTGTTCATGAATTGATGCCGCGACAGTTGGCCTGCGGTAAAATCCGCCAGGCCTGCATCGTCTAGCAAAATATCTGCCAATTCATCTTGGACATCGGGGGTAAACACCGTTGATCCCGGCATCGCCTTTGATCGGATCAGGCGCCGCAAGGTGGCGGGGATGAATTGATACCGGCCGATCGCATGAGGTTGCCCCGGTGTTGCGGTGATCCATGCGTTGATTTCATCCAGCGTCATCTGTGTTGGCGGCTTGTTCGGTTTGATCCTCGCCCCGTATTGCACTGCGTCGTAGTCAAGCGGGCCGGCCTCGGCGTCTGCGATTAATTCGCGGAGCGCCACGAGTTGTGGTGATACACCCATCAGCCGGTTGAAGCTGCTTTGCGCAACGCTCGGTGGTGGTTTTGCGCGCTTTGGGTAGGGGGCCAAAAGGCTTGACCCGGATCGGCCAACGAAAAGGCTGCCGGCGCTGCCTGTGGCCACGACCTCTACCTCATCGATATTGCGGCGAATTGTGATGAGTGGTTGTCTGTCGTCAGCTTGAAATAACGGGCCTTGCGCGACCAAGGCGCTGCCCCATCCATGCAAGACGATCAACGCCAGCCCGTATAGTCGCCCGCCCATTTACCCATCCCAGATTACGATTGCTGACTGGGATGTCGTACAAATTCATTTAGATTTCGTTGCGCTTTCGTCTGTCGGCCGGTTCAACCCATAAGGTGCGACCAAGTTCCAAACGTGATCGGGGATCATGTTCTTGCGCTTGGCCGGTGCTTCGCGTTCCAGATGCAGGACCGTTTCCGCTGCTTTCATCTCTAGCCGGGCTTTTGCGAATTCCAATCCGCGTGGTCCGACCTTTGGCATCAGCCAGCCCATGATCCCGCGCATGAAATCGGGCATCCGGCGCAGGGGTAAGCCACCTGCAGCAAGCTTTGTATTTTCGATGAACCCTTTGACAGACCCGGCGCGTTTCCCGCGTGTTCCAACAGGGGCAAGGCGCACGTCATCGCCCAAACCCGCCAGCATTTCCGCACCCCGTTCATTGCGCACGATGATCCATTGATCGCCTTCGCCCGCCATATAGCCCACGGTGATGTCAGACAGTCGATTGGTGTAATCCACGCAGGTCTTGCACGTCAGCGGAAAGAAGTCTTTGGGCAAGTCTGACAAGGGCAGTTTGAGGAAGGGGATCAGCCGTTGTGTGCCGTCTTCAAAGCGCAGTTCCACATGGTAATCGGCGCGAAATTCGAGGTAGGTCACCTTTTCGGGGGCGTCTGTCAGTTGGTCCAGAAAGTGATAGAAATTTTCTGTTGTCGTGTTGTCTGAACAAGGCGTTCCAATCACATATAACCGATCAAACCCCAGCTCCTTTTCCATCGCGCGCAGGGCGTAGATTTGGCAAGGGATACCAATCACGGCAAGCCGTTTGTGACCTGCCTCTGCCGCGGGGCGCAGCAAGGCCAGCAAAGGCGCGTAGCCCATGCGCATGCCGCGGGCTTTGACCATATCTTCGGCCTTTGTGATCAACGCAGGGGAGGGCGCCCATTTGTCACCATCGTCCGGCACCATAGTCAGCACCGCATCCACAGCCCCCGTTTCCAACAGGCGCGCGGCAAGCTCTGTCGTGAGCCCGGTCCATTGCGCGCCGTCCTTGGGATTTTTCAGCGCGGCCTTGTGCATAGCCAGTGTAACGCCGAAATAGGTTTCTTCTGCACCCTTTGCGGCACGCCCATGAACCTGCGCTTCGAAACTTGGGTAGTCCGGTTTGATGAATTGGCAGGCGACGCCGCATTTGCCTGCATCCTTGGTGCGGGATAGCCCGCAATCGGTACACATCGTGCGGGGGGCTGCAGCGGCAAATCTGGGGGCGAGGTCTTTCATACTTTAAGGTTAGCATGAATCCCAAAGGTGTAAATGAAACCTGACATATGGCTAAGGCCGAAGCTGGTAGTCGCGCAAAACTGGATAATGATCAGACGGCCAATGCCCATCGAATTTCTGTCGCAGGACAACCGGATCACCCGCCGGTCCGACAGGCCCGGCCACGGCGATATGATCAATCGCGCCGAACAGGTTCACGCCCCGGTTCAGGTGGTAGGTGGACCCTTGGATCGGCGAAAAGACAAAGCCCGCGTTTTGAAACATCTCTACCGTTTTTGCACCAAGACGTGCGTTCAGATCGCCCAGCAGAAAAACAGTTTCGCCCGACGCGATCCAATCCGCGGTGCGTTCGATGACGAGGGCGGCTGATTTTTGACGGTTCGATCGTGATTTGAATTCAAAATGCACGTTCACCACGCGGAACGAGTTCCCGCCCGCATCCTGCAATTGCACCCAAGAGGCGAAGGCGGGAAATGATCCGTTAAACGTGCGCGAATAAATGACATCCGGCGTGTCAGAGAAAAAGAACCACCCCTGATCGAGCAGCGTCAGCCGATCCTTTCGGAAGAAAATCGGTTGGGTCGGCGGGAACGTCAGCGGGTCACCGTTTGCGCCTGCCGTGTAGTCGGGATTCTGCGCCAGCAAATGGTCGCGCGCCAGATTGGTGTAGCCGGGATCGCCGCGTTGAAAGCTTTCCATTTCTTGGAACGTAACGATATCCGCGTTGAGGGTTTTGAACGCCTGATCCATTGGCCCTTTGCGGCGGGACCAATCGGCGGTGGACCATGGTCCGGTTTCCTTGCGCAGGATGATGTAGTGCACGTTATAGGTGGCAAAGCGCAGGCTGTCGGTTTGGACCGGCGGCACGGGGTCATTGCCGGAGTTGCGCACGTGCTGAACGCAGGCCGTCAGAACCAGCACGCCGACCAGCGCAAACGTCCCGCGAAGTATCATCCAAATGACGGTCATGAACATGCCCTTTCCTTCGCACAATCTCCATTGTATCAGGCGCAAGATCAATCAGGAGCATCACTTATGGGTTACAATGTCGTCGTCGTTGGCGCCACGGGAAACGTGGGTCACGAAATGCTCAACATCTTGGCAGAACGGGAATTCCCGATCGATAAGATCGCAGCGCTGGCCAGTCGCAAATCAATTGGGACTGAGGTTAGCTTTGGCGAGAAGACCCTCAAGACGACTGATCTGGATGCCTTTGATTTTGCTGGCTGGGACATCGCGCTGTTTGCCGTCGGGTCCGAGGCGACCAAGAAATACGCGCCTATTGCTGCGAAGGCGGGATGTGTCGTGATCGATAACTCATCCCTTTATCGCTATGACGCTGACGTGCCGTTGATCGTGCCAGAGGTGAACCCAAAGGACGTTCATGGCTACACAAAGAAAAACATCATCGCCAATCCCAATTGTTCCACAGCGCAGATGGTTGTCGCGCTGAAACCTTTGCATGATCGCGCGACGATCAAGCGTGTGGTGGTGTCGACCTATCAATCTGTGTCTGGCGCGGGCAAGGCGGGGATGGATGAGCTTTGGGATCAGACCAAGAGCATTTACAACCCAACCGACAGCAAACCTGCGACAAAGTTCACAAAACAGATCGCCTTTAACGTCATTCCCCATATCGACAGCTTTCTGGATTCTGGTGAGACCAAAGAAGAATGGAAGATGGTGGCAGAGACGAAAAAGATCGTTGATACCGCGATCAAAGTCACGGCGACCTGTGTACGTGTACCGGTTTTTGTGGGGCATTCGGAAGCGATCAACATCGAGTTTGAAGAGTTTCTGGATGAAGACGAAGCGCGCGACATTCTGCGTGAAGCGCCGGGCATCATGGTCATCGATAAGCGCGAAGATGGCGGATACGTCACCCCGATTGAATGTGTCGGCGACTTTGCAACCTTTATCAGCCGAATCCGTCAGGATTCGACGATTGAGAATGGTTTGAACCTGTGGTGCGTGTCAGACAACCTGCGTAAGGGCGCCGCGTTGAACGCGGTTCAGATTGCTGAACTGTTGGGTCGAGAGTGTTTGAAGAAGGGGTGAGATTCTCTTTTTTGGTCTAGGCACGTCACGCCCCAAACCCTGAATGTCGCAAATTCATCAGAAAGTTGAACAAACTGCAGCGTGTTTTCGGCGATGGCGGATGTTGTCCCGCTAAAATCTTCGAAACAATCTGTTTCGCAGAAAATTGGACAAATTCCCCCTTATCGCGGTTAAGAACAAAGTGTAGATATAGAACCAAGCAAAGGTTTTGACCCAAGAATTCGACCCTGGTCCGGCTGCCCTTTTTTAGGGTTACAGCAAGGTAGGGGTCAGCGGGGTTCCGGTTCGCCGGAATGTGTGAATGTAACGAGTGTTGACATACGGGGCGCCCTTTTGGGCGCCCCAACTTTTTGCTCTGCAGCGTTTTGTGATTTCTCAATCGATAGTATTGGCGAAAGCTTGTGTCCCATTGGGATGGTCATGGCGCGCGCAATGCCCGTTGGTTGCCGGGCACGCCTTTTCGAAAAAATGCTCGGTTAATGCCAATGAAGGTTGAGGATTTGCGCATCACAGCCTGTACACACCGTGTACACAACCTGTGCACCAAGAGGTGCCGAAACCCGTAGTGAAGGCCGCGTGCGGTGGAATTGTTAATGACGCGTAAATGAGAATGTTAATAACGCGTAAATGATTGTCTTGATGACCTTGCTGTGATTGGGGTGAGCGGGTGTGACGATGGCGTCGCTGTTGCCCTTTCAGGGCAAGGCGCCCCGCCCACCGTCCCGTGGGTTTGAGTATTTTTGGCAAGATGATCTTATGGCCGCGCTGCGCAGAGTCAGGGTCGCCTTTTTAGAACCGTTCTGCGCGCAGAACTTCGCAGTCGGTGATTGTGACCACCCCGATGTGAGCTTCGACGACTTCGAAGGCGGCGGCGAGCAATCCGTCCAGCCGGTCAGGTCGGATGATACAAACAAAACAAACCATCCCTGCGCGGCCAAGCTGGCCTTCGCGGCTCCACCCGCCGGACCGACCTGAACCGCCAAGGACAGGCAGGATGGTAAACCCGGTGATATCCGCTGTTTTGAGCGCGTCCTTCAGCCGTCGTTCCAGTGGCGCTTCGATCACGATTTCGACGCGTTTTGCGTTGTGCGTTTGCATTACGATCCTCCTAAGGTGAGTTGCGCCATTGCCAGATAGATAGGGATGCCAAGCGTGAGGTTGAACGGGAAGGTGACGCCAAGCGAGAGCGTGAGGTAAATGGCCGGTTGCGCCTCTGGCAGAGCCACGCGCATTGCGGCAGGTACGGCGATGTAGCTGGCGGAGGCTGCAAGCACCATCATCAAGACGACGCCACCCAGGGAAAGCCCGATCAGTCCGCCAAGCGCCAGCCCCAAGACGCTGCCGATCAGCGGCATCAAGATGCCAAAGCCCACCATTGGCAGAGTGATCACGCCCTTAGCCTGGCGCAGCCCGCGTCCGGCGATGAGGCCCATGTCCAACAGGAACAGGCAGAGCACGCCCTTGAACGGGCTGACGATAAAGGGCGCGATTTCTGCCAAGCCCTTTTCCCCCGTCGCGGCCCCGATAAAGAAGGCCCCCACGAGAAGGACGATAGACCCGTTGAGGAGGATTTCGCGCAATAAGTCCGGTTGCATAGCTTTGCTTTGGCCTTTGCCCTTACCGCCACGGGCCACGAGCCAGAGCGCGGAGAGGATTGCGGGCGCTTCCATCGCGGCGGCGACGGCGACCATATATCCTTCGGCGTCAATTGCGCGCCCTTCCAGGATTGAGGTACCGGCAACAAAGGTGACAATTGAGATGGAGCCGTAGTGTGCAGAGACGGCAGCGGCGTCGATTGTGCTGAGCTTGGTCAGCACTCTGAGCAGCCAGAACGCAATGAAGGGAAGACCAAAGGAGAGCACAAGCCCTGCAATGACAGAGGCAATGAGTGTTCTATCAACCCCGTGTGCGGCCACAGACGCCCCGCCCTTGAACCCGATCGCAAACAACAGGTAAATCGACATGCCCTTTGCCACAGCTTCGGGGATTGTCAGATCAGATCGGGCCAGTGCCGCTGCCAGCCCCAGTGCAAAGCTGAGGATAATGGGCGACAAGAGATTGCTGTAAGCGAGCGAAAAGATTTCGGACATCAATGGCCCCTATTAGAGTGCGTGAAAGCTTTGGCTGGCGGAATCATAGACTTCTAGTTCGCCGGCACCGATTTCGTTCCAGAGGCCATGTAGTGAAAGGGTTCCTTCCTCCACCGCGCTTTTGACGAAAGGAAAGCTCATCAAATTTTCCAGTGACACCAG
This sequence comes from uncultured Paracoccaceae bacterium, assembly GCA_937922155.1. Taxonomy (GTDB): domain Bacteria; phylum Pseudomonadota; class Alphaproteobacteria; order Rhodobacterales; family Rhodobacteraceae; genus Cognatiyoonia. The sequence continues at coordinate 17,032 of CAKZVL010000050.1, read as the reverse complement.
AATCGCTTCTTTTTCCAAAGCCGTTTTGCGGCTGTCGTCATCACCAGCGGGCAGGCGGTCAAAACCGGGGCGCAGAATGTCGAGCCAGCGGCCGACAAAGCTAGTTTTGTCTTCCAATTCGGGGGCTGTGCCGCTGCACATTTGATAGGATCCGTCGACGCCGCCGCAGCCTGAATGCCCCAGCACAATCAGCTGGCTGACCTTGAGCGTGTTGACCGCGTATTCCACAGCGGCCGATGTGCCGTGCTCAAGCCCGTCAGGCTGATAAAGCGGGACAAGATTGGCGATATTGCGGTGGATGAAGAATTCGCCATGATCCGCACCGAAAATTTCGGTGATGTGAATCCGGCTATCACAGCAGGAAATGACCATGGTGCGGGGACGTTGCCCTTCGTCAGCAAGCCGTTTGTACCAGCTTTGGTTCTGTTCATATGAAGTGGCCTTCCAGCCATGAAACCGCTTGATCAGATATTCGGGAAGCGGGCGCGCATGTTCCATTGGTTCAAGTCCTTGAGGTCTTTGACTGGTGCGAATTTACCTAACATTTACGAGAAGTTCGAGGCACAAAACGCGCGGGGGTCAACCTTCTGGGAAGGTGCATCCCATATCACGGTGCGCATGATGAAAAATGTTCTTTGCACCCCCGACTTTGCGCCGATTGCGTTTCCCGTAACGGTATTGGAATGCCAAAGCCGATTGATCATTGATCGCGCGCTTTTGGCAGAGCTTTTTGCCCGTATGGACCGCATGGAGGCTGAAGGCACGATGTGCCGCGTTTTGGAGCATTTGGCCGAGCTTATCAATGATCTGCAACCGGCGCGTTTGCGTGCGGCATTTGCCGATATCGCAGGCCCGGTGAACCGGATTGGGACCATTGCCGATCAAATGGGCTTGCGCGAGGTTGCTATTGCTGCATGGCATGTCAGCGCGGCGGCAGCCCAGTCCGATGGGATTGCGATGGAAGCGACGATGGCCCGCCTGGAGCGCGCGCTTGATGCCGCGGTGACGCAAGTTTGGAATTACCACAAACTTCTCTGACCTCTTGCCGTTGGGGTTGGGGCTGGTAGGGTCACGGGCGTCGCCACGAAAGGATGCCCAATGACCCTGACCTTTGCCACCAAAGGCCCCGCAATTCCGCTGCATGTGATTGATGCAGATGACCTGTCTGCCATTCCCAAAGCGGCGCAGGCTTGGGCAGAGGCGAATGGGTTTAAGGCTGGTATGGGCGCTGTTTTGCTGGTGCCTGATCGGGATGGTGGCTTTGCCATGGGTTTGATCGGTAACGGCACGCTGGCCACCCGCAAGCGGAGCCGTTTTCACGTTGGGGCGGCGGCGTGCAAGTTGCCCGAGGGGATATATGCCATCGAAAGCGGGCTGGAGGGGGCCGCGTTAGAAGAGGCCGCCCTTGGCTGGCTCATGGCGAGCTATACGTTTGAGCGATATAAATCGGCGGCCCCTGTTACCGCCCGCTTGATTTGCCCGCCTGCGGTGAGTGCGGCAAAGATCGAAGCGATTGCCAAGGGCGAGGCGTTGACCCGTGATCTGATTAATGTTCCTGCCTCTGATATGGGGCCTGTGGAGCTGTCCGCTGCTGTTAAAGAATTGGCTGGGGAACACGGTGCAGATTTTACGGAGGTTGTGGGTGAAGATTTGTTGGATCAGAATTTCCCAATGATCCACACGGTGGGGCGGGCGTCATCGCGGGCGCCGCGATTGGCCGAATTACGCTGGGGCAAAACCGGGCCAAAGCTGACGCTTGTCGGCAAGGGCGTCTGTTTTGACACCGGTGGTTTGAACATCAAACCCGGCGGGTCGATGGGTTTGATGAAAAAGGATATGGGCGGTGCTGCAACAACGCTTGGCCTTGCGCATATGATTATGTCGCTTGGGATCGACGTGCAGTTGCGCGTTCTGATCCCAGCGGTGGAAAACAGCATTGATGGCAATGCGTTCCGTCCGCAAGATATTTTAAACAGTCGCAAGGGCCTTACGGTTGAGATTAATAACACCGACGCCGAAGGGCGTTTGGTTTTGGCAGACGCATTGGCGCTTGCCGATGAGGATGCGCCGGATTTGGTGATTTCTATGGCGACCCTGACGGGTGCGGCACGGGTGGCGGTTGGACCCGACCTTGCGCCGTTCTTTACCGATAGGGATGATTATGCCGCCGCACTAAGTACGGCTGCAGCGCGTGTTGCAGATCCGGTTTGGCGTCTTCCTTTCCATGATCCTTATGAGGAAATGATCGAACCGGGCATTGCTGATTTGGACAATGCGCCAAAGGGCGGGATGGCAGGTGCGTCAACGGCTGCCCTTTTCCTGCGCCGGTTTGTTGAGGCGAATTATATCCATTTTGACGTTTATGGCTGGTGTCCATCCGCCAAGCCTGCGCGCCCCAAGGGGGGTGTTGGCATGGGCGCGCGCGCCGTGTTGGAGGCTTTGCCAGAGCTGTTGAAATGATCGACCGACGGCTGCATCCGGCAAACGCCCGCGTTGCGTATGAAGGTTTGCGCGGGGCCATTGATGGCGTTGAATTTACCGCCGGAACGGCGATGTCGATCGCGGTTCCGGTGGCAGATTTGCGGGCGGCCCCGGGCGGAGCATTGGATCGGCAGCGTTTGATGGGTGAAGTTGTCACGCAGCTAGAGGACATTGACGGATTCAGTTTTGTGATCTGCGATGATGAGTATGTCGGCTATATCCGATCTGATGCATTGGTCGCGCCTGCGCGTGTGACGCATCAAGTGGGGACCTTTGCCACCCATATCTATCGCGCGGAAGATATGAAATCTGATGTGGTCCATTCTTTGCCCTTTGGGGCCAAGGTTCAGGTGCTGGATGAGCGGCGAAAGTTTTTTGAAACCACCCATGGGTTTGTGCCCAAGTCCCATTTGCGCCCGCTGGATCGCCCGTTTGCGGACCCGTCCACGGTTGCACAGCTGCATTTCAATGTGCCGTATCTGTGGGGGGGCAATTCCACGAGCGGAATTGATTGTTCCGGCCTTATCGCAGCGAGCTTGCGCAGTTGTGATATCCGCTGCCCCGCAGACAGCGATATGCAGATGGCATTGGGTCAAGACGTGTCAGGTGACCTGCAACGCGGTGATTTGGTTTTCTGGAAAGGTCATGTGGGCATGATGGTGGATCAGGATACAATGATCCACGCAAACGCCCATCACATGGCCTGTCGGTATGAGCCGTTTGAAAACGCCTGTATTCGCATCAAAGCGCAAGGCGATGGCGAGGTCACGGCACGGCGCAGGCTTTAGCTTGGTTGTTCTAGTCAATCGCGCGGATAAGCTTGCGTTCCAAAACCCGCAACACTTGGCGCAGATCGTTGCCGCGCTTTAAGATCTGCCCGTCCATGCCGACGACGGCATATTGCCCCTGTTTCATCCGCAGCTTGGGCCGTTTTTCAATCCGATAAAGCGGGTGTTCCGCGGTGCGTCGAAATACGGAAAAGACGGCAAGATCCTTGAGCGCGCTGATTCCATAGTCCCGCCATTCGCCTGCGGCCACCATTCGCCCATAAAGCCCCAGAATCAGGGTCAGTTCTGTTCGGTGAAAGGCCACGGTTTGTGATGCCTTGAAATCAAATGGGATCGGGTTTTGTACTGTCATATCCCACAGTTGCGCTGATTGGGCACAAAATCAAGCACTGCCATAGTGTTGCCCCAAAAAGACCGTGCTTGGTTCAAACTGCTGCCTGTATTGGAGGGCAAAACTAACGGCATAGCGAAGACGTCCCGGGGTCGTTTGTATTAGCCCCCACCCAGTAAATGGCCCTGGGCGTCGTCGTTTGAAGCCCTCTAAGCTTTTTTAGCCGCAGGCAACTTGAGTCACCAAGTTGCCTGCGCTAAGCCTAAAATTAATCCGATCTTCGCGAAAATCTGTTGTCACGACCGTATCGGGTCGGATGATCCTGATGGGTCCAAGGATAAGCACCTTTTCAAGCGCTGTCGCATCTTGCCCTACCAAGTCCTGATAGTTTTCCGCGCCGCATTTCGTAGGCCCCGTGATCAAGCGCGGCTGGATTTGAGGCGGTTCTGGCGAACAGGCGGCCAAGGTCAGCCCTAAGAGCATCCAATGTTTCATGCGCCATACCGCGCAACAAAGGTCGTAACCGCGCCGTCGATGACCCGCGCCTTTTCTCTTTCTGAAAATTCGCTTTGCAGGTTGAACAGAAGCTTGTGGAAAATATTAGCCTTGCACAGTTCTGGGAATTGATCGGCCGCCAATTCCACATCGTCAATGATCGCTTCGCCATTGTCGACCTTGGCTTTGAGCATGGCCACAATTGCATCGTGCACGGTTTTGGGGCCGCTGTCATAAAAGGCGCGCCCCAGATCGGGAAAGCGTTCGCTTTCTGCGATGCAAATCCGGAAAATGCGTTGTCCGAATTCAGAACAGATGAAGTCGACCAAATGCGTGCCCACTGCACGCATGAGGTCTGGCAAGGGCTGGTCCGCGTCCAGCGTTGCGATGGCCGTTTGGGCCTGTTGTTCGCATTCGATCCGGGCGACTTCCATAAATAGTATGCGTTTGTCTGGAAAATAGCTGTAAAGGGTGGCTTTGCTCACGCCGGACACCCGCGCGATGTCGTCCACAGAGGCGCCTTCAAAGCCGACCGACAAAAACACGTCCCGCGCACCCGCAAGAACTTGGTCAAACTTGCGACCCTTTTTCACGTGTTCGACGCCGTCTGGCATTTGACCCCCTTTTGGACAGAGCATCAATATAACCGGTTGCGTTTCGTTTCGGCAAGTCAGGCTTGCAGTTCCGTAAATCCCCACTAATTTAGAACTATTCTAAAAGGAGATCCTCATGATACCTGGATTTGCACATCGACGGCGATTTAAAGACCTCACAGAGCAGGAAATTCTCGCCCTTGCTATTTCATCTGAGGAAGATGATGGACGGATTTATCGCCAATATGCAGAGATGTTGCGCGCGCAATTTCCCGCATCAGCCGACGTGTTTGATGGAATGGCCGCAGAGGAAGATACCCATCGCAAGCGGTTGATCGCCTTGCATCAAGAGCGATTTGGAGAGGTTATTCCGCTGATCCGTCGCGAGCATGTATCGGGGTTTTACGCCCGCCGACCGGTGTGGTTGGTGGAGAATTTGGGCCTTGATCGTATCCGCGAAGAGGCTGCTGCGATGGAGCGCGATGCAGAGCGGTTTTATCTGGCCGCAGCGGCCAAAACCGCCGATGCGACAACCCGTGAGTTGTTAGGAGATCTTGCCGCTGCTGAGGCAGGCCATGTGAATAAAGCGGCGGATCTGATCGATGAATTGGCAGACGGACCAGAGGATGCCACCGAAAAGGAGGCCGCGCACCGCCAATTTATTCTGACATGGGTGCAACCGGGGCTTGCGGGGTTGATGGATGGGTCTGTCAGCACCTTGGCCCCAATTTTCGCCACAGCTTTTGCCACGCAGGATACATGGACCACATTTCTGGTGGGGCTTGCGGCCTCTGTCGGAGCGGGGATTTCCATGGGCTTTACCGAAGCTGCGTCCGATGACGGGCAAATCTCGGGGCGTGGCTCCCCTTGGAAGCGCGGTTTTGCATCGGGGATCATGACAACCATAGGCGGTTTGGGCCATGCGTTGCCGTATCTGATCGCGGATTTTTGGACCGCGACGGTTGTGGCATTGATCGTTGTGTTCGTGGAACTTTGGGCGATTGCCTGGATCCAGAACAAATTCATGGAAACACCGTTTGTGAAGGCGGTGTTTCAGGTGGTTTTGGGCGGCGCATTGGTCTTTGCGGCCGGGGTGTTGATCGGGTCGGGTTAAAATTCTGCCCCTTCGGGGTTTTGAGTATTTTTGGCAAGATGATCTTGCCCTCTGGTCATCGGGAATGCCGCTGGTGATACTTACAAACCGAAGCTTTCAAACGGAATGAACCGGACGGGATCGCCGATGGCGATGTCGCAGGCTTCGTGTGGCAGGGCGATTAGGCCCGTTGCCCAGCTAAGCCCCGAAACCCGCCCTGATCCTTCGGATGGAAAGCATTGCGCCTGACCATTTTCGATCCTTGCCCGCAGGTATTCGCAGCGGCCTTGTTTCTTTGACTTGGCGAAAGCGGCGGGGACGTCAAAACCTTGGGGTTCGCGTTCGATTGCACCTGCCATTAGAAACAGCGCGGGGCGGGCAAAGATGAGCGTGCAGACAAAGGCCGCAACGGGGTTGCCGGGCAGGGCCAGGATGGGGGTTTGATTCCAGAGCCCCAAGGCCAAGGGGCGTCCGGGTTTAATCGCGATGCGCCAAAGTGCGAAACTGCCGGTATCCTGAAGCAAAGCAGACATATGGTCTTCCTCCCCCGCAGAGGCGCCCCCGCTGGTGAGGATCACATCAGAGCGCGCGCTGGCTTGAGAGAGGGTTTTGGCCAATCTGGCACGGTCATCTGGCGCGCGTCCAAGGTCAATCGCGCTGAACCCCCAGGTGCGGATGATGTCCAAAAGCATGGGGCGGTTGGCGTCATAGATATTGGCATCTGTCGCCGCCTCGTCGGCGTCGCGCAGTTCATCCCCGGTGGACAGGACGCCGACACGCAAGCGTGACTGCACGGGAACCGTCGCGACCCCAGCTGCGGTAATCGTGCCAAGATCGGCTGGGGTGAGTTGGCGCCCTTTGTGCAGGATGGGGTGGCCTGCTTTCATGTCTTCGCCGCCCTTGCGGCAGTTGGATCCTTTTTTCAGGGGCCCGTGGAAGGAGATTTTGCTGTTTTGCACGCGCACGTCTTCTTGCAGGATCACGGTATCCACGCCTTGGGGGATGTTGGCCCCGGTGAGAATGCGGATGGCGTGGCCGTTTGGCACCGCCCCGTCAAAGGGCGCGCCCGCCGCTGCTCGCCCCTCGATCAGGGAAAGACTCTGGACACCGCGGGGCGCAGGGCCGGCGAAGCCATACCCATCGACCGCTGCGTTCGGATGCGGGGGGTGGCTGCGTTTGGCCAAAACATCTGCGGCGAGGATGCGCTTGCTGCTTTCGGCGACGGGCGCGGTTTCCGGGCTGGTTGTGACGTTGAGGGTGCAGCGCAGGTGATCCAGCGCGTCGGTGACCGGGGTCCAGTCGGCGCCGCGCGGCATTGCGAAACAATCGTTGCGCAGCGGTGGTGGAGCGTTTGCCGCGATACTTTCCAGCAGTTCGGTGTGACCGCGCCCCAACACCCAACCTTCGCTGGTGGGTGGCACGTTGAGCAATTGATCCCATTGATCTGTGCTGAGCTGTGCGAATGTGTCGGCATAGGTGCGCACTTGTGCGGCGTCTTTGATTGGATCAATGGCCTGCGCGAGTGCGACGGGGAGTTGCGAAAAATAGGTTTCGGCCAAAACGATTTGGGCATCAGCCGGTTGGAACGGCCAAACCGCGAGGTCGCTTTGGTAGCGTTTGCACAGTCTTGAAAGTGTCGGAAGGCCCATGATGACTTGGCTGCCCACGGCCCCGGCACCGCCCAATTGCCAAGGTGAAAACGCGCCTTGGTCGGTTGCGCGCGCCTCTGGCAGGCCGTGCCCGTGGCGTTCGCTTGCTTTGCGCGGCAGATCGGCGATGTCGCGGTTGAGGTTGTTGAACCAGAACGGGCCAACGCCGGGAAAGTGGCGGTTAATCTCTGCCGCGAGATCAAAGCGGTTGTTCCCCTTGGGGCTGTCTTGGACGCGGGTTTCAAACCAATCCCAAAGGGCGAGGGGGTCGTTTTTGCCGATAAGCGTTTGCGCAAGGCCTGCGGGATAGCCAAAGCAAAGGTCAAAGCCTGCGAGCACGCGCCGTCCTACGGCGCGTTCTTGGTCGAGTATGTCGCAGAGGTAGGTTTCAGCGACCTGTCGGTTGCGGTGATACATCGGGTCGGCCCCATTGAGACAGGTCCAGATCGCATCCCGCGCAGGCGTGGCACCGCGGTCGTTTCCACCGGACCAGTCAACCATGAGGATGGTGTCAAACATCGCTTAGGTTTACCTCTGCCAGAATGAAATCAGCGATGGCTTTGGTGTTGTTGAGATCGAACTGCGGTTGGTCGATGTCTAATTTGGTATCAGAGGCGACGGCGCGGATCATCGTGTCATTTGGGGCCAGAAGCGGGTGGCCTGTTTCAGCGCGATGCGCTTCGATCTTGGGGTGGGGTCCGGTTTTGTAGCCTTCGATCAGAACCAGATCCACTGGATCAAGACGGGCGAGTAAGTCTTCAAGCGGGGGTTCTTTTTCACTGCGCAGCTCGCTCATCAAGGCCCAGCGGGTGTTGGAGGCCAGCAGGACTTGTTGGGCCCCGGCTGTGCGATGGCGATAGCTGTCTTTTCCCGGATGATCGACGTCAAAGCTGTGGTGCGCGTGTTTCAGGGTGGAGACGCTAATGCCCCTGTCGGTGACCTCGGCGACCAGCCGTTCCATCAGTCCAGTTTTCCCGGCGTTCTTATATCCAACGATCCCAAAGAGTTTCATAGCATTGCCTGTGCTTTTGCATGATCGTCGGGGGTGTTGACGTTAAAGAAGGCCGCGTCATCGGGGAAGGGGGCTGTGCCTGCGTTATGTTTGTCTGTCCAGTGCAGGATCTTGCGCAGGCCTGTGCTGAGACATTGGTGCAGATCATCGCGCAAGCTGACCGGCCAGAGCCCGAAGGTGGGATGCAGGCCGGACGCCGTTTTGGCGATGCAAAGACCACCTTGGGCGTGCAGCAGCAACTGCGGGACCAGATCGCAGGGAAAGAAGGGGGTGTCGGCCGCGGCTGTGACGATATGTGTGTGACCATTGGCCCGGGCCCAATCAAGCCCGGCAAGGACGCCGGTGAGGGGGCCTGCATCTGTGAGGCTGTCGGGGATCACAGGCAGGTTTAGTGCATCAAAGCGGGCGGCGTTGCCATTGGCGTTGAGCGCCAGTGCACTGGTTTGCGGAGCCAAACGTTCGATAACATAGGAGAGAAGTGTGCCTTTGCCCAAAGGCAAGAGCCCTTTATCGCCGCCGCCCATGCGCGTGGCCTGGCCTCCGGCCAGAATGACACCTGCGGGCTGTTTCATGAGTCCGCTGGCCGACGCTGTTGCCCGTGCCGGGCAAGGCGCCCCGCCCACCGTCCCCAAGATTTTGAGTATTTTTGGCAAGATGATTGGATCATGTGGCGCCTTTTCTGCCAGCTTTGGCGGGATCATCGGGGATTGTTTTGGGATCTGCGTCCCGGATCAGGCGGTGATCACCAGAGAAGCAAGTGAAGCGGTGACCTTTCATGCGTCCGATCAATGTCAGGCCGGTTTGCTGCGCGATTTCGACGCCCCAGGCGGTAAAGCCAGATCGCGAGGCCAAGGTTGGTATGCCCATCAGCGCGCATTTGATCACCATTTCTGAGGTGAGGCGTCCTGTTGTGTAGAGAGTTTTGTCGGCGGCGTGCACGTTTTCTGACAGCATCCAGCCTGCGATCTTGTCCACCGCGTTATGTCTGCCCACGTCTTCCATATAGACCAGCGGGCGGTCGTTTTGGCACAAGACGGTTCCGTGGATCGCCCCGGTTTCAAGGTAGAGGGACGGGGTGCGGTTGATTTTCTGAGCCAGTGCGTAAAGGTCGGACGTACGCACCGGTGTGTCGTGCAGGGTGAGACCATCAAGGCCATCCATCATGTCGCCAAAGACGGTGCCGACAGCACAGCCTGAGGTGCGCGTTTTCTTTTTCAGTTTCGCCTCATAATTGGTTTGCCCGTCGGTGCGGATCACGATTGTGTCGAGGTCTTCGTCATAATCGGTCGCGGTGATGGTTTCGCCCGGCGCCAACATGCCTTGGTTTTTGAGGAACCCAAGGGCGAGGTAATTTGGGTAATCCCCGATGGTCATGGCTGTGACAATTTCGGTGCCGTTGAGAAAGATCGTAAGCGGGCGTTCTTCAACAACGGGCGTGCTGATGGCGGCACCTGTGTGATCAACACCACTGACAACCCGGCTGAGCCGGGCCGCATGTGGATCCGGTGCGATCAGATATTCTGATGTGTCCGTCAGCTGGACCAATTGTCATTCCCTTTATGCGAGGCTAGGCCTTGTGCGTTCAAACTAGGGTAGGACGTTTCCATGGCCACCTCCACCGAGAAATCGGCATATCTGCGTGGGCTGATCGACGGGGCGCCGTTTTTGATAATGGCGGTTCCCTTTGCGGTGGTGTTTGGTGTTGTGGCGGCGGATGCGGGGCTGCAATTGGGCCAAACAATTGGTTTTTCGCTGTTGGTCATTGCGGGGGCTTCGCAATTTGCCTCCCTTCAGATGATGTTGGAGGACGCGTCGATCGTTCTGGTGCTGGCCGCTGGATTGGCGGTTAATCTGCGTATGGCGATGTATTCGGCGGCCTTGGTGCCGCATTTGGGCAAGGCCCCGATCTGGCAGCGCGCCGTGGTCTCTTATCTAAACTTTGATCAGTCCTACATGATGTCCATTCTGGAATATGAGCGCCGCCCGCAGATGCGCGTGCCGGACAAGGTGCATTACTTTCTGGGTGTTGCGTCATTGATTGCACCGGTTTGGGTCATTGCAACGGCGGTGGGGGCGTTGGTTGGTGCCCAAATTCCAGAGGCTTATGCGCTGGATTTCGTGGTGCCGATCATGTTTTTGGCGATGGTGGCGCCGATGTTACGCTCGTTGGCCCATGTGGGGGCTGCTTTTGTCTCAGCTCTGCTGGGTTTGGCCCTTGCGGGATTGCCCTCTGGTATGGGGCTTATTGTGGCGGCGGTTTGCGCGATGATGGTCGGGGCGGCCATTGAGGTTTGGATGGAGCGGCGCGCATGACATATACAAATGCAGAGATTTGGCTGATCATTTTGATCCTTGGCGTGCTTACTTTTGTGATCCGTTTTTCGTTCCTTGGATTGATCGGGGATCGTACGTTGCCGCCTGTGGTCTTGCGATTGCTGCGCTATACGCCTGTGGCTGTCTTGCCTGCGATGGTGGCCCCGTTGGCGGTATGGCCTGACGCAACGGGGGGCGCTGTTGATCCTGTGCGGCTTTTGGCGGCGGCGGCCACATTGACGGTTGGGGTGTGGCGGCGCGATGTGATCCAAGCGATTTTGGCTGGAGGTATCACATTTTATACAGGGCTTATTCTAACGGGGCAGCTTGGATAGCGGTGTTTAGCTGCTCTGCCGCGATGCGTTTATCGTCGGCATCGTTTTCGCGATAGATCGTGGTTTGAACGTCAGCGCGTTTGGCGATCGCATCGTGCAGATTGTTGGGGAAAAACGTGCGCCTTAATGTGCCGAAGCCTGGGAGCTTCTGCATCAAGGTGCTGGTCGCGCGGGTGCAGGCCGCCTTGGGGACAGGGCCGTTGGTTAAGGCCAGTTGCAGCGCCTGTTCAGCTGTGGTGGCTGGCACGGGAATTCTCTGGGCGATGACATAGTACGTTTCCCGTGCGTGAAAGCTTGCGTAGGCCGCTTCCATGCGTGGGGTCATGCCAAAGATCACATCGTTGCGTTCCGGCAGCACGTTCAGCGCGAATGTTCCGGCGGGGTCAAACATGACCCGTTGGCTGGCGTTGATCAACAGCCCGGTATGCGCCCCGTTGTCGGAGCTGGTATTTTTCATGGTGTAAAGGGTGAGCGAAGGGTCCCCCACCTGCGGGGCAAAGGCGCGCTGAACCGCTGCCTCTGGGGCCCAAACCTGCGGCGCGCTACAGGCAGTCAGTACTGCGGCAGAGCCCCCGATAAGGACCCTGCGCCGGGTCAGCATCAGCCGCCGACGAGCGCGAGAAAGATCAGAAACACAATAATCGCGATTACAGCACGCGTTGTGAATGTGACGAAGCCTGCAAACGTCTTTTCGTGGGTGGAAATGTCCATTTCGCCGTGCTTGTGGTCTGCCATGTGTTCGCATCCTTCTTTTGATCGTCGTTCGATTAGACGATTAACGCCGTGGTGTCACGCCCATTTGCAAGTTCAGGTCGTCGCAGGGTCTTCCAATTCTGCGGCCAGACGGAACCCAATGCGATTGGGCGCTTCTTGGTCGATATGTTTTGGCGCGGCGCGCAGCATCACATTCATCTGACTGACGTGCTGGACGATTTGGGTCTTGGCCCCGGCCATGTCGCTTCCATAAAAGGTAATGATGTCCGGATCGTAAAAACCTAACCCCTCGACACGAATAACACCTGCGTCGCCGCCGACGAATCCCATTCCAACCTCATGATCGTTGTCCAAGGTTTCCTCAAAGTTCTTGATATACATGATCAGTCGCTCATAGGCCCATTGCGCGGGGCTTTTGCCCGCCGCCGATTGGCGCAGCGCTGCGGGTAAAGGTTTGTCGTCGCTGTCCGCCTCGCCATTGGAATGAACTTCGCGGCGTTTGGCGAAGACGGCGTTTTCCAGCTGTTCGGCTGAGGTGTCGATGTCGGTCATAGGGGCACTTCCGTTGTGTCTTTGATGTCTTCCATAACGAAACTTGCAGAGATATCCGAGACAGATATTCGTGATGTCAGTCTTTTATAGAAAGCGTCGTAATCAGGGACATCGCGCAAGCGGACGCGCAACAAATAGTCCAGATCGCCAGACATGCGATGGGCGCCGACGACTTCTGGCAGCGCGCGCAACGCGGCGTGGAATTTTTCGATCCAGTCTTGGTCATGCTGGTTGGCGCGAATGAGGACCATGGCCGTAAGGGGACGACCAACCTTTGCCGCATCAACAATGGCGACGCGCGATGTGATAAGCCCTGCGGCCTCCATCTGTTTGATGCGTCGCCAACAGGCATTGCGTGACAGATGAACCTTTGCGCTGATGTCATCGACGGATTGCGTCGCGTCAGTTTGCAGGAGGCGAAGGATGGATTTGTCTGTTTCGTCTAACATTCTGAGATATTATCCCAATAAATGTAAAAACAACAGGTATATTCAGGACGATCTTGGCTGGTGTGCAGGGCATTTTCATCAAAAGAGGAGCCAAAATGTCTAATACTCTGATCCATCGCATGTTCATCAACCATCCTGCGACTGTCGAAGAAACCTATTTGCAGCACATGCGGTTTGCGCTGGGGTTTGCGTTTTGGATGACACTGGCAGCTGGTGCTGCATTGGTGCATGCGATTGTCCCTGCACTTTGCGAAACAACGGCGAGCCGAATTTTGAACCGGCTGAACGCGAAAATGAAAGCGCGTCACTAGGATGTGTGGAATTGCGGCCTGTCATGGCCCTTCGAACCTACTTGTTTATCGCATTTGGCGGCTGCCTAAATCCGTTGAAAGCGATACACCCCGTCGTCGCCTAACACACGGCTGGCTTTGCTGGTTTGGTGCAGGTGGTTCACATGGGCCACGGATTCCACCAAGGCCAAACCGTATTCCGATGGTCCGATTTTGCGTTTGAACAGGGGTTCAAAACACTCCGCCGCGCTTTTGGGGGTGTCGAGATAGGCGTAAAGACGATCCAGCGCCTCATGGTGGTTAAAGATCATTTGTTCCAGCCGTTTGGGCAGGCCCAAATAGGGCAGTTTGTGCCCGCCAAGGATCAATTGATCCGCCCGCGCGAAGGGTTGGAATCTTTCGCAGGTTTCAATCCAATCGGCGACCGGGTCGGCGTCTGGTTCGTTGGGATAGACCCCAAGGTTGGGGCTGATCGACAGCAGCAATTGATCGCCGCCGATGACCAGATGGTCGTCGCGCGACCATAGCGTGACGTGTTCGGGGGCGTGTCCGTTGCCCATGCGGATATCCCACGTGCGGTTGCCAAAGGTGAGGGTTCCCCCCTCGACAAGCCGCGTGAACCCTTGCGGCAGCGGCAGGACAGTGTCGACAAAGTTATAGGGGCGTTCTGTGCGGCGTTTTTCATAAATCTCGCCAGAAACGCCAGCGCGTTTGTAAAACGTCATTGCCTCGGGCGTTGGGACGTCCTGAACGTCCAGCGTCAGCATCCGCGCCATCAACCACGCGGTGCGCGATGTGCACAGCTCTGCCCCTTGTTCGATGAACCACGCCGCCATGCCCACATGATCGGGATGGTGATGGGTGAGGATCACGCGGCGCAAGGGTTTGCCGCCCAATGGCCCGTCCCAAAGCGCCTGCCAGATCGCGTGGCCCCGTTTGGAGGCCATGCCGGTGTCGATGATGGTCCAACCCTCATCATCCCAAATCGCGTAGACATTAACGTGGTCCAGCTTCATCGGGAGCGGCAGGCGCATCCAAAGCACGCCGTCGGCAAGTTCGATGGCGCGGCCTTCGGCGGGGATGTCCTCAAAAGGGGTCTTAATCGTCATGTAAGCCGTTTGTCGAAGTCGGGCCAAATACTCAAGCGCTTAGGCCGCCAGATCATCAGGGGACAGTGACATGACATCGTCCGAACCCGCCCGAACTTGCGCCAAAAGTCCCACGTGTTCGGGCAACATTCGATTGATATAAAAACTTGCAAGCCGTTTGCGGGTTTCGTCCCCGTCGGTGGCTGCCTTAAGGTGCGCGTGCGCGCCGATGATCCGCGCAAAGGCCCGAAGGTAAGGAACAGCGCCAGCAAAGCGGTCCGCAACGTCTTGTCCGACCAACCACTCTGTCGTTTCGCGCAGGTTTTCGCAGGCTGTCCAGACGGGTTCGGCCAAGTCTGGGCAGGTCTTTTTGGCGGCATCTGCAGCGGCTTGAATTTCTTCGAGCAGGCGATCCGCAGCTTCCCCTCCGTCCATCAGTTTGCGACCCACAAGGTCCATCGCCTGAATTCCGTTGGTTCCTTCGTAGATGGCGGTCACCCGTACGTCGCGGGAATATTGCGCAGCACCCGTTTCCTCGATGTAGCCCATGCCGCCGTGGACCTGAACGCCCTTGCTAGATACATCAATCCCAACATCCGTTCCAAAAGCTTTGCAGATCGGGGTCAGCAACGCGGCGCGGGCGTTCCAATCGTCTGATCCTGTGGCTGTGGCCATATCAATCGCGGTGGCGTTCAGCAGCGCAATGGCGCGCGCGGCGAAAATATCCGCCTTCATTTCGGCCAGCATGCGTCGCACATCGGCATGTTCAATGATCGCGCCCGTTCCCGGTGCCTTGCCCTGTTTGCGATCCTGCGCGTAGGCAATCGCATGTTGATACGCGCCTTCTGCAGCCCCGATCCCTTGGACCCCGACGCCAAGCCGCGCGTTGTTCATCATGGTAAACATGGCCGCCATGCCGCCGTTTTCGGGCCCAACAAGCCAGCCCTTGGCGTTTTCGTATTCCATCACCGCTGTTGGGGACCCATGCAGCCCAAGTTTGTGTTCTAGGCTGACGACGCGCAGCGAATTGCGTGCGCCTAGTGTGCCGTCCTCATTTGGGATGATCTTTGGCACCATGAACAAGCTGATTCCTTTGGTTCCGGGCACTGCATCTGGCAGCCGTGCCAGCACCAAGTGACAAACATTTTCGGTAAAATCGTTGTCGCCCCAGCTGATGTAGATCTTTTGCCCGCTAACATTGAAACTGCCGTCCCCGTTGGGTTCCGCCTTGGAGCGTAAAGCGCCCACATCGGACCCAGCCTGCGGTTCGGTCAGGTTCATCGTGCCGGACCAGTCGCCTGAAATCAGTTTTGGCAGATAGACATCCTTGATCATATCGCTGGCGTGATGTTCCAGCGCTTCGATTTGGCCTTGGGTCATTAACGGGTTGAGTTGCAGGGACAAACACGCGCTTGCCAGCATTTCGTTTACGATTGTGGTCAGCGCTATCGGAAGACCCATACCGCCATTTTCGGGGGCTGCAGACATGCCAATCCAGCCACCTTCGGCAATTGCCTTATACCCTTCCCCAAAACCGGGGGAGGTGCGCACGATCCCGTTTTCAAGCGCCGCAGGATGTAGATCACCATTACGCTGTAACGGCGCGATCACCTCTTGCGACAGTTTTGCAGCCTCGGTCAGAATGGCGTTTGTCATGTCTGGTGTGGCCTCGGCAAAGCGATCAGTTCCGGCGACGCTTGCGAAATCGCTCACGTGGTCCAGAAGAAACCGGTAATCAGAGACGGGCGCGCGATATGACATCAAAATCACTCCTCAAAAGACAGCGCCTTGGCAAATGGCAGGGCCACGGCTATGCAACCATATTCTTTGGTAGGGTAGCTTTGTGGTCTCTTTCAGCAATAAAAACGCCGCGTCATGAAAGCGAAGTCTTTGCAAATCCTTTCAACAAGCGCCCAAGAAATAGGCACAGCAGCAAGTCTGTTGGAACAAGGAAAGCTTGTCGCCTTCCCGACAGAGACGGTTTACGGCCTTGGTGCGGATGCACGCAATGATGGGGCTGTTGCCAGTATTTTCGCGGCCAAAGGGCGCCCAAGCTTTAATCCGTTGATCGTTCATGTGGCAACGTCCGACGTTGCTGCGCGTTACGTCGAATTTGATGATGTGGCAGCGCGTTTGGCGTCTGCATTTTGGCCCGGCGCCCTCACGCTTGTGCTGCCGCTGCGCCCGCAATCTGGGATTTCAAAGCTGGTGACAGCGGGCCTTGCGACCTTGGCGGTGCGCGTGCCCGATCACCCGGTTGTGCAATCATTGCTAGCGGCGTTCGACGGGCCAATTGCGGCCCCATCGGCCAATCCATCCGGGCGGGTCAGCCCGACGACCGCGGCGCATGTTCGCAGCGGGTTGGACGGTAGGATTGATGCGGTTGTCGATGGCGGTGCGTGCAACGTTGGCGTGGAATCCACGATCATTTCCTGTGGGCCGCAGCCTGCGCTTTTACGGGCAGGGGGCATCCCTGCAGAGGCGATTGAGGCGGCCCTTGGTGCGCCGCTGTTACGCACGAGCGATCCCGCTACGCCGCAATCGCCCGGGCAATTGGCATCCCATTATGCGCCGAGTGGTGCTGTGCGTCTGAATGCGCGCGATTGCAAAGGTGATGAAGTTTTGCTTGGCTTTGGGTCAGTTGAAACGGAGTTCAACTTGTCAAAGTCAGGTAATTTGATCGAGGCGGCCGCGAACCTGTTTGAGATGCTGCATCGCCTTGATGCGCTGGGCGCGAAAAAGATCGCGATCTCTCCGATCCCGGACCATGGTTTGGGAGCCGCCATCAATGATCGACTGCGCCGCGCCGCAGCCCCGAGGGAGTAAAGGATGAGCCACGGATACGAAGA
>CAKZVL010000049.1 GCA_937922155.1 uncultured Paracoccaceae bacterium | reverse complement strand
GTTCACAAGTTTCTACAGCTGGCGTCTGATGTTCCTGACGTTTTATGGCAAGCCGCGCGGTGATAAGCATACACATGATCATGCCCACGAAAGCCCGCGCGTAATGCTTGCGCCACTTGCCGTGTTGGCCGTTGGTGCAATCTTTGCCGGGATGGTGTTTTACAAGCCGTTCTTTGGGTCCGACGAAAGTGTTGGCAAGTACTTTGGCGTGATTGAAAAGACGGCTGAGGATCATGCGGGCCTTGGTCTGAACTTTGTCGCGCCGGCTTATGCGGCGGGTGAAGATAAAGAGGATGATCATGCAGAGGCGCATTGGCCTGCAACGCCGGGGAAAGGCGCGATCTTTAAGCACCCTGACAATCATGTCCTGCATGAGGCGCATTATGTGCCGAAATGGGTGAAGGTATCGCCGTTCATTGCAATGCTGATCGGTTTCTTGACGGCTTATCAGTTTTACATCCGTCGCCCAGAATGGCCTACGAAGTTGGCGGCCCAACAAGCGCCGCTTTATAATTTCCTGCTGAACAAATGGTATGTTGATGAGCTTTACGATGTGATTTTTGTGCGCCCGGCCAAGGCGATTGGTCGTTTCCTTTGGAAAGCTGGCGACACAGCAACGATTGACGGCGGCATCAACGGGTTGGCGATGGGGATCATCCCATTCTTCACCAAGCTCGCGGGGCGTGCGCAGTCTGGCTATGTCTTTACCTATGCATTCGCGATGGTCGTCGGGATCGCTGTTATTCTAACTTGGGTCACTATGACCGGAGGAGCCAACTAATGGGCAACCTTCTTTCCCTTACGACATTCATTCCGCTGTTGGGGGCGGCAATTTTGGCGCTGTTCCTGCGGGGCAATGATGAGGCCGCACAGCGCAATGCCAAGTGGGTGGCGCTGGCGACGACCGTGGCGACGTTTGTTGTGTCACTGTTCATCTTGTTCGGCTTTAACGCCGCCGATCCGGGATTCCAGTTTGTGGAAGAGCGTGAATGGCTTTTGGGGATGCAGTACAAGATGGGCGTTGACGGGATTTCGATCCTGTTTGTGATGCTCACAACATTCCTGATGCCAATCGTCATCGCCTCCTGTTGGGAGGTGACGGACCGGGTGAAGGAATATATGATCGCCTTCCTTTTGCTGGAAACGCTGATGCTTGGCGTGTTTATGGCGCTGGATTTGATCCTGTTCTACGTCTTCTTTGAAGCGGGTCTGATCCCAATGTTCCTGATCATCGGGATATGGGGCGGCAAGAACCGCATTTATGCGTCGTTCAAATTCTTCCTTTATACCTTCCTTGGCTCTGTCCTGATGCTTGTGGCGATGGTGGCGATGTTCGTGGATGCGGGCACGACCGACATTCCAACACTGATGGCGCATGAGTTCGGGTCAGAGACGTTTAGCTTGCTGGGCATTCAGATCCTTGGTGGGGCGCAGACCCTGATGTGGATCGCGTTCTTTGCCAGCTTTGCTGTGAAAATGCCGATGTGGCCAGTTCACACGTGGCTGCCGGATGCGCACGTTCAAGCGCCGACCGCTGGTTCGGTTGTGCTGGCAGCGATCCTGCTCAAGATGGGCGGCTACGGTTTCTTGCGGTTTAGCCTACCGATGTTCCCTGTTGGGTCCGAAGTTATGGGGCCGTTGGTGTTGTGGCTGTCAGCCATCGCCATCGTGTATACCTCGCTTGTGGCGCTGGTGCAGGATGATATGAAAAAGCTGATCGCCTATTCGTCTGTCGCGCACATGGGCTACGTTACCATGGGTATCTTTGCGGTGAATCAGCAGGGTATTGATGGTGCGATTTTCCAGATGCTTAGCCACGGCTTTATTTCTGGTGCATTGTTCCTTTGTGTGGGCGTGATCTATGATCGGATGCACACGCGCGAGATTGACGCCTATGGCGGACTTGTGAACCGGATGCCGGCCTATGCGCTGATTTTCCTATTCTTTACCATGGCGAACGTGGGCTTGCCGGGTACGTCAGGGTTCATCGGCGAATTTCTTGTGCTGATGGGGATTTTCCAGGTGAACACTTGGGTTGCGATCATCGCTACAACCGGTGTGATCCTGTCGGCGGCTTATGCGCTGTGGCTGTATCGCCGCGTCGTGATGGGCGATCTGATTAAAGAGAGCCTTAAGACGATCAAAGATCTGACATTCCGCGAACGGGCGATCATGACGCCATTGGTTGTTATGACCCTGCTGCTTGGCGTCTATCCAAGCCTTGTCACCGATATCATCGGCCCGTCGGTCGCCAATTTGATTGGTGAATACGACACGGCCACGGCTGCCTTTAAGGCTGCCACTGCATTTGCTTCGAACTAGGGACGCCCAATATGCTGTCTGCTGATCTGAACATTATCCTGCCGGAAATTCTGCTTGCGGTTTACGCGATGGCGGCCCTTTTGGGGGCGGTTTACACCGTAAAAGATGGCGCGGCGTCTTTGCTGACATGGCTGACTTCGGCGGTGTTTGTCCTTTTGGCGGTTTGGATCGGGATCAATGGGGCCGGCACGAACGTTGCCTTTGATGGCATGTTTGTGGATGACGGGTTTGCCCGATTTGCGAAGGTCACGATCCTTCTGTCTGCTGCGGCTGTCCTTTTGATGTCGGAAAAATATATGCTGCAGCGGGACCTGCTGCGGTTTGAGTATCCGCTGCTTGTCGCTTTGGCCGTTGTGGGCATGATGGTGATGGTCAGCGCTGGCGATCTTATGCTGCTTTACATGGGGTTGGAGCTGCAATCGCTTGCCCTTTATGTGGTTGCAGCCTTGCGTCGAGACAGTGTGAAATCGACGGAAGCGGGTTTGAAATACTTTGTCCTTGGTGCGTTGTCGTCTGGCCTGCTGCTTTATGGCGCGTCGCTGACCTATGGTTTTGCGGGCACGACGCTGTTCTCTGGCATCGTGACTGCGGTTTCGGGCGACATTTCATTGGGCTTGCTGTTCGGGCTTGTTTTCCTGCTCGCCGGGTTTGCGTTCAAAGTGTCTGCCGCGCCGTTCCATATGTGGACGCCAGACGTTTACGAAGGGTCGCCGACACCTGTCACAGCCTTTTTCGCAACCGCACCCAAGGTCGCGGCGATGGCGTTGTTTGCGCGTGTGGTGCATGACGCCTTTGGTGGGATCGTTGGCGAATGGCAGCAGATCGTCGCGTTCTTGTCCGTTGTGTCCATGTTCCTTGGCGCGGTTGCCGCGATCGGTCAGCGCGATATCAAGCGTCTGATGGCGTATTCGTCCATCGCGCACATGGGCTTTGCCTTGATGGGCTTGGCGGCTGGTACGGTCTTTGGTGTGCAGGCGATGCTGATTTATATGGCGATTTACGTCACCATGAACATCGGCGTTTTTGCCTTTATCCTTGGTATGGAAAGGGATGGGCGTCCGGTTACGGATATTTACGCGTTGCGGATGTATTCCAAGGCGCAGCCGTTGCGCGCGCTTGCGATGCTTGTGCTTATGTTCTCGCTCGCCGGGGTGCCACCGCTGGTTGGCTTCTTTGGCAAGTTTTATGTGCTGCGCGCCGCCTATGAAGCGGGCCTTGGTTGGTTGGCTGTAGCGGGTGTTGTCGCATCTGTGATCGGGGCGTTCTACTATCTGCGCATCGTCTATTTCATGTACTTCGGCGAAGAGGGTGAGCATTTGGATGGTAAGATGTCGCCCGTGCTTTGGACGTTTTTGATGGGTGCGACTGTTGTGCTGACCTTTGGTGTCATCAATCTGTTTGGCATCGAACCCATCGCAGCGGCAGCAGCGGCGACGCTTGTCAATTAACCCGGAACATCATGCGCGTTGGCCGCAGGGGCATCGCTGCATCTGTCTGGATAGTGTTGATAGCACGATGAACGAGGCGTCGCGCCGGGTTGGGGACATCACCGCCCCGACGTGGATTATGGCCCGACAGCAAACCGCGTCCCGTGGACGGCGGGGCAAGGTTTGGGAAACGCCCGAAGGCAATTTAAACGTCACGCTGATCTTTAAGCCGCTCTGCACCCCGCAAATTGCGGCGCAACGATCCTTTCTTGCGGCCAATGCTTTGCATGAAGCGCTATCGGTGTACATCGACCGCCGGGTGCTGACGCTGAAATGGCCCAATGACGTGCTGTTGAACGGGGGCAAGGTCGCTGGGATCTTGCTGGAAAGTTCTGGCAAGGAAGCGTTCATTGATTGGTTGTCCGTGGGGATTGGGGTTAATTTGATCCATGCACCGGGCAACGTGGACAACCCGTTTCCGCCGGTTTCCCTTGCTGGGGAAGGGGGGGGGCGAGTTGCGCCAGAAGACTTCCTTGTGACCCTTGCCGACGCTTTTGCCACACATGAAGCAAAGCTGGAGCGGATGGGTTTTGATCGGATCCGTAGGGATTGGCTGGCCAATGCCGCTAAGTTGGGGGAAACGATTACCGCCATTCAGGGGGCCGAGGTGATCCAAGGGATATTTGACACCGTGGACAAAGATGGCAACCTGGTCTTGATCACCGCAAAGGGGCCACGCGCCATCGCGGCGGCAGATATTTTCTTTGGGGAGGGCTGAGCATGCTCTTGGCGATTGATTGCGGCAACACCAACACTGTTTTTGCCATTTGGGATGGAGACACGTTCATTTCCGAATGGCGCACCGCCACGGAATGGCAGCGCACGGCGGATCAATATTATGTTTGGCTGTCTTCGTTGATGAAATTTCAGGAAATCGAAGCGGACATCACAGACGTTATCGTCAGTTCAACCGTGCCACGCGTTGTGTTCAACCTGCGCGTTTTTGCGGACCGGTATTTCAACACACGGCCAATGGTTGTTGGTAAGGCCGGATGTGCGTTGCCCGCTGAGCCACGTGTGGATGAAGGCACGCAGGTTGGCCCCGATCGTTTGGTCAACACCGCAGGGGCCTTTGATCGCCATGGCGGCGATTTGGTTGTTGTGGATTTTGGCACTGCGACGACGTTTGACGTTGTGGCCGATGATGGTGCCTATGTCGGCGGGGTGATTGCGCCGGGTGTTAACCTGAGCCTTGAGGCGTTGCATATGGCCGCCGCCGCCTTGCCCCATGTTGACATAACCAAACCGCAAAAGGTCGTGGGCACCAACACTGTGGCCTGCATGCAATCAGGTGTGTTCTGGGGTTACATTGGTCTGGTTCGTGAGATATGTGCACGGATCAAAGCGGAGCGGGGGGCGGCGATGAAGGTTATTGCAACCGGCGGATTGGCCCCATTGTTCCAACAGTCTGAGGCGCTGTTTGATGCGTTTGAGGATGATCTGACGATACACGGTTTGACCGTGATTCATGCCTACAACAAAGGAATGTCATGAGCCGACTGATGTATTTGCCCCTCGGGGGCGCCGGCGAAATCGGCATGAATGCCTATGTATACGGCTATGGGCCTGCGGACGCAGAACGCCTGATCGTTGTGGATTTGGGCGTGACCTTTCCGGATATGGATGGAACGCCAGGCGTTGATCTGATCCTGCCAGATATTTCATGGCTGAAAGAACGCCGCGCCATGATCGATGGCATTTTCATCACCCATGCACATGAAGACCACGTTGGTGCGATCGGCCATTACTGGGATCAACTTGGCGCACCGGTTTATGCGCGCAAGTTCACGGCCAATATCGCGCGGCGCAAGCTTGCAGAACATGGTCATCCTGAAGGGGTTGTGACAGTCGTTGATAGCTATCCGCAAGTGATCGAGGCAGGGCCGTTCAAGGTGTCTTACGTCCCGATCAGTCATTCCATCCCTGAAAGTGCCGGCCTTGTCATTGACACGCCCGATGGGCGGATTGTGCATTCGGGTGACTTTAAGATCGACCGCACGCCAGTTGTTGGCGATCCGTTTGATGACGCTCTATGGGCGGAGATCGCAAAGCTGGGCGTTAAAGCGCTGGTTTGTGACAGCACCAACATCTTTTCCCCGCAAGCGGGCCGATCAGAAGCCTCCATCGCGGGGGAAGTGACGGGCCTGATGCGCGACGCGCCGGGGATGGTTGTGGCCACGACATTTGCGTCCAACATCGCACG
The DNA here is from genome assembly GCA_937922155.1 of uncultured Paracoccaceae bacterium. Classification (GTDB taxonomy): domain Bacteria; phylum Pseudomonadota; class Alphaproteobacteria; order Rhodobacterales; family Rhodobacteraceae; genus Cognatiyoonia. Next base: position 76,790 of record CAKZVL010000049.1, on the reverse strand, counting down.
ATTGCAGACCTTGGCAGAGGCGGCGGTGGCTGCTGGGCGATCTGTTTGCCTTTTGGGGCGGGCGATGCGGCGGATGGTAGATGCGGGTGAAGAGACTGGAATTTTGAAGGATTTCCCAAGTACGATCAGCCCGGAAGACGTCACATCGATCCCGCGTGAAAATGTCTTGCTGCTTGTCACCGGGTCACAGGGGGAGCGGCGCGCGGCCTCTGCCCAGCTGGCCAATGGTAAGTACATGGGGATTTCGCTGAAAGAAGGGGACACATTCCTGTTCTCTTCCAAGACGATCCCGGGCAATGAGCGCGGCGTGATCCGCATTATGAACCAGTTTTCTGAAATGGGCGTGGACATCGTGGATGACGATGCCCGCTATCACGTATCAGGCCATGCCAACCGTCCCGATCTGGAAGAGTTTCATTCCATCATTAAACCACAGTTCCTGATCCCGATGCATGGTGAGCATCGCCATCTGCGCCAGCACGTAAAGGCAGGCGAAGCCAATGGGTTATCGGGCATTGTTGCGGTGAATGGCATGATGGTGGATTTGTCTGGTAACAAGCCCACTGTCGCGGGTTATGTCGATACGGGTCGCACGTACCTTGACGGGTCGGTGACCTATGGCGCGATGGACGGCATTGTGCGCGACCGGATCAGGATGGCGTTGAACGGGATGATCGTTGTGACGCTGATCATTGATGAAAACGATGAACCGCTTGGCGATCCTTGGGTGGAAATCGCAGGGCTGGCCGAAACAGGGACGTCCAATGCGGCGCTGGTCGAGGTGATGGAACACGATCTGAGCCAGTTTCTGAACCGTGCAAACGACAAAACGCTGCGGGACGATGATAAGCTTGAGAAAGAGCTGAAAACAATCGCACGTAAATCGGCACAGTCAGAGATCGGTAAGAAGCCAGAGGTTACGGTGATTATTAGCCGTCTTAGCTAGGATAACTCTCGCTGCAAAAGCAGACGAAACAAAGTGAAAAGCCAGACGTTCATCAAGAAACGTCTGGCTTTTTCGTGTCTGTCGCTCTGCGCGCTTTATGACTTTCCACGTTCGCCAAAGCTCATCGCGATGAAGGCTGGCGTGTCTTCGCCAAGGCCCACGACCTTTGGTCCATTGTCCCGCTGATTGTTACGTCCACGACCGCCACGCTCGCGCTTGGGGCGGTCTTCTTTCTTGGGGCTGTCCTCACGCATTGCGCGGTCGTCCTGTTTGGGGCGATCTTCGCGCGGCTTGGCCGCTTCTGGCTTTGCGTCTTTGGTTTGGGTGGCTTCGCTGGTCTCTGCCTCTGGTTTTTGCTGATCGTCAGACTTGCGATTGCGAGACCGGGTGCGCGTGCGTTTCGGTTTGGCATCTGATTTGGCGTCCGCCTCAGACGCATCCGCAGGGGGCGTTGCGCCACCTTGATCCATCGGGTTATCGAGGCGCGGGATTTCCGATTTGACCAGACGTTCTACATCGGCGAAATTCTTTTCGTCGCGTGGATTGCAGATCATGATCGTGGTGCCCTTGCGACCGGCGCGACCTGTGCGGCCGATACGGTGCACGTAGTCTTCGGCGTGGCTGGGCACATCAAAGTTGAACACTTGGCTAACGGCTGGAATATCAAGACCGCGCGCGGCCACGTCTGAGGCCACAAGGAATTTCAACGATCCATCGCGGAACCCATCAAGGGTGCGTGTGCGGTGCGATTGATCCAGATCACCGTGAATGGGCGACGCGTCATAGCCATATTTTTTCAATGACTTAGAAACCACATCTACATCAGATTTCCGGTTGCAGAAGATGATCGCGTTGGTGCAAGCGTCGCCTTCGCCTTCGATCAGTTTGCGTAACAGCGCGCGTTTTTCGGTGCCTTCGCGATCCTTGCGCGACGCTTTGAACATGACCACACCTTGTTTGATGTTGGTGTTCGTTGTCGCTGCGCGGGCGACCTCAACCTTTACAGGGGCGGATAGAAAGGTGTTTGTGATCCGTTCAATCTCGGGCGCCATGGTGGCGGAGAAGAATAAGGTTTGACGGGTGAAGGGTGTTTTCTTAAAGATCTCTTCGATGTCGGGAATGAACCCCATGTCGAGCATGCGGTCGGCTTCGTCAACGACCATGATCTTAACATCCGACAAGATCAGTTTGCCGCGCGAGAAATGGTCAAGCAGGCGACCGGGTGTCGCGATCAGAACATCGACGCCTTTGTCGATGAGCAAGTCTTGTTCTTTAAAGCTGACGCCGCCGATTAAGAGCGCCTTAGTGAGTTTGGTATATTTGGCATAGGTGTCGAAGTTTTCGGCCACCTGTGCGGCCAGCTCCCGCGTGGGGGCCAGAACCAGTGAACGGGGCATGCGCGCACGTGCCCTGCCGCGACCCAAAAGCGTGATCATGGGCAGCGTAAAGCTTGCGGTTTTGCCTGTACCCGTTTGGGCGATGCCAAGAACGTCCTTGCCTTCCAATGCGGGCGGGATCGCGCCAGCTTGGATTGGGGTCGGGGTTTCGTAGCCAGTTTCGACGACGGCCTTCAGAACCTTTTTATCAAGGTTCAGGTCAGAAAATTTAGTCATGTAGCCCTTTCAAGAATTGCGGCACATGGCCGCAAATCTTGGCGGCCCGCCCTGACCGTATTGCCGGGCGTTCGACTGATGAACCGCTTAGGTGTTTTCCGCAAAAAGGTCAAGGATTTGAGGGTTTCGGCGCAATATGCCGCAATTTGACGTAAAAAGGGCACCCCAGACGGGATGCCCTGTCTTGATGCGTTGTTGTTTGGTTTAAGCGGTCTTCTTGCGACGCCCTGCAATGGCCATACCGCCAAGCCCTGCAATTAGCAGCCAACCAGCGGCCGGCAGCGGCATTTGCGCAAGATCAACGATAACGTCCCCTCTGCCCATGCTTGCGATTTCGTAGTCGCCAAACATAGATGTGCCAAGCGTGTCAGTGCGCGTGTAGTCGAACCACATGGCCATACCGAGTTGATCGATGTCCTTACCATTACCGCCAATGCCCACTTGTGGTAGGTGGTCACTTTTGTCGACGATGTCGTACGTGACGCCAGCCAATAGATCGGTCCCTGTGAAGGTTCCACTGGTGAGATTGAAAAAGTCCCAATCGCTGGGCGTGACATCGCCATTGGCGATAAGGCCCAGGGAATAGGCACTACCACATCCCGGATCGGCGATTTGCCCACCCGCGCCCGGTTCGAACTGGCAATAGCCAGAGTTGGCGGCTGTCGACAACTTGAACTGCATTTGAAAGTTAAACGCGAGATTGGAATCAAGTGTGTTTTTGGCGCTTCCGTTTAAGGTCGCCTGCGCGCCATCTACTACAAAGGTCGTCCCGGACAGCGTGTAGTTGGTATTGTAAGTGGTCGTGCCGCTATCGGTGCTGCTGATGATATTTGGTATCCACATTCCCACCTTTCCGCGGTGATCTGTTGCAGAATATGTACCGTCATTGATCGTTGCTGCTTGCGCCGCGAATGGTGTGGCGACCAAAAGTGCAGCCATGAGCGCGTTTTTCAACATAGTTTCTTCCCCCGAGTTAACATCCCTAGGGTAAAGCTAACAATGTTGTTGCCGGAATGGCCACAATGAAATCTATCGTTTCGAATTTCGAAACTGTCGATCTAAGGGACGGCAAAAGGCAGGCAGACAACCTATTGATTGATATTCAAAAATAGCCATTCGAAACTGCCGGAAGCGGATGTAACAATGTTACAATTCCGTGAGCGAGATGCTATTTCCGCAGGTTTTGCAGGCGTTTTGGCTATTGGACCATCATTTCTTTGGTCGCGCTGAGCGTGACGTCTGGATAATCCCGTCCAACTCTGTCGATGTCCCATTGCAGGCGGGTCAAGAATACGATGTCGCCGTCGTTGTCGGTTGCGATGTGTTGTTTGTTGGCTTCGGCAAATCTGTCCACGGCGACCTTTTCCCCATGCACCCAGCGGGCGGAGGTGAATTGGGATTGTTCAAAGCGGACGGGCAAGCCGTATTCCATCTCGATCCGGCTGGCGAGCACTTCGAACTGCAATGCGCCCACGACGCCGACGATAAAGCCAGAGCCAAAGGTCGGTTTGAACACCTTTGCAGCGCCTTCCTCGGCGAATTGCGTCAGCGCTTTCTCCAGATGCTTTGCCTTGAGCGGATCGCCGGCGCGGCAAGCCTGAAGAAGTTCGGGCGCAAAGGACGGGATGCCTGTCACGCGAATGGCTTCGCCTTCGGTCAGCGTGTCGCCGATGCGCAATTGCCCGTGGTTGGGAATGCCGATGATGTCACCGGCCCATGCTTCCTCTGCCAGTTCCCGGTCAGAGGCGAGGAACATGACCGGGTTGGTGATGGCCATAATCTTTTTGCTGCGCACGTGGGTTAGTTTTTGACCGCGGGTGAAATGGCCTGATGCCATGCGCACGAACGCGACGCGGTCGCGGTGTTTTGGATCCATGTTCGCCTGAACTTTGAAAACAAAGCCTGCGACCTTTTTTTCTTCGGGTGCGATTTCACGGGGTTGGGCGCGTTGGACTTGCGGTTCGGGGCCATAGGTGCCGATGCCATCCATCAGTTCCTTGACGCCAAAGGAATTGATCGCGGAACCGAACCAAATCGGTGTCATCGATCCATTCAGCACGCTTTCATGATCCAGCGTGGGCAAAAGTTCTTTTGCCATTTCGATTTCTTCTAGGAACTTTTCCAACAAATCTGCGGGAACAAGCTCTTCCAGTTTTGGATCATCAAGGCCATTGATTTCGACGCTTTCGGCGACCTTGTTGCGATCCGCACGGTCCATCAATTCCAGCCGGTCGCGCAGGATGTCGTAGGTGCCGATAAAGTCGCGGCCGACGCCGATGGGCCATGCCGCAGGGGTCACGTCTATGGCGAGGTTTTCTTGGATTTCGTCAATAATCTCAAATGTGTCGCGGCTTTCGCGGTCCATCTTGTTACAAAACGTCAAGATAGGGAGATCGCGCAGGCGGCATACTTCGAACAGTTTTTGCGTCTGGCTTTCCACGCCCTTCGCGCCGTCAATCACCATCACTGCAGCATCAACCGCGGTGAGCGTGCGATAGGTATCCTCAGAAAAGTCCGAGTGACCGGGCGTGTCCACAAGATTGAAGCGGTATTTTTCAAAATCAAACGACATCGCGGACGCGCTGACAGAAATGCCGCGGTCCTTTTCCATTTGCATAAAGTCGGAACGTGTTCTGCGCGCTTCTCCTTTTGCGCGGACCTGACCCGCCATCTGGATCGCGCCACCATACAGCAAGAATTTTTCAGTTAATGTCGTTTTCCCCGCATCCGGATGCGAGATGATCGCAAAGGTACGGCGGCGGGCAATTTCAGGAGGGAGTTCGGCACGGTTGTTCATGAGCAGGGTGGTAGTTATTACGCACCACCTTGGCAATGGCTGGGATGCCGCAAGCAAGTAGATATGTAAAAATGATGTGGCAATTACGGGTTTAGTTTACCTGTCATTAACCGTGATCTGGCAGCGTTTGCCGATGATGGTTTTGTTTCGAATGATGGTCTTGGGATTGCTGGTTTTGGCGGTTGGCTGTTCTGGCAATGGCTCTGGCAGTGGGGCGTTGGGTGATATGGGGGACGATGACGTTATTACGGACCCGGGCAGTTTGCCGATCAATGGACGGGCAACCTATTCTGGTTTTCTGTCATTGAACCTGCCCAATGGGGCCGAACCGGGTGCGGCGCGGGGAACCTATCTGGGCGATTTGTCTCTGACCGTCGATTTCGCCTCTAATCTGGGCGCGATGACGGGGCACGCGGATGGGTTCAGCGGGCCGACAGGGGACAGCGTTTTGGGGCGGATCTATTTGACTGATGGGATTTTGGAACGTTCAACCGATACGACGATTGATTATACCTTTGGGGCAGGGATTAGCGGGACGCTATCGGGCGATGGTTTGCGCAATTCCGTTATTGCTGGAAACGTCAGCGGGGATTTCAAAGGTCAGGATGCGAGCATTGTGTCGGGTGTGGCGTATGGAAATGTCACAACATATCTGGGGGTCGACGTCTTTGACGGGTCGTTTTCGGGCGCTCAGAATTAGTTAGAACGACGCCTTTCGCAAAAGGCCGACCGCATCTCTTTGAGGGATCAGGTTTTCCTTTACCTCGTAATCCAAATGCACGCGATGTTGATGTTCGTTTTGTGATGCTTCTGCATCATCTGGAATGGCGGCGCGTGTCCGTGGATCAATTAACAAGGATTCCGCTGCGATGCCTTCTGCGAAAATAATCTGGTGATCATCAAACAGGAGCTGAAAGTAATCAACAAATCCGCCGTCCTGTTGATAAACGGTTTCGCCGTCCATCAAGTGACGCACTTTGATCAAAACCTCACTACGACCGGCGCCCAGCTTGTCCTCGCGTTGATAGACGAAAATGCGGTGATCTGGGCTTAACATCAGGTCGCGAACGTTGTGCAGCGTTCCTTTTTTGATCATGACCGGGGCGAATTCGCCAACTGCGCGCAATGTCGTTTGGCCAACCCAACGCACAGGCTGCGGGCCATCGTCGCGGGTCAGAACCATATCGCCAACTTTCAAATCCTCGATCGGGACCTGAAGGCCGGAAGCCATGGTGATGTTCGTGCCACGGCTGAAAGATACACAAGCCACTTCTGCCAGTCGCTTGGTCGCGGCGTGCCGGTCTAAGCCGACCAGCCGGTAATCGGCCCCCACATGAAGCTCTGCCAGAGGCAGGAAATAGACGTCTTCGACGCCGTCTGGCTGCAGCTCCACCAGAATGAGGGCTTCTAAGGTGGTTCCATCGGTGGCCATCAGAGTGATGCAGCAATCCAGCACGACGATACTGCCGGGAATTCCAATGGCGCTGCCGCCGGCAATTTTGAACCCGTCTTGTCCGTCTACATTCAAGCGAAGCATCTGGCGTTTGGCGGCGTGGCGCAATTGATAAACATCATCCAAGATCAGTTCATCAGCGAACGAAATTCCATCCCCTTCGGCGACACCGTCGGTGGCGACGAAATGATTTGACCGGTAAACCGGTAAAGACTGTCGCGATTTCACGCCTTCGACCATAAAACTACCTTCTTCACCCAACACGGGCAGCCATTGCAGCCCAAACGTTTACATCACCATCCGCAAGGGTCGCTGATTTGCAGTTTACCTTGTTCGTGTTAGTTCGAAGTTAACGCAAAAGGAGGGCAAAATTGTGGACTTGGGAATAAAAGGTAAAAAAGCGCTGATCTGCGCGTCATCGCAAGGCTTGGGTCGCGGTTGCGCCGAAGCTTTGGCTGGGGCTGGTGTCAACGTTATCTTGAACGGGCGCACGGCGGATGTTTTGGAAAATACCGCGTCAGAGCTGCGCGCGAAATACGATGTCACTGTCGAGGCGGTTGCCGCAGACGTTGCAACCGAAAATGGCCGGCTGGCCCTAATCAAAGCAGCGCAAGGTGTTGATATTTTGGTCAATAATGCGGGTGGTCCGCCGCCGGGTCTGTGGTCTGACTGGAGCCGTGATGATTTTATCGCCGCACTTGATGCTAATATGCTTGCCCCTATTGCCATGATGACAGCGTTGCTGCCGGGTATGATCGACAAGCGTTGGGGGCGCGTGGTTAACATCACGTCGCAATCGGTAAAGGCTCCGATCCCGCAACTTGGTTTGTCCAATTCAGCGCGCGCGGGACTGACGGGATATGTTGCTGGAACCTCTCGCCAAGTTGCTCAGTTCGGTGTGAATATCAACAATATGCTGCCAGGAATCCACGCCACAAATCGTGCTACCAGCTTGGACGAAGGCGTATCTAAGGCCCAAGGAATCAGCATGGAGGAGGCGCGCGAGAATCGCGAAGCCACCATTCCTGCGCATCGCTATGGTACGCCGGATGAGTTTGGGGCGACTTGTGCATTTTTGTGTTCGCAGCATGCGGGGTTCATCGTCGGACAGAATGTGGTTTTGGATGGGGGCGCTGTGAACGCGACGATTTGATCTGTTACTTGTTTTTTCGCGGCGCAGTCTGTAGCTAGCAGATACCTTATTGTTTTTCTCTGGAATAACTTGTGACAGCCAACGCCCGTTTAGAATTGTCCAATATTGGGAAATCCTACGCAGGACGTCGTATCGTGTCCGATGTCAGCTTGACCGTGCCGCAAGGGCAGGTGACGTGCCTGCTGGGGCCGTCGGGGTGCGGAAAGTCGACGACACTTCGCATTATTGCGGGGGTTGAGGCGCCGGATTCTGGGGACATCTTTGTTGATGGGCACCAAATGGCGGGCGATGGGCTGTCGGTTCCGCCTGAGGACCGCGGCGTTGGGCTGATGTTCCAAGATTTCGCGCTGTTCCCGCATCTGAGCGTTGCACGCAACGTGGCCTTTGGCTTGTCCAAAGCAGACGCGCGGGTTCGGGTGCCGCAGCTTTTGGAAAAAGTTGGGATGCAGCGTTACATTGATCGTTATCCGCATGAACTATCGGGGGGCGAACAGCAGCGCGTGGCCCTTGCACGAGCTTTGGCGCCGCGTCCGAAAGTGATGTTGATGGATGAACCGTTTTCTGGGTTGGACGACCGATTGCGCGACGATATTCGCGATGAAACCTTGGAAGTGCTAACCGATGAAGGGACGGCTGTGCTGCTTGTGACCCATGAGCCGGCAGAGGCGATGCGCATGGCGGATGAGATTGCCTTGATGCGGGATGGGGTCATTGTCCAACGGGGCGCACCCTATAATATCTACAACACGCCTGTTGATTTGGGGGCTGCGGAATTCTTTAGTGATATCAATGTGATCAGTGGTCAGGTTAAAGGGGCGTTGACGGATACGCCTTTTGGTCAATTCCTGACGCCCGGGGTGTCGGATGGCACGTGGGTCGACATTTGCATTCGCCCTCAGCATCTAAAGATTGATTTCGATCGTCATGGCCGTGGCCCAAATCCAACGCCGATGGAAGGCACGCCTGCGCGTGGAATCGTGCAGCGTGCGCGGTTTATGGGCAATGAGAGCCTTGTTGAATTTACGATGGATTATGATCGGTCTGTCATGCGCGCGGTTGTGCCTTCGGTCTTTTTGCCGAAACCGGGAACACCGCTTTGGATTATGTTGCGCCGTGACAAGTGTTTTGTGTTTCCGCAATCTTTGAGCGGATGATTGCCTCTGATCCTTAAGGCTCTGGCTTTATGCGCGCGCTGCGGCCACCCCGACGTTTGGTGAGTTTGGACTGTCGTTCTGGTAATTCCGCCATCACCGTGCGCCTTTGGTCTGGCGTCATCCGTGACCATGTGCCGATTTCATCCATGCTGCGCAAACACCCGGTGCATAGGCGCGTGGCAGGATGGATCACGCAAATCTTGATGCATGGGCTTTCGATCTCATCGCGTTTCCAAATATCGTCGGTCATTGCGTCCTCATATGGGCGAGCCGATCTAACGCTCCTTGCAGAATATAGCTGGCCGCGACGTGATCAATCAGCTCTGCGCGACGTTTGCGGGACGTATCCGCCTCTAGCAACGCGCGTTCAGCTGCGACGGTGGACAGACGTTCGTCCCAAAATGTGATTGTCATTGGCGTCAGCTTTTCAAGGTTACGGGCAAAGGCGCGCGTTGACTGGGCGCGTGGTCCTTCGCTGCCGTCCATATTGCGCGGCAGGCCCAGAACAATCGCGCCGACCTCGCGCTGATCTAGCAGCGCGAGGAGGGCGGCGGCGTCAATGCCGAATTTCTTGCGTTTGATGGTTTCAACGGGTGTTGCCACGGTCAAAAGGCGATCGGATACGGCAACGCCGATAGTCACGGTCCCTAGGTCCAATCCGGCGATAGGCGTCATCGGTTGTAACGACTGCGCGGCCTCATCAAGTGTTTCGAAAATCATTCTGCGACGCCTGCGCTGATGGCAGCCGCGCGCAATTCTTCGATGGCTGATGGATTGCCGACAAAGGCGGTTTGCGCTTCGGCCCAGATGTCTGCGGCGGCCTGCGTGTCGCCCAAAACGCCATAAGCGCTGATCAATCGGGCCCAATCGCTTGCAGTGCCGCCTTCATTGGCAAGGCGGTCGGAAAGCCCTGCGACCATACCGCCGATCATTATATTTCGATCCTCCTCGCTCATCCCTTCAGCGGCGGCGATGTCTTCGGCGCTTGGTCCGCGGGTTGCGGTTGTTGGCAGTGTGTAATCGGTCCCCGCACGAAACGCCGCATCCTCGATTTGTTCGCGGGCCAGTGCGACGTGAAAGCTATCGGGTGCGTTGTCCAAAAGCGGTCGCCAAAGTCCAAACGCAATATCAGGCCGGTCTGTCGCATTATGTAGCGCACCAAGGTAATAACGGGCCGGGATGTTGTCTTCGTCGCGGGCGAGTATTTGGCGTACCACGTTTTCCGCCTCGGGCGAGACGTGACCATTGGCGGCTGCAACCAAAAGATCGACAAGGCGGACCATGTCGTCGATGTTTTCCGCTTCTGTAATGCGCAAGACTTGCGATTGGGCGCGGGCGGCAGCGCTGTAGTTCAGCAATTCGGTTTCATGGAATGCAAGTAGCGTCCAACCCCGCAGATCATCCGGTCGTGTGGGCATTATTTCGCGGAGCTGTTCCACGTTTGCGATATAGTCCACTGGCGCATCCACTTCTGGTGGTGGGGGGGCTGCGGCCTCAAACTCTGCTTGGGATGGGCGGTTCTCGCGCATCTGTTCTGCCATCGCGTGACGTGCTGCTAGTGGTTGATCCGGCTCACCCGGTGCGCCTATGGAGTTGTAGGCCCAAAGCGACACCGCGAGAATGACAACAACGCTTGCCCCTGCGACAATGCGATTGGCGCCTGAGGGGGCTGTGGTGGAGCTTTCCACGGATTTGCTGGCCGCCAGCAGTCGCCGTGCAATTTCGGTGCGGGCCAGTTCTGCCTCAGCCCCAGACATGACGCCGCGCGCGATGTCGTTGTCCAACTCAGCCAGTTGGGACTTGTAGAGGTCGACATCGGGGGAGGTGACCTCACCCTCTTTCGCCCTTAGCACCGGGGCGATAATGATCCCGGCAATCGCACAGGACATCGCAATCGAAATCAGCCAAAATATCACGTGCCAGATCCTTTGTTTCTTAGGGGCAAAGTAGGGCTGGTGAAGACGGATGAAAACCCTTTGCGACCATTCGCGCATGGCGCATTCAAACCGCTTGTCGCAAAAGACGGGCTATGTGACGGTCTGGGTATCCTTTCACGTCGTCAGACACGCGAAAAACGACTAGTAGCCAAGCCATTTGGGAATCGCCAAACATGAAACGCTATTCCGCCTTTGCCATTGCAAAAGAAGCGTTGCGCCAACACGTTGGCTGGACTCGCGCTTGGGGCAATCCTGAACCCAAGAAACGCTATGATGTGATCATTATCGGTGCTGGCGGGCATGGTCTGGCAACGGCGTATTTCCTTGGCAAAAACTTTGGCATCACAAATGTTGCTGTGCTGGAAAAAGGCTGGCTCGGTGGTGGGAACACTGGGCGCAATACCACGATCATTCGATCCAATTATTTGCAAGATCCGTCTGCGGCGATTTATGAAAAGTCGCGCTCGCTATATGAGACGATGAGCCAAGATCTGAACTACAACGTCATGTTTAGCCCGCGTGGGGTTTTGATGTTGGCCCAGACGCAGCATGAAATCCGTGGGTACAAGCGCACAGCACACGCCAACGCGTTGCAAGGCGTCGAAACACGCTGGATCGAACCCGCCGAGGTCAAAGAAATTTGCCCGATCATGAACATTGATGGGCCACGCTATCCGGTGCTTGGCGGGCTGTGGCAGGCACGCGGTGGGACTGCGCGTCACGATGCTGTGGCGTGGGGGTATGCGCGCGCTTGCAGCGATATGGGGATGGATATCATCCAGCAATGCGAAGTCACTGGGGTGACCACCAGCGCTGGCAACGTGACGGGCGTCAACACCACGCGCGGTGATATCGCCTGTGATAAACTTGGGATGGTGGTTGCCGGGCACGCAAGTCACGTCGCCAACATGGCCGGGTTTCAGCTGCCAATTGAAAGCGTGGCGTTGCAGGCGCTGGTGTCAGAGCCGATCAAACCTTGCATGGATATCGTTGTGATGGCCAACACGGTTCATGGCTATATGTCGCAATCTGACAAGGGCGAGATGGTGATTGGTGGCGGCACAGATGGATATAACAATTACACGCAGCGCGGGTCGTTTCATCACATCGAAGAAACCGTGCGCGCGCTGGTCGAAACCTTTCCCATGATCGCGCGGTTGAAAATGCTGCGCCAGTGGGGCGGGATCGTGGATGTGACGGGGGATCGATCCCCGATTTTGTCCAAGACACCTGTTGAAGGGGTGTTTGTGAATTGTGGTTGGGGCACGGGCGGGTTCAAAGCGATTCCGGGGTCGGGCTGGGCGATGGCCGAGCTGATGGCGAAAGGCCATTCGCCTTTAACCGAGGAGTTTGACATGAACCGGTTTGGCCGGGGCAAGTTTATCGATGAAAGCGTCGCTGCAGGGGTGGCGCATTAATGGTCTTTGAAATTGATCAATCGCTTTTCGCGCTCTTGATGGTCCAACTGTTTTTGCTGATGCGACATGGGCGCGCCGGTGCCGGTTTTGTGCTTTGCAGCGGGACGCGATTGAAACAGCCAAGCGACAAAAGCGATAAAGGCGGTAATGATCAAAATATAAAACACGATTTCCATGAGTATGGCGTAACGTTCAACGGTGGTGGAGCCAAGTGAAAATATCAACCAATAGTTGCAACCTCCGATGTCTGGCGCAATTTTGTCGATTGTGCGCCGTGCTGATGCGCGCGCCGTCTCAAGGAGACGTGTAATGTTAACACTGTACTGCCCGTGCTGCGGCGAAGACGTGGATGAAACCGACCTGCACGCAGGTGGGGAGGCGCATCTCAAACGCTTTGGCCCTGGATCGAGCGATGAGGAATTTGAAGGCTACCTTTTCATGCGCGAGAACCCAAAGGGCGTGCATTTTGAGCGTTGGCATCACACTTATGGCTGCGGAAAATGGTTTTTGGCGGCACGTTGCACCCAAACGCTGGAGGTTTTTGGAACCTATCCTGCACAAACGCTTGAGCCGCCAAAGGACATACGTGACAAGATCACCAAAAAGCGTCCCGGCTGGACATGGGGGGCGTTGTCATGAGCATGCGATTGGCCGCGGGTGGTCGTTTTGTCAATAAAAACAAGGACGTATCCTTTACCTTTAATGGCAAAACCTTAAAGGGTGTGCAGGGCGACACGCTGGCCTCTGCCTTGCTGGCGAACGGTCAGATGTTGATGGGGCGGTCGTTTAAGTATCACCGCCCGCGCAGCGTTGTGGGTAGCGGTGCAGAAGAACCCAACGCGCTGATGAACCTTGGCGAAGGGGATCGGTTTGAGCCGAACCAGCGGGCCACCACACAAGAATTGTTCGACGGGCTGGTAGCGGAATCGCAAAACCACTGGCCGTCATTGGATTTTGATGTTGGTGCGGTGAACAGTAAACTCGCGCGATTTTTGCCGGCTGGTTTTTATTACAAAATGTTCATTCATCCGCGCCCGTTGTGGAAACACGTCTATGAACCGTTTATTCGCAAGTCCGCAGGTCTTGGCAAAGCCCCGAAAGAGCGTGATCCGGACACGTACGAGCATTTTCATTGTGCAGTTGATGTTCTGATTGTCGGTGGTGGGATTGCCGGATTAACTGCAGCGCTTGGCGCAGCGCGTTCTGGTGCACGTGTTTTGTTGATGGAACAAACTGCCCATTGGGGCGGTCGTGCGCCAGTGGATGGCGCAATGATCAACGATCGACCCGCGCAAGACTGGATTGATGCGCGGATTGCCGAGCTTGATAATATGCCCAACGTCACCATGCGCACGCGGTGTATGGGCGCAGGTGTGTATGATCACGGGTATGCACTGGCTTATGAGCGGTTGGGCGATCATGGCCCAACGGATGGTCCGCGCCATCGACTTTGGCGGATCAGGGCCAAGCAGATCGTTGTGGCATCTGGTGCGATTGAGCGGCCTTTGTCCTTTGCAGGTAATGACATTCCTGGCGTTCTTTTGGCGTCTGCTGTTCGCGACTATACGGTGAATTACGGCGTTTCGGTTGGTAAGCGTACGGTGGTTGTGACCAACAATGATGATGGCTATCGCACGGCGATCACGTTGAAGGAAGCGGGCCTTGATGTGCCTGCGGTGATCGATGCGCGACCAGAGGCCAACGGCGCGTTGCCTGCGCAAGCGCGGGCCTTGGGTATTCCGGTGGAAACCGCGCGCGCTGTAGTCAAGGTGAAAGGTGGCAAAGAGGTTAAAGGCGTTTACGTCGGTTTGCAGGATGGGACTGGTGGCGCGTTAGATCTGATCGAATGTGATTGCGTTGCGATGTCGGGCGGTTGGTCCCCCGTTGTGCATCTTTGGTCCCATTGTGGTGGCAAGTTGATTTGGGATGAGGCGCAAACGATGTTCCGCCCTGATCCTGAAAAGGCGCCAAAGGGTGCCACGGGTGAGGCATTTGTCAGCTGCGCAGGGACCGCCAATGGCCATTTGCGCACCGACGATGTGCTGAAGGATGCCTTGGAAGCGGGGCGCGTAGCCGCGAAAGCCAGTGGCGCCACGCCACGCAATGCGGATGCGCCCGTTGGTCAGGATGCCGTCGAAGAACCGCTAATGCCGGTTTGGATGATGCCTGCGAAAGCAGGGTATGATTTGCGATCCAAGGCATGGCTTGATTTTCAAAACGACGTGAAAGTGAGCGATGTGCAACTGGCAGCACAAGAAGGGTTTGAAAGCGTTGAACATGCCAAACGCTATACGACGCTTGGCATGGCGACGGATCAGGGTAAGTTGAGCAATATCAATGGTCTTGCCACGCTTTCTATTGCTTTGGGCAGTGATATTCCGGATGTGGGTACAACAACATTTCGCCCGCCTTATACACCGATTTCGATGTCTGTCATCGCAGGTGTGGCAAAGGGTGATTTATTCCAGCCGATCCGCAAAACGCCGATTTCTGACTGGTCCGATGCCAATGGTGCAGACAATGAACCTGTCGGCGCGTGGCAGCGCCCTTTCGCGTATCTGCGCAGCGGCGAAGACGTGCATGATGCTGTGAACCGCGAGGTGATCAATACCCGAACGAACGTCGGTCTGCTAGATGCGTCTACCCTCGGGAAACTGATCGTTAAGGGGCCGGACGCGGGCAAGTTTTTGGATATGATGTACACCAACATGATGTCCAATCTTGCGGTGGGGAAGTGCCGATACGGGCTGATGTGTTCTGAAAACGGATTTCTAATGGACGACGGGGTCGTTGCGCGCATCGACGGAGACACTTGGCTGTGCCACACGACCACTGGCGGCGCTGAACGCATTCACGGCTGGATGGAAGACTGGTTGCAATGCGAATGGTGGGACTGGCAGGTTTATGTCGGGAATGTCACCGAACAATATGGCCAGATCGCGGTTGTGGGCCCCAAGGCGCGTCAGGTCTTGGAAAAGCTGGGCGGTATGGATGTTAGCAAGGATGCCTTGCCGTTCATGCAATGGGCTGATGGTACCCTTGGCGGTTTTGATGTTCGTGCCTATCGCATTAGTTTTTCAGGGGAATTGTCCTATGAGATTGCAGTGCCTGCCGGACAGGGGCAGGCGCTGTGGGATGCCTTGATGGATGCGGGGCAAGAGTTTGGGGTTATGCCATATGGCACCGAAACCCTGCACATCTTGCGGGCTGAAAAGGGGTTCATCATGATCGGGGATGAAACCGATGGCACGGTCATCCCGCAGGATTTGAACCTGCAGTGGGCTTTGTCGAAAAAGAAGGACGACTACCTCGGCAAGCGCGCGCAAGAACGCGACTATATGGCGAGCCCGGATCGTTGGAAGCTGGTGGGGCTAGAAACCGTTGATGGGTCCGTGCTGCCGGATGGCGCATATGCCATTGCGGAGGGGACGAACGCCAACGGGCAAGGCAACACGCAGGGGCGTGTGACCTCGACCTATTATTCGGCGACGCTGAATAAGGGCATTGCGATGGGGCTGGTGCACAACGGGCCCGATCGCATGGGTGAGGTTATCGAATTCAACCAGATCGGTGGTGATCCGATCCCGACCAAGATCGTCAGCCCCGTTTTCTATGACTCAGATGGGGAGAAGCAAAATGTCTGATGTGATCAGCGCCCTACAGGGTCGAACCGCCGAGGGGGTCGTCACCATTCAGGAAATGGGTCTTTGTGGCATGATCACGCTGCGCGGTGATCTGGCCGATCCCAAGATCGCGGCCATTTGCCGTGATCTGACCGGCCATGATTTGCCTGCCAAAGGACATGCGACAACGACTGGGGAAACCGGCCTTGCTTGGATGTCACCAGATGAAGTTTTGATCTTGGTGCCCTATGCGACGTCAGAAGTGGCGTTGAGCATGGCGCAAGAGGCGTTGAAAGGCAGTCATTTCCTTGCATTTGATGTTTCGGATGCGCGTGCGATGTTCCAGCTGACTGGGAAATACGTTCATGAGATTTTGGCGAAACTGGCCCCCGTTGATCTGGACCCCGCTCATTTTCCGGTCGGGAGGTTGCGCCGTAGTCGACTTGGCCAAGTGGCCGCCGCCTTTTGGAAGGTGGACCAAGACAGTTTTCGGGTGGTTTGTTTTCGTTCTGTGGCTGATTATACGTTTAACTTATTGGCCGCATCGGCAAAAGCCGGGCCTGTTGACCACCTTAACGGTTGACGCCAACGGCGTTTGCGCTTTCTTAAGGCCAACGAAACACCAAACTGATGGGGTCCCAATATGGCTTTCGAACTTCCTGATCTACCTTACGCCCACGATGCGCTTGCTGATGCTGGCATGTCAAAAGAGACGCTAGAATACCACCACGACCTGCACCACAACGCCTATGTCACCAACGGTAACGCTGCGATTGCAGGGACAGAGTGGGAGGGTAAATCCCTCGAAGAGATCATTGTCGGGACATATGACAAGTCTGCCGTGGCGCAGAATGGTATTTTCAACAACATCTCTCAGCTTTGGAACCACAACCAATTTTGGGAAATGATGGGGCCGGGTAAATCGGCGATGCCATCTGAGTTGGAAAAGGCGCTGAGCGAAAGCTTTGGTTCCGTTGATGAATTCAAAAAGCAGTTTTCAGCCGCAGGTGCGGGCCAGTTCGGGTCTGGCTGGTGCTGGCTTGTTAAGAATGCTGACGGGTCTTTGGCTGTGACCAAGACGGAAAATGGCGTGAACCCCTTGTGCTTTGGTCAAACGGCGTTGTTGGGGTGTGATGTGTGGGAACATTCCTACTACATCGATTTCCGCAATAAGCGTCCTGTCTATTTGACCAACTTCCTCGACAATCTGGTCAACTGGGAAAACGTTGCAAGCCGCATGTAATCGCGTGCTGCATTGACGATGCTTAGGGCCCGTGAGACACCTCGCGGGCCTTTTTTATGGGGGAGCCGAAATGAACGGTCCAAGCTTGAGCCAAATCCGCGCGGCGGCCGATGCCCTAGACGACGTGACGATCAAGACGCCGGTCCTGCCGCTCACCTCAGCGCGCTGGGACGGATTACTGCCCGAGGGGGCCGAGGTGCGGGTCAAGCTGGAGTTGTTCCAGCAAGCCGGATCCTTTAAGGCGCGGGGCGCATACCTTGGCATGGCTGGGCTGACAAAGACGCAAAAGGCTGCTGGTGTTGTTGCGGCCAGCGGGGGAAATCATGCGCTGGCCGTGGGCTGGGCAGGGCAAGCGGCGGGGGTTGCTGCAACGATTTTTATGCCAGAAGCGGTAGATCCGCTGCGTATTGAGCGGTGCCGGGCGATGGGGGCAGAGGTCATCCTGCGCCCGGACATGGCCGCCGCCTTTGCCGCGATGGAGGAGGGCGCGGATGCGGGCAGGACCCTGATGCATCCGTTTGAAGGGGAACACATGACGCTGGGCGCTGCGACCTGTGGTCTCGAATACGTGGAAAGCTGGCCAGAGGCGGAGGTTTTTGTCATCCCCGTTGGTGGTGGTGGTTTGATCAGTGGTATGGCGGCGGCAATCAAGGCGATAAAGCCTGAGGCCAAAGTCATCGGCGTCGAACCCATTGGTGCAGACAGCCTGACCCGGTCACTTGTGGCGGGCGAACCTGTCAGCCTGGAGCGTATTGATACCATCGCCGACAGCCTTGGCGCACCGAAAGCGATGGCCTATTCTTTTGGCGTGGCAAAGGCCCATGTGGATCAGATGGTGCATGTGAGCGATGATCAAATGCGCGATGCAATGCGTGTCTATTTGGATGTCTTGCAAATGGTTGCTGAACCCGCATGCGCGGCGTCGCTGGCGGCAATTTGCAGCCCGTTGCGCAGCGAATTGGCAGGGCGAAAGGTGGCTATCATCGCCTGTGGGTCCAGCATCAGCCTGAAGCGGTTTCAAGAGCTGACCCAAATGCGCTGAAGTTATCAAGCCTGGTTAACGCGATGTTAACCAGCCCCCGCTACGGTTGATCAATGATCACGTGAGGGCGACTTTATGAAAAACATTTTTTTTGCATCGACACTTTTGTTCATTGCTTCGGTCGGCACATCTCAAGCGGCCACGCTGCTGCTTGAGGATTTTGAAGATGCGGTGCTGACATACACGTCCAATGTTCCCGATAACTTTACAGCGGTGGCTGACGGTGATTATTTTGGGCGGGCTGGCAGTACGGACTTGCCCAGCGATGTCACGTATCTCAGCACGCAAGGCATCAAATTTTATACGGTCCAAGATAGCGACAGCGTTTCTGGGGCCGCGAGTGGGACAATTGTGCTGGACTGGGTGGGCGTCGATATTTCAGATCACACCAACCTGAATCTGACATGGTTCGTGGCGGAGTCTGACGCCACCAACGGATTCGAAGATTGGGATGCAACAACCAATTTCCAGATTGACGCACAGATCGACGGGGCTGGGTACAATTCTGTTTTTTCTATTCGATCTGAACTGGGCGTGGATGGCAATCAAACCAATGAACGCGCCCGCGTTGATACCGATTTTGATGGCGTCGGGGATGGTGCAGAAATCACGAATGCCTTTAGCGAATTTGCGGCCTCGCTGGCCGATGGATCGCTTTTGGATATTCAGGTGAGCTTTTTTGATCTGAATGGAAATGACGAGGATTTGGCCTTCGACAACCTCAAACTGACCGGGGATATCAAAATTGCGGCTGTCCCGGTTCCTGCAGGCCTGGCATTGATGCTGCCTGTGATCGGCGCGTTTGGGGTGCTTGGTGCGCGCCGCAGACGCCGTGCATCCGGGATAAGCTAGTCAAAACGCGCGGCCAAAGCTGCAATCGCGCCCTTGGCGTCGGGCACAATATCCACGAATGCCAATATGTCATCATCGGCAAATCCCTGATCGACGATCTGTTTCATCATCGCCAAAAGCGGGTCCCAGTAGCCATCGACGTTCAGCAGAACGATTGGCTTTTGATGCAGGCCAAGCTGGCGCCAGGTCAGGGCTTCGAAAAATTCGTCCAAGCTCCCGGCGCCACCTGGTAGAACAACGACGGCATCTGCGTTCATCAACATGACCTTTTTACGCTCATGCATGGTTTCGGTAATGACAAAACTGTCCAGATCGCGTTTGCCTACCTCCCAATCTAACAGATGGGTGGGAATAACGCCGAAGGTGACGCCACCTGCAGCCTGCACGGTTCGCGCAACGCGCCCCATCAATCCAACGTCGCCCGCGCCATAGACCAAACGCCATTGTGATTTTACCAAAAGCGCGCCAAGATCTTCGGCGGCATTTGCATAAGCGGGACTAACCCCATCACGGGATCCGCAGTAGACGCAGACCGATTTTGTGAAATCTGACATGCCTTTAGCCCTCATAGCTTGCTTTACCGTGGGTAGCGCTGTTGATATGGTCGCGCAAGCGTTGGGCAGGGGACAAGCCGCGGCGCAGTGTGATTTTGGGCGGTGGTAACGAAGCCATGAATAATTTTGGAACGCGATACGGGCTTGGTGCGCTTGCCGTTGGGGCAGGTTTGGCGGCCGTTGGTGCCTTTGTTGTGCTCCAGCCCGATCAAGACGTTGACGCGTTGGCGGCGGTTTTCCTGGATGAAGACGTCACGACAAAAGAGATAGTGGAGGCCGCGCCAGAGCAGGAAAGCGCAGAACCGATTGGCGCACCTGAAGAGGTTATAGTAGCGCTTTCTGAACCTGAACCTGAACCTGAACCTGAACCTGAACCTGAACCTGAACCCGTCCCGGAGCCAGAGCCGATACCAGACCCCCAAATCATGCCGACGCTTGATAGTCTGCGCGTTGATGCGGATGGCCTTGCCGTAATTGCGGGGCGTGCGGCCCCGGGAACTGCGGTTGATATTGTTGTCGCAGGGCGGGTCGTGGAACGCGTTGCCACGGACGGCACTGGCAGTTTTGTCGCCTTCTTGGACCTTGCTGCGTCCGATCGATCGCGCAGCTTGACCGTGATCGCGGATCCTGACGGCGACGCGGTGCGAATGACGCAAACCTATTTCATAGAACCCTTTGGCGCGACAGAGGTTGCCGAAGAGGACCCCGCCCCGGAAGTGCAGAGTGAAGACGCACCCGTGATCGCCGGGGCGATTGCGCCACCCACCCCAGCGGATGAGGAAGAAGTGATCGCCCTGTCTGAACCAGCGGTCGTGGAAGCCAATCCCCCGATCGATCCGATTGACCCCAATCCGCAGCCAGAGCCATCGCCAACCACCGGAGAGGTATCCGAACCCGCGCCGACACCAAGGGTCGTCGAACCTGTTGATCCACCAGATTTGGCAGAAGCCATCAAGACCGAAGAATCCGTCGAAGTGACCGAGGCCATAGCCGATATTTTCGGCGACACGCTTGACCCGGCAGCCGATGTTGAAGAGAGCGACGAAGAAGAAACACCAACAATCCTCGTAGCCGACGCAGATGGCGTGCGAGTCGTGTCTGGTGCGGGGCCGCAGGTTGCGCAGGTTGCGCTTGATACGATCACCTATGACCTCGCGGGTGAGGTTCTTTTGGCGGGGCGTGCTTCCACGGATGGTTTTGTTCAGGTTTATATCGACAACAAACCTGTCACGTCGTCTCGCATCACAGCTGATCGGGATTGGCGCACCGATTTGCCGGATATTGATACCGGCATTTACACGCTGCGCATTGACGAATTGGACGCCGAGGGAACGGTCGTATCGCGCATCGAAACACCGTTCAAAAGAGAAGAAGCCGAAACCGTCGCCGCCGCGCTGGCCGATCAAACTACGCAAGACGATTTTGAGGTTGCGGTGCGGACGGTGCAACCCGGTGCAACGCTTTGGGCCATCGCGCGCGAAGAATATGGCCAAGGGGTGATGTTCGTGGCGGTCTATGAGGCCAACAGTGATCAAATCCGAGATCCTGATCTGATCTATCCGGGGCAGATTTTTGTGCTGCCTCAGATCGACGAATAGCACGCACGCTCTGGCGAATTGGGTGGAAGCGCACTATGTAGGTGCGCTGAACCCAAAGGATATTTCATGCGCTCATTGCCAAAGACCGACGCCAACATGAGCGATGCACGCATCCAAGGGTGGGCGGTGATCCGTCGCGTCGCGCCCTACCTTTGGCCTGAAGGGAACGTTGAGGTTAAAGTTCGGGTCGTCTTGGCCATGATCGCCTTGTTCGCGAGCCAAGTTATCGCCGTCTTGACCCCGCAATTTTTTAGTCAAGCCGTTGATATTATGGCGCCGGATCAACCGGATGTTGGAACCTATCTTGGTCTTGGTGCGGTTGGTCTGACGCTGGCCTATGGTTTTGCGCGGTTGATGTCCGTGGGGTTCCAGCAATTGCGCGATGTGATTTTTGCCCGTGTCGGGCAAAGGGCGCTGCGCCAGTTGGCGCTGGAAACATTCACGCACATACACCGGCTTTCTATGCGCTATCACATCACGCGCAAAACCGGCGGGCTGAGCCGGATCATTGAACGCGGCGTGAAAGGCGTTGAGTTTTTACTGCGGTTCCTGCTGTTTTCTGTGGGGCCGCTTGTTTTGCAGTTGTTGATGATTGCGGCTGTTTTGTTTTTCAAGTTCGACGTTTGGTATTTGGTCGTGGTTGTCGTGACTATCTTCCTTTATGTTTGGTTCACTTTTGCGGTGACCGAATGGCGGGTGCGTATTCGCAAGGTGATGAACGATCAGGATACGGACGCGAACCAAAAAGCCATTGATAGTTTGCTGAACTTTGAAACCGTCAAGTATTTTGGCGCAGAGCGGTGGGAAGCAGATCGTTACGATGGCGCCATGCAAAAATATGCAGAAGCGGCGGTCAAGACGAATTATACGCTCGCCTTTCTGAACTTTGGCCAAGCGTTGATCATCACAGCCGGGCTGGTCGGGGTTATGGTCATGGTGGCCATTGGCGTGAACAAGGGTACGCTCACGGTTGGCGATTTTGTGTTGGTTAACGCCTATATGATCCAAATCACCATGCCGTTGAATTTCCTTGGCACGGTGTATCGTGAAATCCGGCAAGCTTTGATCGACATGGGCGATATGTTTGATCTTTTGGAACAACCGGCCGAGGTGGTGGACAAGCCCGATGCCAAAGACCTGGAGGTTACCGGCGGCAAGGTTGAGCTGCGCGATGTCAAGTTTGGCTACGATGCGGAACGGGCGATCCTAAAGGGTATCAGCTTTACCGCACAACCGGGGCAGACCATCGCCCTTGTGGGTTCTTCGGGGTCTGGGAAATCCACGGTTGGGCGGCTTTTGTTCCGTTTTTATGATGTGGGTGACGGTGCGTTGTTGATTGATGGGCAAGACGTGCGTGATGTGACGCAAGACAGTCTGCACGCCCAGATCGGTGTCGTACCGCAGGATACGGTGCTTTTTAACGACACGGTGCATTACAACATCGCCTACGGTCGCCCCGGCGCGAGCGAGGATGAAATCCGTAGTGCCGCCAAAGCCGCAAAGATCCATGATTTTATCATGTCACTGCCGGATGGGTATGACACGACGGTGGGTGAACGCGGGTTAAAGCTGTCGGGTGGGGAAAAGCAGCGGGTCGGTATTGCGCGCACGTTGCTCAAGAACCCGCCGATCCTTTTGCTGGACGAAGCGACCAGCGCGCTGGATACGGAAACCGAAATGGAAATCCAGGCGGAGCTAGACGTGATGAGCAGTGGACGCACCGTCATCACCATCGCGCATAGATTGTCCACAATTCAAGACGCGGACAGGATTATCGTTCTTGAAGCCGGAGAGATCGTTGAGGACGGCACCCATGACGCACTGTTGGCCAAGAATGGACGTTACGCCCATCTGTGGAACCGCCAGATCGAAGAACAGGTTTCTACTGTCTAAAGCGTCGGGTGAACGAACAGCGGCCCCCCGAAAGGGCCGCTGTTCACTCATTCTGCGGCACGAACTGGGGAGAGTGGCACGGGGGTTGTTGGTTCATCCGCGTCTGTCCAGAACATCGTTGGCGCATCCATCTTCTTGGCCTCACGGGTGAGCTCTAGGTCCCGCAGAACGTTGTTCTTTACACCGTTCTTTTTGCTCGCGCGAATTCTGATGAATGTGGCGTAAAGCGCCTCTTCGATCCAGACGCGAATGGCCAGCATCGACGGCGTGAACACGAGGGTGAGGATCGTCGCGATGCCGAGGCCAAAGACGACCGCTGTCGCCAATTGCTTCCACCACAGGGCGGTTGGGCTATCAATGGTATAGCCGCCATCCCAGAAGTTGAGGCTGAGGCCAAACATCATCGGAGCTAGGCCTGCCATCGTTGTGATTGTGGTTAGCAGAACAGGTCTGATGCGATCCTCTGCCGTGCGCACAATCGCGACTTTGCGTGGCATCGTCCGGCTGTATTCCTGATAAGTGTCGATCAGGATAATGTTGTTGTTCACCACGATCCCGGCCAAGGCCACGATCCCCGTGCCTGTCATAATGATCGAGAACGCTTGGTCCATGACGAGCATCCCGATCAAGGTGCCTGCGGTGGACAGAATAACGGCCATCAAGACAAGCATCGCATTATAGAACGAATTGAACTGAGCCAGCAGAATAATGAACATCAGGCCAAGTGCTGCAATACCCGCGATCTGCAAGAACGCGCCGCTTTCTGCTTGGTCTTGTTCATCACCCGTCCACTCCCATTCGATGCCCGCTGGGAAAGGATCGGTGTCCAGCCATTCCGTGACGCGGCCAATTCTTTCGCTGGCGGTCATGGGGACGAGTTGGACTTGTGCCTGGCCGCGATCAAGCTCGCTCTGCACGAGATCAAGATCCACATTCTGGGCAACTTCGGGCACATTGTAGAGAGTGACCACAGGGTCAAAAAAGAGGGACATGAGCCTGCCTCTTGGTGTGGTGAGAGTGACATTATACGGGTCACCGCTGGCTGCTTCTTCTTCGCTGACTGCGTAGCCAAAGCCGACATCGATCAACCCATCTTGAACAGGCTCACCGTCTTCGCCTAGTGGAACCATTTGCAGAATTTCGATGTCGCCTGTGACCGCTGCTTTAACGTCGAAATAGCGCTTTTGATCGGTGCGGTTCAGCTCTGCCAATTTGGTGACGGGGGCGCGTTCGATAAAGTTGGACAGCGGCACCAGACCGGAGGATGTGCGCACCTTGAGGCTGTCCAAGGTTGACAGCACGCGGTCTTTTTCAGGCAAGCGCACACGAATTTCAATTTCTTCATCTGAACTATCCACGCGCATCGTATCCAAAAGGATGCCGCGCGTGACAAGCTGGACCATGCCGCCAACCGTGGCGACATCAGCGCCAAAACGGCCAGCGGCCTCGACGTCCACGTCGATCTGCCAGTCGATGCCGGGAAGGGGTGTTGTGTCTTCGATCTGGATCAGACCGGCGGTCCCTTCAAACTGTTCGCGCGCTGCTGTGGCCGCGGTCAAAAGATTATCAAAGTCTTCGCCCTTGAGGCGCAGGTGCACAGGCTTGGCAGAGGCGGGACCCATCGCAAGGTTTAGGATTTCAAACCGCACACCGGGCAGGCCGGAGAGCCGTTCCTCAAGCTCGGCAATGACGACGTTGCCATCTAGGTCTGGGTTGCCCGCACGTTCGGCCCATGGCACCAGTTCTAGCTGGATTTGCCCAACGGCATCGGCGGGACCTTCGGCGCCGCCGGTGTTGGACGACAGACCCCCTTCACCGGCGAAAGAAAACGCGCTGCGCACACCGGGATGGGACAGAACCGCGTCTTCGGCCTGTTGGACAAGAAGGTCTTTTTCTTCCAAGGTCAGGTTGCCCCGCGTCTGGACATAGACGATGGCTTGCTCTGGCTCTGTCTCAACAAAGAATTCAACACCGTTGTTGTTGGCTCCAAAATATCCAAAGACAGAAAAGACAAAGAACATGACAGCACCGATGGTCACAAACGGCATGACCGGATTGCCGGTGACAAAGTGCATAAAACTACCGAACCAAGAGCGGCGATAGCCCGCGCGTACGCGCGTCGGTTGGCGCGGTGTTCGCGCGGCGTCCATGGTGATGGAAACGGCGATAGCACCGAGCAGGAACACCAAGACCCCCGGCATCACAGAGATATCACTTGCCACGGCCCGCATATTGGCCAGCAGCATGGATGCGCCAAGGAACACAATTGCGATGGACGCCGCGACAAGGACCAATCGAACGAACAACGAGTATTTGGACCGTAACCAAGTCGCCAGATTTTCAAATGCGCGGCTGATGCGGCCTGTGACGCCGCCCATAACCGGTAGATAGATCAGCGCGACAACAAGCGATGCACATAGAACAAAGATCAGCGTGACAGGCAGCATGCCCATGAATTGCCCCGGAACGCCGGGCCAGAATAGCATTGGTAAAAAGGCGCACAGCGTGGTCCCGGTGGAGGAGACAATTGGCCAGAACATGCGTTTGGCCGCCTCCGTATAGGCTGACATGGGGCCAACGCCGT
Organism: uncultured Paracoccaceae bacterium; assembly: GCA_937922155.1. Taxonomy (GTDB): domain Bacteria; phylum Pseudomonadota; class Alphaproteobacteria; order Rhodobacterales; family Rhodobacteraceae; genus Cognatiyoonia. Next base: position 50,930 of record CAKZVL010000049.1, on the reverse strand, counting down.
CGCGGATGCGTTTGTCGGCGTATTCGACCACAACAATCGCGCCATCAACCAGCATCCCAACGGCGAGGATCAGACCAAACATCACGATGTTGGAAATCGTGATGTCCATAATCGCAAGGAGGGCAAAGCACAGCAGGAACGACGTCGGAATCGCAAAGCCGACCAATAGGGCGGGGCGCATGCCCAAGGCGGCCAGAACCACAATCATCACGAGCGCGATGGCCGTTAGAACCGATCCTTCAAGCTGGGAGACCATGGAATCCACGCTGGTGGATTGGTCGTTGCTGGTGCCAACTTCAATCGCGGCTTGCAGTTCTGGCGGCCAGCTTTGGCGTTCTAGTTCGACGGTTTCTTTGATCAAGGCGGCGGTGTCGATCAGGTTGAAGCCTTTGCGTTTGACCACCTGCAAGGCGACGGTGTTGACGCCATTAAACCGGGCGGTGCCAACGCGATCTTCGAACGTCAGGCGGATGGTGGCCAAATCGCCAAGGGTGACAACGCTGTCGCCATTCACTTTGACAGGCAGGTTATAGACATCGGCGGTTTCATCAAAGGACGACGGGATTTTGACGGCTGTCCCGTTAAGTTCGCCTGCGGCGATCAACAGGTTGTTTTGCGTGACTACATTGATCAATTCGCCCGCTGTGACGTTGTAGGATTCCAGTTTGAGTGGGTCAATCACAACCTCAAGCATTTCATCGCGCTGACCGGCCAGCCCGGCCTCTAGCACCGCGTCGACGCTTTCGAGGCGTTCTTGCAGGTCTTTGGCGACGCGCACCAACGTGCGTTCCGGCAGTTGACCGGTTAGGTTTACGATGATGATCGGAAACTCGGAAAAGTTGATCTCATTGATGGAATAATTTTCCGCACCCTGCGGAAACGATCCCTGCGCCTTGTTCATCGCATCGCGAATGTCGGCGAGGATTTTGGTTTTGTCCCAGCCGAAATCAAACTCAAGCGCCACACCTGCATAGCCTTCGGCCGCGGTCGCGCTCATCGTTTTTAGTCCGTCTAGGTCGGCAAGCTCTGTCTCCATCGGTTTGACCAAAAGGGTCTCACTGTCGGTGGCTGAAATGCCGGGGAAGGGGACAGAGACAAAGATCGCTGGGATTTCGATATCCGGCTCGCCCTCTTTGGGGAGGCCGACGTAGGCCGCGCTGCCTGCCATAAGCGACAGGACAATGAACGCAATAACCATCCGGGCCCGTGAGGCGGCCCAATCGACAAGACCGGTCATCCTTCGGCCTCCTTAAATGTTGGCGCGACGGGGACGCCGTCGATAACGTATTCTTGGCCAAGGACAATGATATCAATCTTATCCGGTAGGTCGCTGATCCACACACCATCCACCGTGTCGCGCAGCAGCGTCACGGGATAGAACAACGCCGTGCTATCAGGGGCCACAGTGCGCACGCCAAGCCGTCCTTCGTCGTTGAGCGTCAGCGCAGATTGCGGCACCAAGTGCGCCATTTTACCTTCTGAGGCGATCAGAATTTCCACCGTTTGACCGTCCCTTACGGCGAGATCTTCGTTTGGAACTGTGACCTCAACCCGGAATGTGCGTGTGGTTGGATCAGAGGAACGTGACAGGAACGTTACTTGGCCACTGACCTCATTCCCGTCTGTTAGTCGCGCACCGGCAAGAGCGCCCAATTCCACCTTTGCAATGTCGGCTTCTGGAACAAATCCAACCAGTTTGATTGGGTCGAGCTGGATGATCGTCGCGCAGGGGCTGCCCGGCTGCATTAATGTGCCGAGTTCGGTTGTGTCTGTTTCCAGCAATCCTGCGAAAGGTGCGGTGATGGTTAAACGCCCGATCTCTGTTTCTGCACCTGCGACGGCGGCTTCTGCGGCTTGGATGCCTGCTTTGGCGCTGGCGATCTGTGACATCGCCCGCTGGATACCCGCATTTGCGGCCTCGGCTGCGGCTTCGGCACTGACGAGGCGGGACTCAGTTGAAAACCCATCGCGCACACCTTGACGTGCAACGGCTACATTCGTTTCCGCCTCAGCCAAGCGGGCATTGGCTTCTATCAAACCTGCCTCAGCCTCTGGAACGCGGCCTTGGGCCTCGGTCAATCTGGCGCGGGCTTCAGCGAGGGAGGCTTCGCGCGTGCCGGGGTCAAGTTGGCACATTATGTCGCCTTCGCTAACAAAGGTGCCCTTGCGCAAAGGTTCTGACGCCACCAATCCAGATGTTTCAGCGGCGACCATCACCTGACGGGCGGCCTCTGTGCGGCCCCGCAGGATGATCCCGCTTTCAATTTTTTGCGCGGTTGAGGTCATCGCGATGACTGATATCGACTGGTCGGCTGTATCATCACCCTCTGCTGTCTGAAGTGAGGTGCTGTCAGGCGATATGCTTTCAGCACTGGCTTCTTGCGTGGGTTCTGCGCTTCCGGTTAAGAGATCTCTTTGGAAAACAACAACGTAAAGTGCAGCTGAAACCAAAACTGCGGTCAGGATGGGTGCGATCTTCATTCGAACAACCTATTTTTCGCCCAATTATGTGGGTCTGCATTCAGGGTCATATAGACAGAGTTACGACGTCATACATAACTTAGATGATAATTTCTAAAACTAAACCGATCAGTTCAATTTAGCCTTGGCCTATCGTTGCGACAAGCGGCTTTTTTCTAAACTTTCATTGACGTGTCTTTGCGCCTCTTGGCAATGTCTTGTGCTTCGCGATATGTAACCGCAAATCAAGCGTTCTTTGAAAGGACACCGCCGTGAGTGACCAAGACAGTTTCATTAGCGAAGTGAACGATGCGGTCCGTCAGGATGAACTTTACGGCTATCTGCGCAAATATGGCTGGATTGCAGCCCTTGTTGTGATCCTATTGGTTGGTGGTGCGGCGTGGAACGAATTTCGCAAGGCGCAAACGACGTCCGCGGCACAGACCGTTGGCGATAGCCTTTTGGAGGCGGTAAGCCAAGATGACGCCGCTGCGCGCGCGCAAGCGTTGAGCGACGTGGAGGTTGAAGGCCCGGCCGTCGCGGTGGCTGCGCTGATGTCCGCTGCCGCATTTGTCGAAGCGGAGCAAAACGGAGATGCGCTTGCCACCTTGGACGCTTTGGCCAGCAACGATGACGCTGATCCGATTTATCGTGACATCGCGCTGTTTAAATCCGCGCTTTTGGACGAAGGCGACGGCAGAACCAGTAAACTTGAAACCCTGGCGCAGCCAGGTGGATCGTTGCGCATGATGGCAGAGGAACAATTGGCCCTTGATCTGATTGCGGCAGGGCAGCCGGACGAGGCTGTTACAGCGCTGCGTCGCATCATAGAGGATGCAGAAGTGACACAAGGCTTGCGTGATCGCGCGCAAACCCTGATTGTGGCGCTAGGCGCGCCGCTAGAGGTAGCCGCCGAAGAAGACGGACAATAGCGCGACAAAAGTCGCCAAAGGGGGAGCAGCCCGTGACAATCCGACTAAGCTTTGCACTTACCTGCGCGGCCTTACTGGCAAGCTGCGGTGAACGAGATATCATTCTACCCGGTGAGCGGCTTTCGATCCGAGGGGATACAAATTTCACCAACGAAGCCCGTCAAATCGCGCTGCCTGCGCAACAGGTCAACGCAGAATGGACGCATCGTTATGGCTCTGCGACGCATCAAATCACACATCCGGCGCTTGGGGCGTCTATCCAGCAGATATTTGCCGTTGATATCGGGGAGGGGGACAGTCGCAGGGCGCGTATTACCGCGGACCCCGTTGTTGCAGGCGACGTCATCTTTACGCTTGATGCGCGTTCGACGGTGACCGCCGTCAGCACATCTGGTGCGACGCTGTGGTCGATGAACATTGCGCCGCGCCTCGATGGGGCAAACGATGCGTCTGGTGGAGGGCTGGCCACTGCGGATGGCGTTGTGTACGTCACCACTGGTTTTGGTGCGCTAACAGCGCTGAGCGCGCAAGACGGGTCAACGCTGTGGATGCAAGATCTGGACGCACCGGGGGCGTCGGCGCCAACGGTTCGCGGAAACCTTGTCTACGTCGTAGGCCGCGATAGCACCGCATGGGCGCTAGAGGCTGACAGCGGGCGCATTGCTTGGCAAATTAGCGGGACACCTTCTGTTGGCAACTTTGGCGGTGGCGCGGGCGTTGCTGCCAATTCAGACATTGCTGTAATCCCATTTCCATCTGGTGAAGTTGTTGGTGCCTTCCCCATTGGCGGGTTGCGTCGCTGGTCCACGATTGTGAGCGGTGATCGCATCGGCGAAGCGGCAGCCAATATCACGGACATCGCAGGTGACCCTGTTTTGGTGGGCGATCGGGCCTATGTCGGAAATTTTTCTGGCCGCTTGGTCGCGCTGAACAGCTTTGACGGGGAACGGATTTGGACTGCAGAAGAAGGGTCGATCAGCCCGGTCTGGCCAGCGGGTGGGTCTGTTTTCCTGATTAACGACCTCAACCAGCTGACACGTCTAGATGCCGCAGACGGGTCTGCGATCTGGCGTACGCAATTGCCGGAATTTGTGGAAACCCGTTTGCGCCAGCAGCGCACGGTGTTCGCGCACTACGGGCCAGTGCTTGCCGGTGGGCGGTTGATCGTGGCGTCATCTGACGGGCAAATCCGCAGCTTTGATCCGACCTCTGGCGCTGAAACTGGCGCTGTCGCGATACCGGGCGGTGCGGCCAGCCATCCTGTTGTTGCCGGTGGTACGCTTTATGTCGTGAGCAAAGATGGGCAGTTGGTGGCTTTCCGTTAGCGACAAAAGGGTGTATCGGCCCGGTCTGATACATCGGAACCGAAAACTATGAGCTTTACCCTCGCCATTGTGGGACGTCCCAACGTCGGCAAATCCACGCTGTTTAACCGTTTGGTTGGCAAGAAACTTGCGCTGGTGGATGACCAGCCGGGTGTGACGCGCGATTTGCGCGAAGGCGAAGCACGGCTTGCTGACTTGCGCTTTACCGTGATCGACAGCGCAGGGCTGGAAGATGCAACCGACGACAGCCTGCAAGGGCGGATGCGGCGGCTGACGGAACGTGCTGTGGAAATGGCTGATGTTTGCTTATTTATGATCGACGCGCGGCAAGGTGTTTTGCCGACGGACGAGGTTTTCGCGGATATCCTGCGCAAGAAGAATGCCAACGTAATTTTGGCGGCGAACAAGGCCGAGGGACGTGCGGCGGATGCGACGATCCTAGAAGCCTTTGCGCTGGGGCTGGGGGAGCCGATCCGTCTGTCTGCCGAACATGGCGAGGGCCTCGTCGATTTGATGGAGGCCTTGCGCCCGATCTATGATGCCAATGTCGCAAAAGCTGAGGAAGACGCGCCTGAGACGGATGTGGATGTCGGCGAGGATGATGAAGACGCGCCGCGCGTTCCCACAGTTGAAAAGCCATTGCAGGTTGCCATTGTTGGGCGCCCCAACGCGGGGAAGTCTACGTTGATCAACCAGATCATTGGTGAGGAACGTCTGCTAACTGGCCCTGAGGCTGGTATCACCCGCGATGCCATTTCTGTGCGAACAGAGTGGAGCGGGACACCGATGCGCATTTTTGACACGGCGGGCATGAGGAAACGCGCGAAAGTCCAAGAAAAGCTTGAGAAATTATCCGTCAGCGATGGTTTGCGCGCGGTTAAGTTTGCCGAGGTTGTCGTCGTCTTGATCGACGTGGATATCCCGTTTGAACAGCAGGATTTGCGCATTGCCGATTTGGCGGAGCGCGAAGGCCGTGCGGTGGTTTTGGCCGTGAACAAATGGGACTTGGAAGGCGAAAAGCAAGACAAGCTGCGCAAGCTAAAGCTGGATTTTGAACGGATGCTGCCGCAACTGCGCGGTGCGCCGCTTGTCACTGTGTCCGCCAAGACGGGTAAGGGGTTGGAGCGGTTGAACGATGCGATCCTGCGTGCGCATGAAGTGTGGAACCGTCGCATTACGACCGCGCAGTTGAACCGTTGGTTGACGGGGATGTTGGAACAGCACCCGCCGCCTGCGCCGCAGGGCAAGCGGATCAAGATGCGCTATATGACCCAAGTGAAGACGCGCCCGCCCAATTTTATTGTGATGACGTCGCATCAGGATTTGGTGCCTGCGAGCTATTCTCGCTATCTTGTCAATGGGTTGCGCGCCGACTTTGACATGCCCGGCACGCCGATCCGGCTGACCTTGCGTGACCAGAACGACAAGAACCCGTTCAAGGGCCGCACGAAGAAGCAGCAGTCAAAACTGTCAAAGCACCTTAAGAAGAATACGGGCGAAAACTTCTAGGCCCAGCTTGCGCGTTTGGCCAAGGTTAAGGCGAGAAGTATGGCAATGCCGAGCGCTGCGATCCCGCTGATCACGGGTAGCGTCAGCCCGTTTGCCACGATCACACCGACCAAGGCCCAGATCACTGTGGCCAGATATTCCGGTGCGCTAGGGCGGGTTAGGTAAACCGACACGGCCACGATCAGGGCCAAAGAAATGCCGATGATGGCCCAAAGATAGGCGTCGAACAGGATTCCATATCCGGCCATGGTGGTGGCAATCGAAACGGCGGAGGCGGCGGTGAGCCAGCCTGCGTAAATTGCCACAGGTGCTTGGAAAAGCCAGCGATCCAAGATCGGCGTCAATATTAATGCCCACATCGCAGTTGCGGCCATCAGGATGATTGTGACGGTGGCCCAAATCGCGCTGGCATTGGCGATGGCCAGCCAAGGCGTGCCAATCGCGAGGCTGATGATCAAGGGCAGGCGCGCCGCGTCCCAATCTATGGCATCGGCCCGGCGCAGCAGGCCAAACCCGGCTGAGAGGGCCAGCCATAGGTAGATCAGCCCCCAAATCGCAAAGGCATATCCGGCAGGTTGGACCGGTGGGTCGATCTGTGGGATGGGCAATTGATCTTCGGTGAACCCCATGAACGGAGAGGTCACAAAGGGTGCCGCTGCGAAGGTGAGCGCAAGGATGAACGTGAGGAAGGATTTTGTTTTCATGAGGGTGTTACGTGGGAGCGGCCAATTTGGGTCACGAAAGGTCTGGAAAGCCTGACTTGATTAACCCGACGTCATTGCAGCCATTCCGCTGCATTGGATCGCGCCATTCGCGAATGTGCGATTTTCCTGGGAAGAATTTGAACGCTTGCCGATCCGCTATGATCCCGTGGGCGAAAAACTGGTTAACAAATTCGGACCGTCCGGTGTCATTGGTCTACTGCTGAACGCACTCAAGACAGATCGCGACGGGCCGAAGGAGGTTGAAGATATTTCGGTTGCGACGCTGGATCGACTGCTTGGCGATCCGAAGTATGCGCCCAACACGTTAAATTTCATTAAAGACGAAGTACGCGACAAATCCGAGGCCGAGTTGGCGGCGCTGCGCGATTGGCTGGTTGCCCGCTATGGTGGCCCGACGCATGAGAAAAACAGCACGATCCGACCGCGCGGTTGGGAGGCGGCAAAAGATGCCGCCCAAACCGTGCCGCCGGAACTGGGCGCATGGCCCAATCGCGCATTTTTAGGAGAGGGTTCCGTCCGCTGAAATGCGGGTTTTGCCGCCAAGGTAGGGATGCAACACCGCAGGCAGGTCAACAGAGCCGTCGGCCTGTTGCCCGTTTTCCAGCACGGCAATCAGGGTGCGCCCAATCGCAAGGCCGGAGCCGTTCAGCGTGTGCACGAACTCTGGCTTGCCGCCTTCCTTTGGTTTGAAGCGGGCGTTCATGCGGCGCGCTTGGTAGTCGCCGCAGGTCGAGATTGAGCTGATTTCGCGATATTGGTTTTGACCGGGCAGCCAGACTTCGATGTCGTGGGTGCGGCGTGCGCCTGCGCCCATGTCACCGGTGCATAGAACCACGGTGCGATAGGGCAGGCCGAGTTTTTCCAAAATCCCTTCTGCGCATTTGGTCATGCGCAGGTGTTCGGCGTCTGATTGGTCTGGATGGGTCACGCTGACCATTTCGACCTTTTCAAACTGGTGTTGGCGCAACATGCCAGAGGTGTCGCGCCCCGCGCTGCCCGCCTCTGAGCGGAAACATTGGGTGTGGGCGACATAGCGGCGGGGAAGGTAGTGGTCTTCGACCACCTCACCGTTGACGATGTTTGTCAGCGTCACCTCTGCCGTGGGGATCAGCCACCAGCCGTTTGTGGTTTGATAGCTGTCTTCGCCAAACTTGGGCAATTGCCCGGTGCCATACATCATTTCCTCGCGCACGAGGACGGGTGTGATGGTTTCGATCAATCCGTTTTCGTCCACGTGCGTGTCGATCATGAATTGCGCCAAGGCGCGGTGCAGGCGTGCGATGGAACCCGATAATAGCACAAAGCGGCTGCCGGAGAGTTTGGCGGCGGTTTCAAAATCCATGCCGTCTTTCACGCCGGGAATGTCGAAGTGTTCAACTGGGTCAAAGTCGAAATTGCGCGGGGCGCCGTGGCGGTTGATCTCTACGTTGTCGGCTTCGTCCGCGCCGTCGGGGATATCGTCGTAAGGCAGATTGGGCAGGCCGATCATCAGGTCTGTCAGCTTGGCGTCCAGCGCTTTTGCCTCATCGCCCAGACGCGCGATGTCGGATTTCTTTTCCCCGACCAGCGCGCGCAGGCGTTCAAATTCGGCGTCATCGCCTTTGGCTTTGGCGGCGCCGACTTCTTTGGCGGCTTTGTTTGCTTCAGCTTGGGCGGTTTCGGCGGCTTGGATGGCTGCGCGGCGTTCGGTATCAATCGCCAAAAGCTGGGACGAGACCGCATCCACACCACGGCGAGACAGCGCCGCATCAAAGGCGGTTGGGTTCTCTCTAATCGTGCGGATATCGTGCATGGGTCCGTCTCCTGAAATTTATATGCGCCCCATATGACGAATTCGCGCGGCAATTTGAAGCCGCCTTTTTTGGGAGGCGCGTTATGGTGTGTTCAGGAGGGACAACAGCCATTGATCGGGGATCGCTGCGTAAAACTGCATATCGGCGGCGGCTGAGATGACTGCGACGAGTTTTTTCCCGTCGTCTTCTTCGAGGATCACACCGGCGCCTGAATTACCCTGAATGGCGCGGCACGCCACCTCTAGCACGCGGGCGGTGAGTGCGCGTTGCTGGCAATCTTCGGTCAGGCGGGGCGGATTGCGGCCATTGGCGCGGTGCGCAAGGTAGGAGACGGTTTCAACGCGTTCGTGAACCTTTGCAATGGGCATCGGCGTGACCTTTTCCATCGGGGCGACCAGATGAAGCACGGCGATGTCATGGGGGATGTTGTTGCGCAGGCCTGCGCCGGGTTCATAACCAGGATGATAGGAAATGCGGGCGACGCCCTTTACCTCGACCACGGAGGTTCCGCTTTTGCCAGCTTGAAAGATGAGGTTGCGGGCGGCGGATGGTCCTTTGTCGAATTGCAGTGACACACAATGGGCTGCTGTGAGTACTTTATCGGGCGCGACGAGCGTGCCGGTGCAGGTATATCCGGCACCCGTGCGGCTGAAGGTGACGCGGCCCACGGCCTCCCATCCGGGGATTTTGTCGGGGGTCATGACGACATATTCATCCTGCGCCTGGACCAAAGTGGCGCAGAAAACCGTAACGAAGGTGAGCAGGGCAATTGACGCTTTGAACATGCGCTACCATATGCACTGAAATCATCACAGGGAAAGGGGCAATACGCGCCCTGAGGCGGTTGCCATTTCCGCGCAGCGCTCCTAATGTGCCGCGACTTAACAGACCTGCATTCGCGGGTCTGACACGATAAGTATAAGGACTTCCTATGCAGGGTTTTGAATCACTCGTTCCTCTTATTCTGATCTTTGGGATCATGTACTTTTTGCTGATCCGACCTCAGCAGAAGAAGCTGAAGGAACACCAAGCCATGGTCGCAGCATTGCGCCGGGGCGATCAAGTTATCACGCAAGGTGGCCTTTTGGGTAAAGTGACCAAAGTCAAAGACGACGCAGGTGAGATCGAGGTTGAGATCGCATCAGGCGTCAACGTCAAAGTTGTTCGATCCACCATCGCGCAAGTTGTCAACAAGACCGAACCGGCCAAATAAACGCCGTTCAAGGGGCTGAATATGCTGCAGATTTCGCCGGCCAAACAGGTCATGATCTGGTTGACGGTTGTGGTTGGGCTAATGCTCGCCATGCCGAATGGCTTTTATGGTCGGGTCGAAGGTCACAATGACGCGACGGCGATGGGGGCTGAGGATAATTCCTGGCCGTCGTTTTTGCCATCCGGGCTTGTGAACCTTGGGCTTGATCTGCGGGGCGGTGCGCATTTGCTGGCCGAGGTCCATTTGGAAGACGTCCATGAAGCCCGGATCGAGGCGCTGTGGCCGGAAGTGCGCAATGCGCTGGCCGAACAGCGTGATATTGTTGGGTTTGTGGAACGGATCGAAGGTGGGGCGCTGGATGTGCTGCAGGTGCGTATTTCACAGCCAGAGGCGCTGGAACAAGCGCTAGAGATCACGCGCGGGCTTGCGGTTCCGATCCAGACGCTGACGGGTGTTGGATCCACCGATTTGGACGTGTCAGGGCAGGGTGGCGTCATCACCGTGCGCCTGTCAGAGGCTGAGATTGCAGCCGTGAACGAACGCACGATGCAGCAATCGCTAGAGATTATTCGCCGCCGGATTGATGAGGTCGGCACGCGCGAACCCACGATCCAGCGCCAAGGTGCAGAACGTATTCTGGTGCAGGTGCCAGGTGTGGGATCTGCGCAAGAGGTCAAAGACATTATCGGCACCACGGCGCAGTTGAACTTTCAACCAGTGGTCAGCCGCACGGGCGACCCGAGCCAAGCGCCGGGGTCTGGCAATGAGATTTTGCAGGACGTGGAGGATGAGAACATTTTCTACATCCTTGAGCGTAATCCGGTTGTGACGGGTGAAGAGCTTGTCGATGCGCAGCCTGATTTTGATCAGAACGGCAGCGCGGCGGTGAGTTTTCGTTTTAACGTCTCGGGCGCGCGCAAGTTTGGCGATTATACGCTTGAAAATATCGGTGCGCCGTTTGCCATTGTTCTTGACGATAAAGTGATCAGCGCGCCCACTATCCAGAGCCATATCGCGGGTGGGTCGGGCATCATTACCGGGAACTTTACGGTTGAGGAATCCACCAACCTTGCGGTTCTCTTGCGCGCCGGGGCTTTGCCTGCGGAGCTGACGTTTTTGGAAGAACGCACCATCGGGCCGGAATTGGGGCAGGACAGTATTGATGCCGGTAAGATCGCCTGTATCGTCGCGGGGATTGCGATCCTTGTTTATATGTTCCTGAGCTATGGTTTGTTTGGCGTTTTTGCCAATGTGGCCTTGGTGGTGAACATCGGGCTAATCTTTGGCTTGCTATCGCTGATTGGGGCGACGCTGACCCTGCCGGGCATCGCGGGCATCGTTTTAACCATCGGGATGGCGGTGGACGCCAATGTGATCGTGTTTGAGCGTATCCGCGAGGAATTGCGCACCGCCAAAGGACCGGCGCGCGCGATTGAGCTGGGCTATGAAAAGGCGCTGTCGTCCATCGTTGATGCCAACATCACCACATTCATCACCGCGACGATCCTGTTTGTCATGGGCTCTGGCCCTGTGCGCGGTTTTGCGATCACGTTGGGACTGGGCATTTTGACGTCCGTCTTTACCGCGATTTTTGTCACACGGGCGATCATCGCCATCTGGTTCGCGCGGACGCGCCCCAAAACGATTGAGGTCTAAGATGCGATTTAAAATCATCAAGGATCAAACAAGTTTTGATTTCTTTAGCCGGGCGAAAATCTGGCTGGGGATTTCTGCGACACTGGTGATCATCGCCTTTGCGTCGTTCCTGTTTCAGGGGCTGAACTATGGCATTGATTTTCAAGGTGGCACGTCGATCCGCACGCAATCCACAACCGAAATTGACGTTGGTTCCTATCGCGACGCCATTGCGCCGCTGGAATTGGGGGATGTGTCGATCACAGAGGTGTTTGACCCCGGTTTTGCCGCCGATCAACACGTCGCGATGATCCGCATTCAATCGCAAGACGGCCAAGAAAGCGTCAGCAATGACACCATCGGACAGGTGCAAAGCGCCTTGGAAGCCGTTGACCCGACGATCAGTTTTACAGCCGTTGAATCCGTAGGGCCTAAGGTTTCTGGTGAGCTTATCAAGACGGCGGCGATTGCTGTGGCCCTCGCCGTTTGTGCAATCTTGTTTTACATCTGGCTGCGGTTTGAATGGCAGTTTGCGGTTGGGGCTGTGCTGGCATTGGTGCACGATGTTGTGCTGACGATTGGTATCTTTTCAGAGCTACAGATCAAGTTTGATCTGGCCATCATTGCCGCCCTTTTGACCATTGTGGGCTATTCGATCAACGATACCGTTATTGTGTTTGACCGGGTGCGAGAGAACCTGCGCAAGTACAAGAAAAAGTCGCTGAAAGATTTGTTGAATCTGTCGATCAACGAAACGTTGAGCCGGACGTTGATGACCTCTGTCACCACGATGCTTGCGCTGTTGGCGCTGTTCATTCTTGGCGGTGATGTGATCCGCGGCTTTGTCTTTGCGATGATGTGGGGTGTCTTTATAGGGACCTATTCGTCGATCTTTGTCGCCTCCGCCACGTTGCTGGTTCTGGGCGTGAAACGCGATTGGTCCAAGCCGGATAACACGGCTGGAAACCAGTATGCGAACGTGGGTGGCTGATGCGGCTGAATGAGGTTCAGTATGACGACAGCAAACCCGTTGACGGCTATGGGCCGGGGTTCTTTCGCATTGGCGGAGAGGTCTTTCAGGGGCCTGTCGTCGTTCTGCCATCTGGGGTGAAGGCTTGGAAAGGCTTTGAGGATAGCGCCAGTCTTATTGCGAAAGCGGATCAGATTGACGTGTTGTTCGTTGGGACGGGCGGCGAAATTGCGCATCTTCCTACAGCGTTCCGCGACGAGCTTGAAAGCGCAGGGCTGGGCGTTGAACCCATGTCATCGCCTGCAGCTTGTCGGACCTATAACGTGCTGTTGAGCGAGGGGCGTCGGGTCGGATTGGCGTTGATCCCGGTTTAGGGCACCCCCTTTCGCCACTGGGCATAAATGTTTACTCACACCTTATGACTTTAACCGTCACAAACCTGTCTGTCGCGCGTGGGCCTGTCACTGTCTTGCAAGGGCTGTCGTTCAGCGTGGAGCCGGGGCAGGCGTTGATCCTGCGCGGGCCAAACGGGGTTGGTAAAACGACGCTGCTGCGCACGCTGGCGGGCTTGCAGCCAGCGCATGGAGGTACGATGTCGATCCCCGATGCTGCGGCTTATGCCAGCCATGCGGACGGGGTGAAATCGGCGCTTACGGTGAGCGAGAACCTTGCGTTTTGGGCAGAGGTTCATGGAACGCGCCTAAGCAATGACGTGTTGGAAACCTTTGACATTGCTGACCTTTCGGAGCGTATAACGGGCACGTTAAGTGCAGGGCAAAAACGACGGGTTGGCCTTGCGCGGCTGGGCGTTATGGATGCAAAGGTGCTGTTCTTGGACGAACCGACCGTATCGCTGGACGCGTTTTCGGTGAAGATGTTCGCGACCTTTTTGCGGGATCAGCATTTGGCCAAAGGTGGCATCGCTGTGATTGCAACGCACATCGACCTAGGGCTAGACGCGCCTGAGCTGGACCTGACGCCGTTTGTCGCGAAACCCGGGACGGGTGACAGCCCGGATGAGGCGTTCCTTTGATCGCGCTGTTGCGCCGGGATTTGACGCTGGCGGTGCGCGCTGGCGGCGGCTTTGGGCTTGGGCTGGCGTTCTTTTTGATCGTTGTGATCCTTGTTCCCTTTGGCGTTGGGCCGGAGCGGGAGCTGTTGACGCAGATTGCCCCGGGTATTCTGTGGGTCGCGGCCTTGCTGGCGGCACTTTTGTCGCTCGACCGGATATTCGCGCTGGATTGGGAGGACGGGGCGCTCGCGCTATTGGCGACGTCGCCGTTGCCGCTGGAAGGAGTCGCGTTAATCAAGGCAGTCGCGCATTGGCTGACCACAGGGCTGCCGCTGGCCTTTGCCGCGCCCGCGCTTGGGTTCTTTTTGAACCTCACACCTGAAGGCTACGTCCCACTGTTCTGGTCGGTGCTGATCGGCACGCCTGCGTTGTCGATGATCGGCACCTTTGGCGCGGCGTTGACGGTTGGTTTGCGCCGGGGCGGGTTGCTGTTGTCGCTGCTGGTGCTGCCGCTGTACGTGCCGACGCTGATTTTCGGGGCCGAGGTGGCGCGGCGCGGGGCGGAGGGGTTGGCCTATTCGACGCCGCTGATCTTGCTCGCGGGGATTACGGCGGGATCATTGGCCTTGCTGCCCATTGCGTCGGCTGCGGCATTGCGCGTCAACTTGCGTTGATGGGGATTGTCCCCGCAAGGCGCAGAGGTTAATTCACGGGGTATGTCATTTTGGGAATTCGCAAATCCGAAAAAGTTCATGGACTGGACCACACCGGTGGTGCCTTGGATGGCGGGTTTGTCTGCCGTTTTCTTGGCTGTTGGGCTGATCTGGGGTTTCTTTTTTACGCCCGATGATTTCCGCCAAGGGTCCACCGTCAAGATCATCTATCTGCATGTTCCTGCTGCATTTATTGCGATCAATGCGTGGATCATGATGCTGGTCGCCTCGCTGATTTGGCTGGTGCGGCGGCATCATGTTTCTGCGTTGGCGGCAAAGGCGGCGGCACCTGTGGGTGTGACGATGACGGTGATCGGATTGGCCACTGGTGCGATTTGGGGGCAGCCGATGTGGGGGACGTATTGGGCGTGGGATCCGCGGCTGACGTCGTTTCTGATCCTGTTCTTGTTTTACCTTGGTTACATGGCGCTTTGGGCGGCGATTGAGGACCCCGATACGGCCGCTGATCTGACGTCTGTGCTGTGCATCGTTGGATCGGTCTTTGCGCTGTTGTCGCGCTATGCGGTTCTGTTTTGGAACCAAGGGTTGCACCAAGGGGCGTCGCTGTCGCTGGATGCAGAGGAGAACATTTCGGATGTGTTCTGGCAGCCGCTGGTCATTTCGATGGCCGGGTTCGTGCTGTTGTTTATCGCATTGGTTTTGCTGGGCACGCGCACGGAAATTCGGCTGCGCCGCGCGAAGGCGCTGAGCGCACGGGCGGCGCGGGCATGATGCCGGATCTTGGGAAATACGCGGGCGAAGTGTTGCTGGCCTATGGCGTTTCACTGACGCTGATGGCTGTGATGGTCTTGGTGATTTGGCGCAAGTCGCGCCGCGCTAAGAAAGCGCTAGAGGTCGTTGAAAATGGGTAAGATTTCGCCAATGCTGTTGATCCCACCGATCCTGTTTGCAGGCATGGCCGGGTTGTTTTTTGCGGGCATGATGCGGGACAATCCGGGCGAGCTGCCCTCGGCCCTGATTGGTCAGGCGGCACCGGGATTGCCGACGCAGGCGGTTCCGGGCACAGAGGCGTTTGATCCTGCGTTGTTTGACGCGGGCGAGATTACAATCGTGAATTTCTGGGCCAGCTGGTGTCCGCCGTGCCGGGCGGAGCATCCAACGTTGTTGTCGCTGGAGGATCAGGGGTACAGGATCGTTGGTGCGAACTTTCGCGATATTGAGGCCAATGCAGAGCAATACCTGCGCGAGGATGGCAATCCGTTTATCGCGACCAGCTTTGATCCGCGCGGTGGGTTTGCCATTGACTGGGGCGTCACTGCGCCGCCGGAGACGTTTATCGTTGGGGCGGATGGGACCATTCTGAACAGGTTCATCGGGCCGCTGGTTGGGTCGGATTATGAGCAGCGGTTTGTGCCGATGTTAGAGGGTGCGAAAAGCGCGCCTTAGAGATTTTTATAACATGAAAGATGTGTGAAATGCCGTTGCGTGCAGCGCGCCGAGGGCGTGTGCGCAACGGTTGTGTGTACGTTTCGTGTTTGATTTTGGGGTATCAGGGTTAAGCCCCTTGTTTATAGGGGTTTGAGAGAGTCACAGGCCGTACACAAGCTGTACACAGTTGGTACACGGAAATCGGCGAAATTGGGGATTAACGCAGCGGTCGGCGCCCCGGTTAACCTGATTTTAAGGAATGGACTAATTTTGGGTTAAACGCAGCAAAAAGGCCCGCGCGTTGGCGGGCCTTTTCAGGTCGATTTGGGAACGTGTTTTACGCGGCTTTCGCCAAGTTGCGCAGCACGTAATGCAGCACGCCGCCGTTTTCGATGTATTCAATCTCTACCGCGGTATCGATGCGGCATTTGACGGTGATGTCTTTGGTGTCGCCGTTTGGATAGGTGATTGTCGCGGTCAGTTCTTGCAGTGGTTGCACCGCGTCCAGACCGTTGATTGTCACCATTTCATCGCCGGTCAGGGCCAGCGACTTGCGGTTGTCGCCGCCGGTGAATTCGAACGGAACCACGCCCATGCCAACAAGGTTGGAGCGGTGGATGCGTTCAAAGCTTTCGGCGATGACCGCTTTTACACCCAGCAGGGCCGTGCCTTTGGCCGCCCAGTCGCGCGATGACCCGGCGCCGTATTGTTCACCGGCAAAGATGACCAGCGGTGTGCCGTTTTCGACGTGGCCCATGGCGGCGTCAAAGATGGAGGTTTGCGCGCCGTCTGTGCCTTTGGTGTAGCCGCCTTCGACGCCGTCCAGCATTTCGTTCTTGATGCGGATGTTGGCGAAGGTGCCGCGCATCATGACCTCATGGTTGCCGCGGCGCGAGCCGTAGGAGTTAAATTCGCGCACGGGCACCTGACGGTCGAGCAGGTATTTGCCTGCGGGCGTCGTGTCTTTGAACGAACCTGCGGGGGAGATGTGGTCGGTTGTGACCATGTCGCCCAGGATTGCGAGGACTTTTGCGTCGTTGACGTTTGCGATTGTGCCTGCGTCCTTGGACATGCCTTGGAAGTAAGGCGGGTTCTGGATGTAGGTCGATGATGCAGGCCAGTCGTAGGTTTCGCTGTCCGGTGTTTGAACCGCCTGCCATTTTTCGTCGCCTTTGAAGACGTCTGCGTATTTCTTGATGAACGCTTCGCGGGTGACGGTTTTTTCGACGAGGTCGTTGATTTCCTGATTGGTGGGCCAGATGTCTTTTAGGTAGACGTCATTGCCGTCTTTATCCTGACCGATGGCGTCTTTGGACAGGTCGATGTCCATCGTGCCAGCCAATGCATAGGCAACAACCAGCGGCGGTGAGGCGAGGTAGTTTGCGCGCACGTCGGGGCTGATGCGCCCTTCGAAGTTGCGGTTGCCGGACAGGACAGAGGTTGCGACCAGATCGCCTTCGGCAATTGCTTCTGACAGTTCTTTCTGGATCGGGCCGGAGTTGCCGATGCAGGTTGTGCAGCCGTAGCCGACAAGGTTGAACCCGATTTTGTCGAGGTCTTCTTGCAGGCCTGCGGCCTCTAGGTATTCCGACACAACTTGGCTGCCGGGGGCGAGCGATGTTTTGACCCAAGGTTTGCGATCCATGCCCAAAGCAGCTGCTTTGCGTGCGACGAGGCCTGCACCGATCATCACGTAGGGGTTGGATGTGTTGGTGCAGGAGGTGATGGAGGCGATGACGACCTTACCCGATGACAGGGTGTAATCTTCGCCCTTTACGGGGACTTCTTTGTCCATGGGGCGTTTGAAGGTGTTCTTCATCTCATTGGCGAAGGCGGATTTTGCGCCGGTGAGGGCGACGTAATCCTGCGGGCGCTTGGGGCCTGAGATCGCGGGGACGATTGTGCCCATATCAAGGTGCAGCGTGTCTGTGTAGATCGGTGCGTAATCCGCGCCGCGCCAGAACCCGTTTTCCTTGGCGTAGGCTTCGACCAATGCGATGCGGTCTTCGTCGCGGCCTGTGTTGCGCAGGTAGCGCAGGGTTTCATTGTCGATCGGGAAGAAGCCACAGGTTGCGCCGTATTCCGGTGCCATGTTGGCGATTGTTGCACGGTCGGCCAGTGGTAGAACATCAAGGCCTGCGCCGTAGAATTCGACGAATTTGCCAACGACGCCCAATTCGCGCAGCATTTCCACGACTTTCAGCACGAGGTCGGTGCCGGTGGTGCCTTCGACCATTTCGCCGGTGAGTTCAAAACCCACAACTTCGGGGATCAGCATTGAGACGGGCTGGCCGAGCATTGCCGCCTCCGCCTCGATCCCGCCGACGCCCCAGCCGAGGACGGCGAGGCCGTTGACCATGGTGGTGTGTGAATCGGTGCCGACGAGGGTGTCGGGGTAGGCGACTTCTTCGCCGTTTTGATCTTTGTCGGTCCAGACGGTTTGCGACAGATACTCAAGGTTAACCTGGTGGCAGATGCCTGTGCCCGGTGGCACCACGCGGAAGTTGTTAAAGGCGGACTGGCCCCATTTTAGGAACGTGTAGCGTTCCAGGTTGCGTTCGTATTCGCGGTCCACGTTCATCTGGAACGCACGTGGGTTGCCAAACTCATCAATCATGACGGAGTGGTCGATGACCAGATCAACGGGGTTCAGCGGGTTAATCTGCTGGGCGTCGCCACCGAGGGCGACGATGCCGTCGCGCATGGCGGCGAGGTCAACGACAGCCGGAACGCCGGTGAAGTCTTGCATCAAGACGCGGGCTGGGCGGTAGGCGATTTCGCGGGGGTTTTTGCCGCCGTTGTCGGCCCATTTAGAAAAAGCTTTGATGTCATCGACGGAGACGGAAAACCCGTCGTCTTCGAACCGGAGGAGGTTTTCAAGGACCACTTTCAGCGCTGCGGGCAGCTTGGAGAAATCGCCAAGGCCAGCGGCTTGCGCGGCAGGGATCGAATAATAGGCAACGGATTGGTCGCCGACTTTCAATGTTTTGCGGGTTTTTGCGGTATCTTTGCCGACGGTGACTGTCATGGCGATCCCTTTCTGATTGGAAATGGTGGCGTTATGGCGGCTTGTGCACCAAGGCGCGGGCGCTTTCAAGCTTTTTCTGCATACAATGGCATACAATTGCAAATTTATCCGTTTCACTCCATAATCGCAATTCATTGATTGGTTATTACAGTCGACCTGTTCTAAGTATCCTTTGTAGCCAATACACGACGAAGGAAACTCCATGCGCCACACCTTATGCACTGCTGCGTTTTCAGCAGCCATGTTGATTGCGCCCTCTATCGGTGGTGCGAGCCCAACGGTGTTGGAACTTTATACATCGCAAGGCTGTTCAAGCTGTCCGCCTGCGGATGCGATGATGGAAGATCTGGTCGAGATGGAGGACGTTATCGCGCTGTCGCTGCATGTGGATTATTGGGATTACTTGGGCTGGAAAGATGATCTAGCCGATCCTGCATACACAGAGCGTCAACATGGATATGCGCAAGAGGCAGGCGCGCGGACGGTTTATACGCCGCAGATGGTTATTGGTGGCAAGGATCACGTGATTGGATCACGGCCTATGCAAGTGATGGACCAGCTTCAGGCGCATGCGCAGGCCGAAGATCAGGTGAGCGTTACATTGGAACGCGACGGTGATGTCCTAAAGATCGAAGCGACGTCGCAAGGGGTGTCGGGCGATGCGGTGGTGCAGATCGTGCGGTTCATTCCTGAGATTGAGCGCGATATCCGACGTGGCGAAAACGCGGGAAAGACAATCAAGTATATCAATGTCGTCACCTCTTGGGAGGAGATTGGCACGTGGGATGTGTCTGATACGTTGTCGATTGATGCTGCTGTTGAAGGACCGGAGGCTGTGGCGGTGATTGTTCAGAACGGTCATCACGGCGAAATTCTGGGCGCGGCGCAACTGCCTTAGACGGCTTTTCCTAAACTTTTGGCTGGCTTTTCCAGCGGCGATGGATCCAAAACCATTGTTCTGGCGTGGTGCGCACGTAGGATTCCAGGCGTTGGGTCATTGCCAGTGTCATGTTTTCGATTGATCCGTGGGGGATCGGTGCTTCGACGGTGACGTCAAAGGACAGGCCGTCGGTGTCTCTCACGCTGAAATAGGGAACGACCAAGGCGTCAAATCGCAAAGCCAACTCCGCGGCTGAGGTTGTTGTCATTGCGGGGCGCCCCATGAACGGGATTGGAATTCCGTCAGTGGCATTCACGTCAAACAAAAGCGTGCCAAAGCCGCCGCCCTTGAGGTGTCGGGCAAAACCGATTGTGCCGCTGCGCCCTTGTTCGAAAACCGGCCCGCCCCATGAGGTCATCGTTTTGGCGTAGTGGTCGTTGAAATAGGGGTTGGTCATCTTGCGGAACAGACCGCCGATTTCATAGCCTGCGTTGGTGAGGACGTGGCGTGGTGCCTCATGGTTGCTGAAGTGACCGGTGACGAAAATGACGGGGCGGCCACTGGCATGGGCCTCGGCCACGGCTGTCAGCCCATCGCCGGTTGGGACCACGGATTTCAGGCGTTCGCCAAATTCTTTGTAGGAGTAGTTTTCGATCAGCGTGCGGCCAAAGTTATCGCAGACGTCTTCTGCGATTTGTCGGCGGTTCACGTCCGTCATGTCGGGATAGATGAGGGTGAGGTTGGCGATGGCGCGTTTGCGATAGCCGACAAGCGGGCCAATCGCGCGGCGCAGCGTGCGGCCCATCATGGGGACACGTTTTTCATAGGGCAGTTTCATCACTGACGAAATGAGCCCGCGCAAGGCCTTGTCCGCCAACCAATCTGTGCGGCTGCCCCGTCGTTTTGCCCGCGTTTTTGTTTTTGCCCGCGTGTTCATGCTTTTCTTATTAAGGGGCGGGGACCGACATGAAAAGCGTCGTTGGTTTTATTGCGTGGTTGCTATGTTATTTTGGATCTAAGGTTTCTGGGGGTGAGCCAAAATCTACGAGGACAGCGCTAAGCTGGTCTGACAGCCTCTCCGCCGGGACGGGTTGGCTGTCAGATCGGCGCCTGCGGCTTTTTCCAGTCTGGATAAGAGCGTGGTGGAGTTTATCCTGCGTCGTCATCCTCGTCTTCGTCCACGACAAAGGTGATGGCGCCGTTGTCTGCTTGGTCTTTGACGATGGCGGCGACGCCGTTCATCGCTTCTTCGGCCTGTTTGGGTTTGATCGTCCCTTGTTCCTGCGCTTCCTCGCGCATGGCCTGGGCCATGCGTTGCGAGATGTTGTCGAGGATAAAATTTGCCGCTTCGGTGTTGGGGGTGTCTTCGGCCAGTGCGGCGGCCATGGCGACGGTCAGCAGTTCTGGTGTGATGGCGCGCAAGATGTTGGGGACGTCAGTGGGCGTGACGCGGTGGGGGATGTCGGCGAAGGTAAAGATCGCCTTGCGCACATCGTTGGCGAATTTTTCATCCTCTGTTTCGATTTCTGTGAGCAGGGCGTCGCGGGTCATGGCCGTACTGTTGTTGAGAATCGCGCCGAGGCGATCGACGGGCGTTTTTTCAAATGCGATCGCTTTGTCAGGGCCGTTGCCCGCCAAGAGCGCCTTGCCGATTTTGTCGACGGTTGTAGGGGCGATGTCTTTGTTATCTGACATGGCGATGGTGATGCGACGGGCGCGTTCGCCAGGCAGAACGCCGAGCAATGCTGCGGCCTTTTCCACGGGGAGTTTGGACAGGACGACCGCGCCGATCTGAACGCTTTCGCGGGTGAGGATCGACGTGAGTTCCGTTTCTTCCATGGTTTGGATGCGCGCCCAAGGGTCAGCGCCTTCGGCAAGGCCGAAGCGGGTGCGCAACCTGTTGACCAAGTTTGGCGACACGTGTTCGGAAATCGTTTCAATCGTGCGATCCGGGCGGCCCGAGCTGGACAGGCCAATCGCCTCTAGCAGGCTAGAGAATTCTTGGGCGACGGCGTTCACTGTGTCCTTATCGACAAGGCGGATCGCGGTCATTTCCAGCGCGAGAAGTTCCTGCAAGTGTTCAGGCAAATCCGTTAGGGACAGTTTGCCACCATCGCCGATCATCATTTGGACAACCAAGGCGGCTTTGCGCCGTCGGGAGAGCGTGCAGGGGCCCTGCGCGGGCACGGTGGCATTGAAATCATTGGTTTGGATCATGCGAGCTATCTAGCGGGCATGTCTCAAGGATTGGTTATGATCCGGCGGGAATATCAATCCCGGCGTCGCGCAGTTGGCTGATCAGGTCGGTTGGGAGTTTCTGCATATCTTTGGTATTGTCGTGCAGCAGCGCCACGGCATCCAGCAGAGATTGCGCGGTTTTGGCGTCAAAATCTGATTGATCATGGGCAAAGCCTGCCATGCTCCGGCTGGTGTCATCGGCGTGGGCGCAGGTCACGCCATAGGTCAGACCATGTGCCGCTGAGGCCTTGAGCACACCTTCGGTGTCTTGATCTGCCAGCGCGTGCCAATATTTGATCCCCTCGTTTTGGGCCGCCCAGACAACCGTGGGATCTGAGACGATCAAGCCGTTTTCGGAATAGTGTTTGACCCACCTGCGCGGATAGGTCTGGAACAAGAAACGCGACGTTGTGAACTGAATGTGCAGTCCAACGACGAATCCGGCAGGGGCGATATTTTTGAGATTAATCAGGCAGTTAATTATGGTATCTTGATGCGTCGACATAATTGTTTGCGTTCTGTAGCTAGAGTGGAGATTCAGTGGATTACAAGTCTCAAAAAATGGTCTACGATTAGAGTCTGGGGAATATCAACCCACGATTAGTAAGTAAGTTAGGTCGCGAAAAGGTGGACGATGCTAGCCGACATCGGTGAAGACGAGATATCTGAATTTGCTCAGGCCGGTTTTTATATCGCTTTGCGGGTTGGTTTTGCCTTTCCGGTTGAGGAAATTAACAACCTTCCAGACGCGTGGGTCAGTCATTATACCAAGCAGCGGTATATGATTTTCGATCCGGTCATTCGATGGGTTTATAGCCACACAGGGACGACCCGGTGGAGCGAGCTCGCCCTTGATGATCCAAAGGGCGTTCTAAAGCAGGCGCAAGTGTTTGGGTTGCGTTATGGCATTGCGGTTTCCCATTTTGACGGGAATCAGCAGGGGCAGCGATCATATGGGATTTTCACCCGATCTGACCGGGAATTCACGGATCTGGAGACCAAGTTTCTATATGCGTTCGTTCAGCGACGTCATCAGGAAACGGCACCGCCCACGAACCTGACAAACGCGGAATTGTCTGCGTTGAGGATGGTCAAGGATGGTATGCGGCTGAAACAGATTGCGCATGAAATTGACATCTCAGAAGGGGCGGTCAAGCAACGCCTGAAGAATGCGAAGTTAAAGCTGGAAGCGAACACCAGCACGCAAGCCGCTGCAATCGCGTCGCAATTCGGATTGATTTAACCATCAAATGCGCCCGCGCAGGCACGCGCGCATTGGTGTTGGCGGGCTAGCTGATCGACAGCGGGATGCAGCGCCCGGTTTCTTCGTCCATCATTGTGCCCTCTGCACAGCTCATCGCGGTTTGCGTGCTGTGATAGCCGCCCATGCATTGTGCAACGGCCAATCCGGGGGTGAGCAGCAGAATGGCTGCGGTGAGTATTGTCTTCAAAGTCATCTTCGCCTCCAACAATTATCTATGCTGGCGAGATTAGCAGAACTGCGCCAAATGTCACCTATGGTCGCTTGGCGCAGTCGATTTTGCTAGCCAAACACGCGTTTGAAAATCGTATCCACGTGTTTGGTGTGGTAGCCGAGATCGAATTTTTCTTTGATTTCATCCGCACTTAGCGCCGCGCGGACGTCGTCATCTGCCAGCAGTTCGGTTTGAAAATCCGCGCCCTTTTCCCAAACTTTCATCGCGTTGCGTTGTACCAGTTTATAGCTGTCCTCGCGGCTGACGCCGGCTTGGGTCAGGGCCAGAAGAACGCGTTGGGACATCACGAGGCCGCGGAATTTGTTCATGTTTGCCATCATGTTGTCGGGATAGACGACCAGCTTTTCCAGCATTCCGGCAAGGCGGTTGAGGGCAAAGTTAAGCGTCACGGTTGTGTCTGGCCCGATGGTGCGTTCCACTGAGGAGTGAGAGATATCGCGTTCGTGCCAGAGGGTTACGTTTTCAAGGGCCGGGGTGACGGACATCCGCACAAGGCGCGCGAGGCCGGTCAGGTTTTCGGTCAGGATCGGGTTGCGTTTGTGGGGCATTGCGGAAGACCCCTTTTGACCTTTGGAAAAGAATTCTTCGGCCTCCAACACTTCGGTGCGCTGCATATGGCGGACTTCGGTGACGATGTTTTCCATTGAGGAGGCGATGACGCCGAGGGTCGCAAAGAACATCGCGTGGCGGTCGCGCGGTATCACTTGCGTGCTGATCGGTTCGGGCGTCAGGCCCATTTTGGCGCAAACGTGTTCTTCGACTGCGGGGTCGATATTGGCGAAGGTGCCAACCGCGCCGGAGATCGCACCAGTGGCGATTTCAGCGCGGGCGTTCACAAGGCGCTGACGGCCGCGATCCATTTCCGCATAGAACCGCGCGAAGGTCAGGCCCATTGTTGTGGGTTCGGCGTGGATGCCGTGGGAGCGGCCGATGCGCACTGTGTCTTTATGTTCCATCGCGCGGGTTTTGAGGGCCGCTAAGACGCGATCCATATCCGCCAGAAGGATGTCGGCGGCACGGGTCAGTTGGACGTTGAAGGTGGTGTCGAGCACGTCAGAGGATGTCATGCCTTGGTGGACGAAACGGGCCTCATCATTGCCGATAATTTCGGCCAAGTGGGTTAGAAAGGCAATGACGTCGTGTTTTGTCACCGCCTCAATCTCATCAATGCGGGCCACGTCGAATTCGACGTCTTTGGCTTTCCACACGGCTTGGGCATTTTCGCGAGGGATGACGCCCAGATCGGCCATGGCGTCGCAGGCGTGTGCCTCAATCTCGTACCAGATTTTGAATTTTGTGGCCGGCTCCCAAATGGCAGTCATTTCAGGGCGGGAATAACGTGGGATCATCTGTGATAGCCTTTTTGTGATTGGGCAGCGCTTTGAGACGCGTCATAAAGGGGGGGAGGCCCAGTCTCAAGAGCCAGTCTCAAGAGGAGGAAAGCGATGAAAACAATAACAGTCTTAATGTCCCTTTTGCCGAGCGTCCTTTGGGCGCAAGAGTGGGTGCAATTGTCCGATGATGCGGCGATCACGGAGGCGTTGGCGGGACAGGTGATTGTTTATGATGCCTATTCGTTGCAGCATTTTGGGGCGGAAGGGGACACGCAATTTGTCACCGAGCGGATGAGTGATGGTCGTTGGGCGGCACGCGGTGGACAGTATTGCAGCACATGGCCGCCGTCGGACACATGGGATTGTTATGATTTTCAGGTGAATGGGGACCGCGTGCGGTTCATTTCGTCAGATCGCAGCGTCAGTGAAGGTGCATACCAGAAATGATGCTGGGACCGGAGGCGTTTGGCGGGGTTTGGAAGCTGGCCCGACGCATTGACGACCGTTTGGCGGGGCAAGAGGGCGTTTTGTCGGGGCAAGTGGAGATGACCCCGGCGGGGCTGCTGCGTCTGGCCTATGTCGAAACGGGTGAGTTTCGTTTGGGGCGTGGACCGGCGATGCAGGCCACGCGGCGATATAATTGGCAGTTTACCGCCTCAGAGGTGGTGGTGACGTTTGAAGATGGATCTGCCTTTCACAAGTTCACGCCGCAGGGGTGTGCGGCGGGGAGTGATCATCCTTGTGGCGATGATTATTACAAGGTGGCGTATGATTTTACGCGCTGGCCGAACTGGGAGGCCATCTGGACTGTGTTGGGCCCGCGCAAGGATTATACATCGGTTTCGCGCTATATCCGCGCTTGAATTGGACCTTGATTGGGATTTGAGAGCGCAATCAGCCTTGCACCTGCGCCTTTGGTCAGGCAATCAAGAGGAAATTGGACAAGGAAGGAGTGCAAGATGGCTCTCGTATTGAATGACAAGGCGCTAACAGAAGCGTTTGGCCCCACTGAAGGGAGCGCGTTGCGGATCAAGCAGGCGGTTCTGGTGATCCTTGGGATCGCGGTTTTGACAATCGCGGCGAAGGTTCAGGTCTTTTTGCCCGGGAACCCGGTGCCGATCACCTTTGGCACATTCGCGGTTTTGACCATTGGTGCTGCCTATGGTCCGCGTTTGGGGTTGATGACGGTCCTTGGGTATCTTGCGATGGGTGCTGCGGGCGCTGCGGTGTTTGCCGGTGAGGAAGCCGGTTTGACCTATATGATGGGTGGCACGGGCGGTTATTTGGTTGGATATGCGCTTGCCACACTGGCGCTTGGGTTTTTCGCGCGGCTTGGCTGGGATCGCAGTGTTCTGCTGATGGCGGTTGCGATGCTGGTTGGCAACGCGTTGATTTACATCCCCGGCCTTGTTTGGCTAAATGGATTTGCCGAAAGCTGGGCGCAGACGTTTGCCTGGGGCATTACGCCGTTTTTGATTGGTGATGCGTTGAAGCTGGCGTTGGCGGCGTTGATCATGCCCGCCCTTTGGAAGCTGGTTGGCAAGGCCCGCGCTTAACGCCACATTGGTGGTTTGAATCAAAAGGGAAGGCGCCGCGGTTGCGGCGCCTTGCTTTGTTTTTGGCGCTGATTTTTTGGCGTTCTCGCAAAGCCGCGCTGGTTCGGTGTGCGCTAGACCTTAGGATGCCTGCGGCGCGAGTATTTTGGGCAAGATGATCTTGGAACGCGAATGATCATGGGGCGAGTTCGGTTGTGATCGTTGCTTGGGCCTCTAGCGTTTTGTGGACGGGGCATTTGTCAGCGATTTGCAGCAGACGGTTGCGCTGATCTTCGTCAAGATCGCCGTGCAGAGTGATTTTGCGGTTAAAGCTGTCGATTTTTTGACCGTCTACGTGCGCTTTGCCGTGGCTGATGTCGACGCTGATCCCGGTGAGGGGCCATTTTTTGCGCCGTGCGTACATGCGGATGGTCATGCTGGTGCAGGCGCCGAGCCCGGCGGAGAGGAAGCCGTAAGGGGTGAGCCCTTTGTTAGTGCCGCCAAAGCTGGTCGGTTCATCGGCCAGAATATGGTGCGGGCCGGATTGGACGTCTTGGAGGAAGCCGTTTGCGTCGGCTTCGCTGACGCGCAGGATGCCTTCGGGGACGTCTGGCGTGCGTTCAGGTTCTGCCAGGTCTATGTAGCGGCGGGCCCATGTGGCGATGGTGTCTGCGGCATATTCGGCATCAGCACTATCGGTGATCAAATGGTCAGCGGTATCCAGAGTGATAAAACTTTTGGGGTGTTTGGCGGCCATGAAAATCTGTGCGGCATTGTCGATGCTGACGGTTTGATCGCGCGGTGCGTGCAGGACGAGCAAGGCGGCGTTGAGGGACGACAAGGCGCGGGTCAGTGAGGATTGGGAGACGTCTTCGACGAAGGCTTTGCCGATTGTGAAGGGGCGACCGCCGAGGGAGACATCGCCGCTGCCATTTTTGAGGATGCCGGGCAGGGCTTGGGCGAAGTTGTGGGTGACATGGGCGGGATCAAAGGGGGCGCCGATGCTGACCACGGCCTTTATGTGGTGCATTTCGTGGGCGGCCTTGAGCACCGCAGCCCCGCCAAGCGAATGGCCGATCAGCAGACTGGGGGTCATGTCGCGCGCGGTGAGGGCGGCGCTGGCGGCGTGCAGGTCTTGGACGTTGGAGGTGAAGGTTGTATTGGCAAACTCACCCTCTGAATGGCCGAGGCCTGTGAAATCAAACCGCAATACGGCGATCCCCATGGAGGCGAGGCGGGCTGCGATCCGTCGCGCGGCAGTGATGTCTTTGGAGCAGGTGAAGCAATGGGCGAAGAGGGCCGTTGCCAGATGCGGCCCATCGGGGAGGTCCAACCGGGCGGCGAGCGTGTCGCCGGCGTGGCCTTCAAACGTTAATCTTTGCGTTGGCATGGGTTCGCCCCCTTTGTTGTGGTGTTCGGAGGTAAATTGTCTGTCTGGCCTTCTCACTGCAAGAGGGGTGCCGCAGACGTGAATTATGTGTCGGTGAGCCTTGGGTCGAAGGGGTATTGGGTGAGGTTTTCAAACCCGTCGTCGGTAATCAGCACTTGGTCTTCGAGCTTGATCGAAAAATCGCCGCCTTTGGGGCTGATCAGCGCTTCCACACATAAGGTCATGCCCGGTTCTAGGACGTAGTCGTAGGCGCCTTCGACGAATTTGTCGGGATAGGGGATCAGGGGCCATTCATCGCAGAGGCCCACGCCGTGCATCAGGCAGCCGTATTTCAGGTCTTGGAACTGATCGGGTAGTTTATGGGCGTTCATTGTCAGGTCCCGCATATGCACGCCGGGGCGCAGCATTTGCATATTGGTTTCAATGTGTTCGCGCCCGAGGTTCATGGCGTCGATCATGTCTTGGCGGGGCCGCGCGTCGCCGACCCACCAGGTGCGCGAGATGTCGACGCAGATGCCGTAGGCACCGATGAGGTCGGTGTCAAAGGCGAGGATTTCGTTGTTTTGTACGATGCGTCCGCCGCATTCTTGGAACCATGGGTTTGTGCGGGGACCCGAGGCGAGGAGCCGCGTTTCGATCCATTCGCCACCGCGACGTATGTTTTCGGCGTGCAGCACTGCCCAGACATCGTTTTCGGACATATCGCCCTTTGGCACGCCTGTTCGGGCGGCGTCCTCCATGGCGTGGCAGGCGGCTTCGCAGGCGTGGGAGGCGCAGCGCATCGCCTTTATTTCATCGGGGCCTTTGATGGAGCGGGCTTTTTCGGTGAGTTCTTCGCCGGGGAAGACGGTGAAGCCTGTTTGTTCGAGGGCGCGCAGGGCGTGGAGCATGGGTTTGTCGACGCCAAGGCGCATGTTGCCGCCTGAATGGCTGCGGATCAGGTCGTGGACTTCGCCCGCGAAGGTCTTGGCGGCGGGGTCCAGCATGTCGCCGCGATCAAAGTAGAAGAGGTCAGCGCCGGTGCGTTGTTCGTTCACCAGCGGGTTGAACTTGGACAGGAAGACCGCGTTTTTATAGTCCCAGACGATCATATAGCCGTCAGCGCAGACGAGACAGGCGCGGAAGGGGTTGTGGGTGTTCCACAGCTGCATATTCGTGCTGTCTGTGGCGTAGCGGATGTTGAGCGGGTCAAACATCAAGATACCGCCGTAGTCGCGTTGGTTGACGGCATCCACAAGGCGTTTGTGACGCCATGTGCGTAGGGCTGGGAGATTTGGAAGCTCAAGTCCCGCGGCGGCCCATTCGGAAAACGCGAGTTGGGTTGGGCCGATTTCCATTCGGTCTTGGTCGTTGGGTGTGCCATCCGCGAGCATGGCGCCGCGCGTTGGATCGATCTTGCGCGTGTCCCGGTAGTGAGTGTTCATGTTCGGCCCTCCCATTTAGGTGATGGTGGCGGGCGATTTGCGGGGACGTCATGTCGGGGACCGACATTTTCAGAGGCCAGAACCGACATGGGTTCTAAGGCGGAAAGTGCCGCCCACCCGAGGGCAGGCGGCAGAGAACAAGAGCGATTATGCCTTTTTGCGGCGCTTAGCGATGCCAAATGCGCCAAGTCCTGCGAGCATCAGCGGCAAGCCAGCTGGCAGCGGAACGGCTGCAACTTCGATGGTTGCGATCAATGTCGCATCGCCGAGGCCAGCAGGGCCAACTGGGCCGAATTCGGCACCGCGTGTTTGGCCGTCGACGAACAGCAGGTTGCCAAGGCGCGCGATCACACCGTTGGTGTCGGTTGCGTCACCGCCGTTGGGGCTGAAGGGCAAGCCTTGGAAGTTATTTTCCTCGGTGCCGGCATCCCATGCATCGTTTGTGTAGACGCTGATGGACGTGCCTTGGAAGATGCCGCTGTCTACGATTTGATAGGCGGTTGGGTTGTCGTTGCCGATGAATGCATCGTTTGTTGGTAGGATCATCGACATGAACGAGAAGTAGAGATCGTCCGTCGCGCCGAAATCAACGTTGAACAGGGCGGAGGCTGTTTCCATTGGATCAATCAGAGGTGGTTGACCTGGTGCGGAACCAAAACCGCCTGTTCCAAAGACAACGCCACCTTGATGACCTGCCGCTTGGGCGGCTGCCACAACTGGGCCTGCGGCGCCTTCTTCGGCGAGGCCTTCAACCACTTGGGAGGCGGTTTCGCCAGCGTTGAAGAGGTCGAAATTGCCATCGTGGAAGATGGATGCCAGAGGTGTTAGAAAGACCCCGTCTGCAGGTTGTTCGTTTGTGATGCTGACGGACAGCGTTGCAGCATTCGCCGCACCCGCGACCAGCATGGTTGTTGCGGCCATTAGGCCTGCGATTTTTGATCTGTTGGACATGTTTAACTCCGTAAAAGAACACACCGGTTTTGGTGGTCCCCTTGCGTAACGTCATGAGCCGATCACAGGAAAGACACAGGCGCGTGTTGCACGGGTGTGTGAAACCCTGTGATTGCGCGTGCGCTTTGTTAATGGGGTGGGGCGTGCGTGCGCTGGATGGATGCAGGCATTTTGGCTGTGGTGTCAGACGCAAGGGTTTACGCGTTATTTTGTTGGGAAATTCAGTGTCACAGCCGGTACACACTGCGTACACAATCGGTACACCGTGCCTACGCAGAACGCCTGGTTAAGGCTGCGCGCGGGCGATCATGGTTAACGGTTGGTAAACGTATGTTTTTTAGGCGATTTCGCGTTCGCCTAGGAGAATCGCCAGAAAAGGTGCGTTGGGATTCGCCGCTGATATTCAAAACGCCAAGGATCGGCGAGGGGTGCCGATCCTTGGATGATCTTTGTTTCGCTTCGTTAGGACGCCTTGCGACGCTTGGCGATACCAAGTGCGCCAAGTCCGACGAGCATCAGCGGCAGGCCAGCTGGCAGCGGTACGGCTGTCATCTGTACGACACCATCAATAACACCGATGCGCACGGAGCCGTTGCCAGTGCTTTCGAAATTGATTGTCGTTACCCCAGTCCAGTTAACAATAGCCGTGTTGTCTGGATTATTTCCTTGGAGCGGTTGGCTGACAAAAACATCGCCCAAGTCGGATGTTGCCGTCACCTCGGAACCCGAACCTTGCAGGGCATATTCGAAGCTAACAAGGTCAAAAACACCACCGCTATAGGTGAGTTCAGCCGTGCCATTGTTCGGTAAAAGGATGCAGGTGCTTCCGCCAAAAGGACAGTTGCCGCTCGTGACTTTTCCATCGAACATAAAGTCATCCGGATTAATGGTCGCAGCAGACGCCCCCAGTGAGGACGCGCCGACAAAGACGCTGGCGATGAGCAGGCTTTTTAAGTTCATTAGTTTTCTCCACAAAAATACGTTCAAAAAAATAACAGAATACCGTCTAACAGTTGCCATAGTGCCACAGTCAAGGCCGTTCAGAAAGTGTTTAGAATCTCAAGAAATCAGGGGGTTGGAGTCCCGATAGCCCGTCATTTCTGGAAAGGCGTGTGTTTGGGGCTCGGCCACTCTTTAGGATTGAGTCGCGATGCGGTGCGGAATTTGGCGGTGTTGTGCGCGAACCGGTGACCAGCTTGGCACGGCAAAACCTGTATTCAACTGTAAAGTGCGACCTGTTCGCCTCAGCCTTGGGCAGGCTGCGCTTATTTCATTGCGACGACTTTGCCGGACTTACCGGATTTTGCAGCCCTAGGGGCGGCGGAATTTGCGTCGATGAAGTTAAGCACCAGAGGGCGGATGTTGTTGCGCCAGCTTTTCCCAGCGAAAATGCCGTAGTGGCCAGCGCCGGGTTCGAGGTGCGCTGCCTTTTTGCTGTCGGGCAGGCCGGTGAGCAAATCCAAGGCGGCGAGACATTGACCGGGGGCGGAGATGTCGTCGTTTTCGCCTTCGACGATTTTTACGGCCACAGTTGTGATTTTGGAGATGTCGACGTTGCGGCCTGCGACGACAAATTCATTGCGCGCGATATCGCGGTTTTTGAAGATGCGTTCGACCGTGGAGAGGTAGAATTCAGCCGTCATGTCCATCACGGCGAGGTATTCGTCATAAAATACGTTGTGGCGGTCATGATCGGAGGATTCGCCTTTGGCGGCGCGCACGATTTGATCTTGGAAGGCGTTGTAATGCATCTCGCCGTTCATAGAGATGAATGAGGCAAGCTGGAGCAGGCCGGGGTAGACCATGCGCCCGACGCCTGCGGATTTAAAACCAACGCGCTGGATCATCGTTTCTTCGAGCTGGCCCATCGTGACGGAGTGGCCAAAGTCGGTGACTTCTGTCGGGTTGGCATCGGGATCAACTGGGCCGCCAATCAGGGTGAGGGATCGCGGCTGTGCGCTGGGGTCTTCTTCAGCCAGATAGGCGGTTGCGGCCAGTGCCAGTGGGACGGGTTGGCAGACGGCCACGATGTGGATGTCGCTGCCAAGTTCCTTCATGAAATCAACGAGGTAGAGCGTGTAATCTTCGACGTCGAACTTGCCCTTGCTGACGGGAATGTCGCGGGCGTTGTGCCAATCTGTGATGAAGACTTCGCAATCGGGGAGCAGGCTGATCACGGTTTTGCGCAGCAATGTGGCGTAATGGCCGGACATTGGGGCGACGAGCAAGACGCGGCGCTTGCGTTCCTTGCGGCCAGGGACGTTGAAATGGATCAGGTCGCCAAAGGGGCGTTCCACCAGCGTTTCAATTTCGACAATGTGGTCTTTGCCATCCTCGCAGGTAAATGAGGGGATACCCCAATCGGGTTTGACGACCATTCGCGCGAAGGTGCGTTCTGTGACCTCACCCCATGCTTTGAGCCAATCCATCGCAGGATTAGGGATTGCGGCCATTGCAGGATAGCTTGCGAAGGCCCGCGCGGTCGCACCCAACCACTGATTGGTGTTTCGCGTGGTTTCCATCAGGTCATAAGTTACCATATACTTCATTAGAACACTCCTGAGGGGGCATGGGCCAAGCCGATGCTGCAACTGCAAAGTAGGCGTAGGATTTTAATATGACAACCAAAGATGTCACAAATGGCGCAATCTCTAGTGAAAACCTTGCGGAACTTGAGAAAAACCTCAGTAAAATAGAAGAGCTGACGCAACGCCTTCTTTCTGCGATGCAGCAAGGGCGGCAAGTGCCGCAGCCCCTGAGCGGTCCTTCGCCTGACCTTTATGCCAAGGCTGCGAGTGCGTATTGGGCCGAGATGGTGAATAATCCGGCCAAGCTGTTGGAGCATCAGTTGGGGTTTTGGTCCAAATCGGTCAAACATTTCGTGGAGTCGCAACATATTCTGGTCCAAGGGCGCATTGAATCCCCCGCGGATAAGGGCCCAAAGGATCGTCGTTTCGCTCATGAGTTGTGGGATACGAACCCCTATTTCAACTTTATCAAGCAGCAATATCTGATGAACGCAGAAGCAATGCGCACCGCTGTGGCCGATCTAGATGGGTTGGAGCCGCAAGAGCGGTCGCGTTTGGAGTATTTTTCGAGCCAGATCATCGACATGCTGAGCCCGACGAATTTTCTGGCGACAAATCCAGAGGCCTTGTCGCTGGCGGCGGAAACTGATGGTGAAAGCCTTGTGAAGGGGCTGGAAAACCTTGTGCGCGATTTGGAGGCGAACAACGGCGATCTTGTTGTCACGCTGGCCGATGCGGATGCGTTTCAGGTTGGTGAAAACCTCGCCACCACCAAGGGGAGCGTGGTTTATCGCAATCACTTGTTCGAATTGATCCAATATACGCCGACGACGGACATGGTGTATGAAACGCCGCTGATTATGTTCCCGCCGTGGATCAACAAGTTTTATATTCTTGATCTGAAGGAAAAGAATTCGCTGATCAAATGGATCGTGGATCAGGGCTATACGCTGTTTGTTGTCTCGTGGGTGAACCCTGACAGCAGCTATCGCGACACGACGATGACAGATTACGTGGAGTCTGGGTTTCTGGCCGCGATTGAACAGGTCAAACAGATTTGTGACGTCAAACAGGTGAACGCGGTTGGGTATTGCATTGCGGGGACGACACTGTCGCTGACCCTCGCCCTGATGAAGCAGCGTGGTGATACATCTGTGAACAGCGCGACGTTCTTTACCACGATGACGGATTTTTCTGACCGCGGTGAGGTTGGCGTGTTCCTAGAGGATGATTTCGTCGATGGGATCGAGGCGGAGGTGGAGACGGCAGGTGTGTTGGACAAGTATTATATGTCCCGCACGTTTAGTTTTCTGCGATCAAATGATCTGATCTATGGGCCTGCGATCAAAAGCTATATGATGGGGCAGGCGCCGCCGGCCTTTGATCTGCTGTATTGGAACGGGGATGGGACGAACCTGCCGGCTAAGATGGCGGTGCAATATCTGCGCGGGCTCTGCCAGCAGGATACTTTCGCCAACGGCGCTGGGTTTGAGGTGTGCGACACGCTGGTGCATTTGAGCGATGTAAGCGTTCCGCTTTATGCGATTGCCTGCGAGACGGACCACATTGCCCACTGGAAAGGCAGCTATCGCGGTATTCAAAAGATGGGATCGAAAGATAAGACGTTTATCCTGTCGGGGTCTGGGCATATCGCGGGGATCGTCAACCCGCCGACCCGTGTGAAATACGGATACCGTAGCAATGAAGATCTGACGCTGGCGCCGCTGGAGTGGCAGCAAGATGCCCAACAAAACGAGGGCAGCTGGTGGCCGGAATGGGAAAAATGGCTGTCGGCAAAATCGGGCAAACGCATCGCTGCACGTGCGGAAGGTGGGCCATCACATCCGGTTTTGGGGCCTGCGCCGGGGACCTATGTTTTACCGAAAACAGAGTGATTTCCAGTTATAACCGGGAAAGTGCCTAAAATTATTATGATTTTTCAGGACATTATGCAATTGCAGCATTATTTTTGCTGCGATGCAGAAAAAGACTTGAAATGCCGCGATGCAGCATGTATCTATCTCTCAAGTTAAAACCAACCTTCTGAGGCTGCGGCCTCCGTAAACCGGAAAGATAGATCAAATGGCTAACACTCAAGATTTCACAGCTGTCTTCAAAGACATGATGGGTTCATTCCCTGTTGACACAAAAGCAATGGAAGACGCGTTCAAGACGCAGTCATCCCTGGCTGAAAAGCTGTCATCCGTAAACCTGGACGCGGCAACAAAATCCACTGAACTGTCCGCAGCATGGGCACAGGACGCATTGACCAAGATGCAATCCTTGACAGCTGCAAAAGCAGAACCAGCGGATTACGCAAAGTCCATGACTGAATTCGCATCTGCATCTGCAGAAACAGCGACAGAAAAAATGGCAGCTTTCGCTGAAATCGCGAAAAAGGTTCAGACACAGACAATGGAACTGATGTTGGCCGCTGGCAAAGACATGTCAGAAGAAATGACAGCTGCTGCCAAAAAGGCGACAACTGAAGTGACTGCTGCTGCAAAGAAAGCAACAGCCGCCGCAAAGTAAACGGTACAGTAACGCGTAATTGGTAAGTCACATATGCGAACACCTTCACCCCAAATTTAGGGTTCGTGCGTGCAAGAGACGGAACATTCCTCCCGATGTTCCGTCTCTTTTTTGTTTTGAATTGATTAATTCGCCATAATGAACGCCGGAAAATGTGCTAAATTCACATTCTTGCGGCACTGCGTCATACCCCTTTCTTTCCTCGCACATGCGGCATAGGCTTTTTGCAACCGCAACATTCCCCGGGGAGGGGCAAGGCATGGCCACCAAAGACCAACCGCTGCTGATCAAACGCTATGCAAGTCGGCGATTGTATAACACTGAGACAAGCGATTACGTGACGCTTGAGGATATCGCCGTTTTCATTCGCGAAGGCCGTGAGGTGCAGATCGTTGATTTGAAGTCCGGTGATGATCTGACCCGGCAGTACCTGTTGCAGATTATCGCAGAACACGAAAGCAAAGGCGAAAGCGTGCTGGGTGTTGATATTCTGACCGACCTTGTGCGCAGCTATACCAGCCAAGTCGCCTCTGTGGTGCCGTCGTTTTTGCAAACCAGTTTTGAAACATTGCGCGAAGGCCAATCGCAGGCGATGGAAAACATGACCAAGGCAAACCCGCTGGCGGCGATGCCGGGGTTTGAGGCGATGCGCGCCCAGCAAGATGCGTTTATGAAAGCGATGACAGGGGGTATGATGGGCGCCGGCGCCCCGGCCAAAGAACCGACCGACGACGCCGAGGGCGACCTTGAAGATATGAAAGCCCAGCTAAAGGCGATGCAGGATAAGCTCAACAAGCTGGGCTAGATTGCATCATCTTGCCAAAAATACTCCGGGGGGCTGCATCGCAGCGGGGGCAGCGCCCCCTCTGGAGCTATCCAACTTCAGCGAACACGCCATCAATCGCGGTTTCTAACTTATCAAACATCTCCTCCATCTGGAGGGGCGTCAGGATGAACGCAGGACATAGCACGATGGCTTGTCCCAGCGGGCGGCAGATCAGCCCTTGATCGGTGCAGGCGTTGGCAATGCGTTCGCTGACCGACAGGGATGCATCAAAGGGTTGTTTGGTGTCTTTGTCCTGCACCGCCTCTAGCGCGCCCATCAACCCTTTGCCGCGCCATTCGCCGATGTTGGCTTTTTGCGACAATCGGGCGAGGCCTTCTTCGAACAATGGGGTCAGGGCTTTCACATTTTCGATCAGGCCTTCGTTCATGGCCACATCAATCGCCTTGAGCGCCACAGCGCAGCCAACAGGGTGGCCGGACGCAGTGAACCCATGTGGGAATTCTTCGATCGCGTCGGCGGCGGCTTGCATCCGGTCGGTCAGGTCAGGGCCCAGAATGACCGCGCCCATGGGGAAATACCCGCCAGTGAGGTTTTTGGAGGAGATGATTGCGTCGGGCATAAAGTCATAGGTTTGACAGCCCCAAACCTCACCCGTGCGGCCAAAGCCTGTGATCACCTCATCCGCGATGAGGGGGATCCCATGTTTTTTCAGGATCGGTTGGATGGCGGCGAAATACCCCGCAGACGGGGGGATAACGCCCCCTGCGCCCATCACGGGTTCGGCAAAAAAGCCAGCTATTGTGTCGGCCCCTTCGCTTGCGATCGTGTCTTCCAGCTCTTGGGCGAGGCGGGCGGTGAACTCCGCCTCTGTCTCGCCATCTGTGCCGTAGCGCCAATAGTGTGGGCAGGTCAGGTGGATAAAGCCGTCCAACGGCAGGCCAAATACAGAATTATAAGGCTTGCCCGTCATTGAGGCGCTGACGGCTGTCACCCCGTGATAGCCATTGACGCGGGTCAGGATTTTGCGCCGCGCGGGTTTTCCTTCGTTGCCGGCGAGGAACCAGAGCATTTTGACCATCGTGTCATTCGCTTCTGATCCGGAGTTGGTGTAGAAGACTTTCCCCCTCTCGAAGGGGGAGACCTCAACCAGTTTTTCCGACAGCATCACGGTTTGGTCTGACATCCGCCCGAAAAATGCGTGATAGCCGGGAAAACGGTCGTATTGCGCTTTTGCGGCCTCAGCCAATCCTTTGTGGTCAAAGCCTGCAAACATGTTCCAAAGGCCGGAATTTCCATCCAGATATTGGCGGCCATGCACGTCATAGACGTAAGGCCCTTTGCCGTGGGTCAAAACGATGGTGCCGCGGTCATTTATCGTGGGAAGATCGGTGAAACCGTAAAAGGAATGCGCATCTGCGCGGGCTTCCCAGCTGTTGGGTTCATGGGGGTTCATGGGCGACCTCGTTGATGTTCAGACGCACCCTAAGCTGCGGATAAGGCGCTTACAATCCTGCGGTTGGGGGTAGGCGGCAACGACATCAAAGACCCAACCGGTCGCGCATGGCGTACCATGTCATGGCCAGCGACAAGAGCGGTGCGCGAAAGGCAGCGCCGCCGGGGAAGTTTGGCACGGGCAGGGATTGCATCGTGTCAAAGCGGTTGGTGTCGCCCATGATCGCCTCAGCCAAGATGCGCCCGGACATACCCGAAAGCGCCACGCCGTGGCCTGAGAACCCGGCCGCTGACCAGATGTTTGGCCCGATCTTTTGCACCGCTGGGAGCCGGGTCATCGTGATGCCCAAGGTGCCGCCCCAGATGTAGTCGATGGGGGTGCCTGTCAGTTGCGGGAACAAGGTGCACATGCGTTTGACGAGGGCGGTTTTGATGTCGTTGGGGAAGCCTACAGAATAGCTTTCCCGCCCGCCAAAGAGCAGGCGTTTATCCTCGGACAGGCGATAATAGTTCACCACGAATTTGCTGTCGGCCACGGCGATGTCGCGGGTTAGAATGTCGGCGGCTTTGTCGCCCAAGGGGGCGGTTGCGCCGATGAAGCTGTTGATGGGCATGACTTTGGCTGCGACTTGCCCGACCATATTGGGCAGGTAGCCGTTGCCAGCCAGAATGACGTGGTCGGCCATGACGTGACCTTTGGGGGTTTGCACCTTCACTCGCGTGCCATTGGCGATGTTGTGCACCTCTGATCCCTCATAGATCGTGACGCCTGCCGCCTCTGCCGCGCGGGCGAGGCCGAGGACGTAACGCAGCGGATGGATGTGGCTGGCGCCCATGTCCAACGAGCCGCCGTGATAGGCTTTGGTTTTGACGAGGGCGGAGATGTCGGCGCGATCCAGTGCTGTGATTTGGTTGTAGCCGTAGCTTTTTTGCAGGAACGCAACCTCATCATGCACCTTGCGCCGTTCTGCGTCGGTGTAGATGCCGTAGGCGACGCCGGGGGTTTGGCGGGCCTCAGGCGCGTGGGATTTGATCAGGTCGGCGAGGTCGGCTTTGGCGTCTTCGCAGAGGTCCCAGAGCGCGCGAGCGGGGCCGTCGCCGAGTTTGGCGGCGAGGGCGTGTTGATCCCAGTTAAAGCCAGAGGAGACTTGCCCGCCGTTGCGCCCCGAAGCGCCAAAGCCTGCGCGATGGGCGTCGAGAACGATGACGTGGCGTCCCTGCTGAGCGAGCCTGAGGGCGGCGGTGAGCCCGGTGAAGCCGGCGCCGATGATGCAGACATCTGCGCTATGCGCGCCGCGCAGAGCTGGGCGTTGATCGGGGATGTCGGCGGTGGCCGCATACCAGCTGGCGGGAAAGGTTCCGGGGGTGTCGTTGCGGTAGAGTGGGTTCATGGCGCGCCCATTTGAAGCGGGGCGAAAATTATTGGAATAATTTTGCCTCCGGCGGGAGTATTTTTGGCAAGATGATGCGAAAAGATCGACATAAGTGTCAGACGTTTAGGAGGAGGTGTTCGCGTTCCCAAGGCGAGATGACTTGCAAGAATTCGTTGTATTCGGCGTGCTTTACAGCCGAGTAGACCCGCGCGAAGTCGGGGCCCATGATTTGATGTAAATCCTTGGCGGCGTCAAAGAGTTCGAGGGCGGCGTACATGCCTTTTGGGATGTCGTCTTGGGCGTCGTAGGCGTCACCGCGGTAGCGTTTGTCGGGTCTGGTTTCGTTTTGCAGGCCAAGCAGGCCGCTGGCCAGCGATGCGGCG
The DNA here is from genome assembly GCA_937922155.1 of uncultured Paracoccaceae bacterium. Classification (GTDB taxonomy): domain Bacteria; phylum Pseudomonadota; class Alphaproteobacteria; order Rhodobacterales; family Rhodobacteraceae; genus Cognatiyoonia. The sequence continues at coordinate 11,923 of CAKZVL010000049.1, read as the reverse complement.
ATGCACAGGTACGGATTGCAATCCATGCCGGCGATGCGGTTTTCGATGCGGCGGGATTTTGGATCGGACAGAGGAATGCGAATGCCCGTGGTGCGATTGTCGCGGCCCCATTCCAGATTGATCGGGGCGGCGTGGTCGCGCACGTAGCGGCGGAAGCTGTTGACGTAAGGGGCAAGGACCGCGATTGCGCTGGGGAGGTGTTCTTGCAAGCCGCCGATGAAGTGAAAGAAGGCGTCGGTTTCGCCGCCCTGTGGCCCGGTAAAGATGTTGTCGCCGGATTTGTCGAGGATCGAGTGATGCACGTGCATGGCACTGCCCGGCTCCCCCTCGATCGGTTTGGCCATGAAGGTGGCAAAGCAGTCGTGTTTGAGCGCGGCTTCGCGGATCAGGCGTTTGAAGTAGAAGACTTGATCGGCCAGCGTTACAGGATCGCCGTGTCGCAGGTTGATTTCGAGCTGACCTGCGCCGCCTTCTTGGGTGATGCCGTCGATTTCGATGCCTTGGATTTCGGCAAATTCGTAGATGTCGTCGATAACGGGGCCGTAGTCATCCACGGCGGACATCGAATAGGCTTGTCGCCCGGCGGCGGGTCGTCCGGTGCGCCCCATCATTGGTTCGATGGGTTTGGCCGGGTCGATATTGCGCGCCACAAGGTAAAATTCCATTTCCGGCGCCACGATAGGGGTGAGGCCAGCAGCAACATACGCCGCGACCACCCGTTTGAGGACATTGCGCGGGGCGTAGCCGATGGGCGCGCCCTTTTGATCGAAGGCATCATGGATCACCTGTAACGTGCCATCGGCCGCCCAAGGGGCAGCGCTTGCGGTGGCGAGGTCTGGTTTGAGGACCATGTCGGGTTCGAGGTAGCCTTCGACGGCGTCATCGTCGCCCCAATCGCCTGTGATGGTTTGAAAGAAGATCGAATTGGGCAGGTGGAAGTGGGTTTGCGTTTCCCATTTGGAGGCGGGAACCGCCTTGCCCCGCGCGATGCCGGGTAGGTCGGCGATAACGCATTCGACCTCATCCAAGCGGGTGCTTTCAAGGTAGGTGTTCGCCGCTTCTGGGATCGTTTTGCGCCAGTTCATTGGAGAGCGCGTTCGCGGAAGAACCGCCCGATCATTTGGGCGAGGGCTGCGTTGTCATTGGTCTTATCAAGGTTTTCAGCGGCCTCTTGCAATTGGTCTTCGGGCACGATGCCCTTGCCGCGATGGTCGATCAATCCTTGGACGACAGTGGAGTCAAATTCTGGATGCGGTTGTACGGTGAAGGCTTTGCGACCGTAGACGAGGGCTGCGTTTTCGCAAAATGCGTTGCTGGCGATGCAGGTGGCGTCTTTGGGGGCGCTCACCACTTGATCCTGATGCCATGCGTTCAGGGCGAGGGTTTGATCGCCCATGGTGTAGCTTTGGCGACCTACGGCCCAGCCGCCTTCGAATTTTTCGACCACGCCGCCGAGGGCTTGGGCGATGATTTGATGGCCAAAGCAAATGCCGACCATTGGAACATCTGCGCTGTAGGCGTCGCGGATGAAGATTTCCAAGGGGGGGATGAAGGGGTGATCCTCATAGGCGCCATGGCGTGAACCGGTGACGAGCCAGCCGTCGCATTCACCTACCTTGGATGGAAAAACCATGTTTTCGACGTCATAGGCGGTGAAACTCAGCCCCTCATTTTGCAGGAGTTTGGCGAATAGAACGTCAAAATCGCCGGAGGTGGATTGTATTTCCTCCGCAGCGTGGCCGGTTTGTAAAATTCCAATGTGCATAGGTCACCGTGACTTGGGGTTTTGGATGCGCAGGGGCGATCCTTTTTGTGTGGTCTAAATGCAGTCTAGGTAAAGTGCCAGTTTTTCGTGATCTGACAGGGTTTTCAAACGCTCCATTTCCTGTCGTTTGGTACGCAGGAAGTTGTCGACGAGTGTTGGCGCGAAGATTTGCCGTGCCAGTGGCCCCTGATCGAAGGCGTCAATCGCGCTGGCCCAATTGGTGATAACCTGCGGTAGGTTTTGAGCGTAGGCGTTGCCGACAATCGGGGCGGGTGGGGGCAGTTTTTGTTCGATGCCAATCAAGGCGCTGCCGAGCACCGCGGTGAGGAACAGATAAGGGTTCACATCGCCGCCTGCAACGCGATGTTCGATGCGTTTGGCGGCGGGATCACCGGCGGGGATACGGATGCCAGTGGTGCGATTGTCATGGCCCCAGCAGGCGGCGGTCGGCGCATGGGCACCGGGAACCAGGCGGTCATAGCTGGGGCCGTGCGGAGCGAAGATCAACATCAGATCATCCAGCCCGCCCATGCAGCCTGCAATCGCGTGGTGTAGTATTTCGCTGCCCCGGTTGCTGGCATTGTCAAAGACGTTTTCCCCCGCCTGATCGAGCAGGGAGAAATGTGTGTGCAGCCCGGTGCCGGAAAAGTCGGCGTAGGGTTTGGCCATGAATGTCGCCGCCATGCCGTGATTGCGCGCGAGGCCTTGGGCCAGCATTTTGAACAGCCAAGCGTCATCTGCCGCCTTGAGGGCGTCGGGGACATGGTTGAGGTTGACCTCAAACTGGCCTTCGCCACCTTCGGAAATGGCTGCCTCTGCCGGGATGTCCATTGCTGCGCAGGCGGCGTAGAGGTCGTTGAAAAAGGCGTCAAATCCGTCGAGCATGGGGAGGGAGAGGATATTGGCGCCCGCGCGGCGTTTTCCGGATCTGGGGGATTTGGGTTGCTGTATGTCAGGGCCGCTGTCATCGACGAGGTAAAATTCCATCTCTGTCGCGCAGACGGGGGTGAGGCCGTGGGCGGCAAAGCGCGCGACAATGTTGGCCAATGCGTGACGGGGATCCCCTGCGAACGGGCGGCCATCGTCGTGAAAGGCCCAAAGTGGGAGCAAGGCGGTTGGAGACGTCAGCCATGGCATGGGGACAAAGCCACGTTCGGTTGGTTTCATCACGCCGTCTGCGTCGCCGCTTTCAAAGACAAGGGGGCTGTCGGCGATGTCTTCGCCCCAGATATCAAGGTTGAGGACGGACAGGGGAAAGCGGATGCCCTGTTGTTCAAGTTTCGGCGCGAATTGGCGCGGTACCCGTTTGCCACGGGCCTGACCGTTGAGGTCAGCCACGCCACAGCGCACATGGGCAATCGTTGGGTGGGCGTCGAGCCACGACATATGGCGTCCTTTTCTTTGCATGCAAAGGATTGGGGTCGCGCGGGCGGTTTGTAAAGCCTCGCCTTAAGTGGTTTTCGAACTCATGTTCAGATAGGCGTCTTGGCCGAGCCAGACGAAGGAGAGGTTTTGCGTGATCGTATCATCGGATGTGCAGGTGAATGCCTTTGTCGCCGCGCGCAGGGCGTGGATCATTGGTTCGGGATCGTGCCCCGAAGCGGCGATGAACGGCAGGCCGGGTGTTGGTTTGGTGCGGGTGACGACCTGTACCTTGGCGGCATTGTTGGGATCGTAGGGTTGCAACATCCGCCAAGTGACCGCGTCGATGAGGGTGGCGTCGGCGCGCCCCTGTGCCACGGCGACAAGGGATAGAGAATGCCCGCCGGTTTCGATGGTTTCGCTGATGTTGAGGGGCAATTCGTGGCGCACGGCCCAGCCTGATTGGCTGTCAGGGCCGTTGAAGGCAAAGCGAAGCGGGCGATTAAGGTCTGTATCACCAGTCCGCATGATCAGTTTTGAATGATAATGCCCCGATGTGTCGCCAAGATCGAAATCCAAGGTCCCAAGATATTGCACCCTGTCGCGTAAATTGGTGCGAAACGGCAGGCTGCAGGTCATGGATAAGGCCAGCTGAGGGTCGAGCCAGTGACGCGCCCAAGGGCTGGGCAATTGATCGGGGGGCGACAGGTCGGGTGCGTCGATGTGATCTTGCACCAATCGCCAAAATCGCTGCCAAAACGCTGCTGTTTCCGGGCGCCAGTACATCGGCAGGCTTGCGATCATCCGCGCTGTTGAACGCGTTTGCGGGCGGCGTTGCTGTCTTGATCCTCAACCCCGATCATCGGGGGGACCATCCGCATGATCTGATCTTCATGGGCGTCGCGTTGGCCATCGGCCAGCACGATGGACCACATATCCTCAACCACGCCGAGGCGGTCTTCGTAAGGAACGGCATCTTTGATCGCGCGGGTAAAGCGTACGGTGTCTGGGGCCTCAGCCTCCAGATTTTCGCAGTCAGTCAAGAGGGCGGAGGCGTCGTTCAAACTATATCGGGCCGAAAGCACCGCTTTGATCTGGTCCTTTTCGATCTGTGCGTAATCGTCATCAGACCGGGCGATGCGCACCAGCAGCGCGCCAAGGGCCAGACGTGCGTCTGCATCCACCAACGGTTGGGGGGCAGGGTCGGTTAGTCGTTTTAAGAATTCAGCAAACATGAGGGTTACATAATCGCCCCAGCGGTGAAGACAACGGTTTAAGTGACGCGCGGCTAGCCTTCATAGCCTTCGACGATGACAAGATCGCTGCTTGCGATCCCTTCGCGTAGGGCTTTTGCGGCTTGATATTGTTCGCTGTGATAACAGTCGAGCGCGGCTTGGTAGGTTTCAAATTCAATGATGACGGTGCGGGGGCGGGCGTCGCCCTCGGCTATGGTTTGACTGCCGCCGCGCACGAGGAATTTTCCACCAAACGCGGCCAAAGGTTCGGCATTGGCCGCTTGATAGGCTTTGTAAGCTTCTGCGTCGTTGTCTGTGCCGTGGGCGATCCAATATCCTTTTGCCATCTTTCTTCTCCTCAAGTCAGTGTTTTGAACAATGCGGCGAGGCGCGCGGCTTCGTCCACAACCCCGTAGGGCGGGTTCACCACGAAAAGGCCGGACCCGATCATCCCGTGACCGGGTCGTGCCGGTGGAAAACCCACCTCAGACGTCATCGCCTCTGGGAATGCGGCCTGAAGCGCGCGCAGCATGGGTTTGTGACGGTGATCGGTCAGAATCGGATACCAAAGCACCAGAACGCCGACTGCCCAGCGGCGGTGGAGTTTGGTGAAGAACGCGGGGATCGTTTCATAATCTGATTTTACCTCAAAAGAGGGATCACAGACCAAAATCCCGCGTCGCGGATCGGGGGGGGACCAGCTTAGCGCGGTGTCAAACCCATCTGCCTGCTTTGTGTTGGCAGGATAGGGGGCAACGGCCTCAACCAGGGCTGTGTGTTCTTGTGGGTGGAGTTCCGCCAAGCGCAAGCTGTCTTCAAAGCGTAACAGCTCGCCAGCCAAAACGGGTGAGCCGGGATAGGCATCCGCGCCGTGGGCCGCGCGCACGGCACTGATGGCGCGGATGTAGGGGTGGCCTTTGTCAAACCAATCAGCGACGCGCGCAATCCCTTTGGCCGCTTCGCCGGTTTTGGCGGCCTCTGGCCCCGACAAATAATATAATCCGCGTCCAGCGTGGGTTTCGATATAGGACAGCGGTTTTGGCTTGCGGCACATATATTCGAGCATCCACGCCAAAAGAGCATGCTTGTGCACATCCGCCAAATTGCCTGCATGAAACCCGTGCTGATAGGACAGCATGTTTTTTCCTTCATCTGGCCAAATAAACTCTGGGGTTTGGGGCGACGCCCCAAGACGGTTGGAATTTAGTGCATATTCCCGGCGTGGTTACACAAGGCGAGAGTTTTCAACGGCGGCCTTTACAAACCCGTCAAAGAGCGGGTGCGGGGCAAAGGGTTTTGACTTTAGCTCTGGATGGAACTGCACGCCGATAAACCACGGATGATCCGTCCATTCCACGATTTCGGGCAAGCGGCCATCCGGGGACATGCCTGAAAACATCAAGCCAAAGCTTTCTAGTTTTTCGCGGTATTTGATATCCACCTCATAGCGGTGGCGATGGCGTTCTTCGATGGCGGTGCTGCCATAGACCTCGGCGACTTTGGACCCTTCGCTTAATGCGGCATCATAGGCGCCAAGGCGCATGGTGCCGCCTTTGTCATCGTCGCTACTGCGTTCCACCTTGTGATTGCCCTGCACCCATTCTTTGAGATGATAGACGACCGGTTCAAACCGTTTTTTTCCCGCTTCGTGGTCGAATTCCTCTGAACCCGCAGTTTTCAACCCGGCGACATTGCGGGCCGCCTCGATCACGGCCATTTGCATGCCAAGACAGATGCCAAGGTAGGGGACGTTTTTCTCACGCGCGAATTGGGCGGCCTTGATCTTACCCTCAGTGCCGCGTTCGCCGAAACCACCGGGGACGAGGATTGCGTGATAGCCTTCTAGGTGGGGGGCGGCGTCTGCGCTGTCGAAAAGCTCTGCATCGACCCATTCGACGCGCACCTTGACCCGGTTGGACATGCCGCCGTGGATGAGGGCTTCTTTGATTGACTTATACGCATCCTCTAGCTGGACGTATTTGCCCACGATGGCGATTTTAACTTCGCCATCGGTGTTGTGGATGCGATCATAGACGTCGTTCCACACGCGCAAATTCGGGCGTGGCGCGGGGGATATGGCAAAGGCATCCAAGACCGCCTGATCCAAACCTTCCTTGTGGTAGGCCAGCGGTGCCTCATAGATGGAGGCGAGGTCATAGGCGGCGACGACCGCTTCTTTGCGAACATTACAGAACAAGGCGATTTTTGCGCGTTCTTTTTCTGGGATCGGATGTTCGGAGCGGCAGACCAGCACATCGGGCGCGATGCCGATGGATTGCAATTCCTTGACAGAGTGTTGGGTTGGTTTTGTCTTCAGCTCACCCGAGGCGGCGAGATAGGGCAGCAAGGTGAGGTGCATAAAGATGCATTGGCCGCGTGGTTTGTCATGGGAAAACTGGCGGATCGCCTCAAAGAATGGCAGGCCTTCGATGTCGCCCACGGTGCCGCCAATCTCGCACAGCATAAAATCGACTTCGTCTTCGCCGACGGCGAGGAAATCCTTAATCTCATTCGTGACATGGGGGACCACCTGAATGGTTTTGCCCAGATAATCGCCACGGCGTTCTTTTTCCAAAACGGTGGAATAGATGCGGCCGGATGAGACGGAATCAGTGTTGCGGGCGGGAACGCCGGTGAAGCGTTCGTAGTGGCCAAGGTCGAGATCGGTTTCAGCACCGTCGTCGGTGACGAAGACCTCCCCATGTTCGAAAGGCGACATCGTGCCGGGATCGACGTTTAGATAGGGGTCAAGTTTGCGCAAGCGCACTGAGTATCCACGGGCCTGCAAAAGTGAGCCCAATGCCGCCGAAGCGAGCCCTTTGCCCAGCGAAGAAACAACGCCACCCGTAATAAAAATAAATCGCGCCATGCCGCGGCATCCCCCGTGAGTGTCATTAGATATGTGGAAATCCGCAGCACAAAATGCGCATCATCACGGGATTTAAGGATAGTCGGATTCGCACAGATTAGGCAAGCCCAAGAACGCAACATGATGTTGTTGCTGCGCCTATCGGTGCGAATTATAGTGGTTATTCGCCCGCAGGGACCAATGGTGCGTCATCGCCGGATGGCGGCAACAGCACATCACCCAAACTTGGCACCTCTGCGCCTTCAGCGGAAGGCACGGTGAGGTCAACACCATCAACGACAGAACTGCTGGCCGCGTTTTGCGCTGCGATGATAGTCAGTGCGATAGAGGTACAGATAAATCCAACTGCCAACATCCATGTGAATTTCGCCACAGGGGATGTCGCAGGGCGTGCCGCCCCCGCACCACCGCCGCCACCAATGCCAAGGCCGCCGCCCTCAGAGCGCTGCATCAGCACGGTGCCGATCAACGAAAGGGCTAGGATCAAGTGGATGACAAGGACAACGTTTTCCATAAAGGCTCTGGCCTGCTTTTCTATCTCGTTTGGGGTTATCTATGACGTCTGGTGCAGCCTCGCAAGCCCTGCATGTGCTTACTCATCCACATCATCAACATCGGCCTGACCAGAGATTGCGCGGCGCACGATGGACCAGACCAGACCGATGGCCAGAACAAAGGATAAAATCCCAATCGCGAGCCATGTGTTCACGGTTGGATTGTCCAGATTGATCCAGCCGAAATCATAAAGGACCCAAAGCCCGGTGCCCACGACCGCCAGCACCAAGAGCAGACCAAACACGCCGATGGAGCGTAAAGTTGCGCGCAGATAGATGATGTAGCCGATTAAAAGGATCAGCCCAAACAGGACAGTCAACGGTAGCTGGCTTTCCCAATTGGTGATGCCCCAGCGGTAAAAGTTCCATTCTGTTGGGTTATAGGTCGCCGCAAGCAGTACGAAGGCGAAAATCCAGCGAATAAAAAATCCAAGCATGTGGGTCCTGTCTGTCAGTCGGGGCTTTCCCCGGATGGAGGGCTTCTATATAGCGGCGCGGGGATTGATCCAAGAGGCACAAGCAAAATGGCAAACGTAGTGGTGGTCGGCGCGCAATGGGGCGACGAGGGCAAAGGCAAGATCGTTGACTGGCTGTCAGAACGGGCTGATGTCATCGCGCGCTTTCAAGGGGGGCATAATGCGGGCCATACTTTGGTGATTGATGGGGAAGTGTTCAAGCTGCACGCGCTGCCATCGGGTGTTGTGCGTGGTGGTAAGCTGTCGGTGATTGGCAATGGCGTTGTTCTGGACCCCTGGCATTTGCTGAAAGAGATCGAAACGATCCGCGCGCAAGGCGTTGAAATTACGCCTGAAACGCTGATGATTGCAGAGAACACTCCGTTGATCCTGCCGATCCACGGTGAGTTGGATCGCGCCCGCGAGGAAGCGGCGAGTAAGGGCACTAAGATCGGCACCACGGGGCGCGGCATTGGGCCGGCCTATGAGGATAAGGTCGGTCGTCGGTCGATCCGCGTGGCGGATTTGGCGGATGAGGCGACGCTAGAGGCGCGTGTGGATCGCGCGTTGCAGCATCATGATCCGTTGCGCAAAGGGCTGGGCATTGAGGCGGTGGACCGGGATGGCTTGGTCAAGACGCTGAAGGCTGTGGCGCAGGATATTTTGCCCTACGCGGCGCCTGTTTGGAAGGTTCTGAGCGAAAAGCGCAAAGCGGGGAAGCGGATTTTGTTTGAAGGGGCGCAAGGCGCGCTTTTGGATATTGATTTTGGCACCTATCCGTTTGTGACGTCCTCTAACGTGATTGCAGGGCAAGCGGCGACGGGTGTGGGGATTGGACCGGGTTCCATTGATTATGTGCTGGGCATTGTCAAAGCCTATACCACCCGTGTGGGTGAAGGGCCGTTTCCAAGCGAGCTGACGGATGCGGATGGTCAACGGCTGGGGGAGCGGGGCCATGAATTTGGCACCACGACCGGGCGTAAGCGGCGCTGCGGTTGGTTTGATGCCGCCTTGCTGCGCCAGACCTGCGCTACATCAGGTATGAACGGTATCTGTTTGACAAAGCTGGATGTTTTGGACGGGTTTGAGACGCTGAAAATATGTGTGGGCTATGAACTCGACGGAGAGCGGCTGGATTATTTGCCAACTGCGCAGGATCGTCAGGCCCGTTGCACGCCGATCTATGAAGAGATTGAAGGTTGGTCAGAAACAACAGCGGGCGCGCGTTCCTGGGCGGAATTGCCCGCGCAGGCGATCAAATATGTGCGGCGCATTGAAGAGTTGATTGATTGCCCTGTCGCCCTAGTTTCCACATCACCAGAGCGCGAAGATACAATTCTAGTCACGGACCCATTTGCAGATTGATGACCAAGAAATCCGGCATGACCTTTAAGACCCGCAGGCGTTTGGCTTTGCTGATCCTTGTTGTGGGGTTGCCGGCCTATTGCGTGGTGGCTGTGTCGATCATGAGCGTGGCGCCGCGGTTTCCAATGGTGTTGGAGTTGTTGACCTATATCGTGCTGGGCATTGGCTGGATTTTTCCGGTCAAAAGCATCTTTATGGGGATTGGACAGCCGGACCCTGACGCCTGAAGATTTGCGCGGGTTGAAAGCTGGGACGCCTCCGGCGGGAGTATTTTTGGCAAGATGATTTGGGGAGTGGTGTAGACTGCCAAATCGTTGCCTCAAAATCACGGATACGCCGAAGCACGCTCATAGGGCATGACGGCCCTTTATCATCTTGCCCAAAATACTCCCGCCGGAGGCGTTCCTAGGTTTTTGGGCAGCGCTCCGGACATGTAAAAAAGCGCCGCACGGGGCGACGCTTTTCCACGTATTTAAATCTGATGGCTGGAATTAGCAGCTGTAGTAGAGCTTGTATTCCATTGGGTGGGGTGTGTGCTCATAGGCGTAGACCTCTTCCCATTTCAGTTCCATGTAGCCTTTGAGCTGGTCCTTGGTGAAGACATCGCCCTGAAGCAGGAAGTCGTGGTCTTTTTCCAGCTCGTCCAGTGCTTCGCGCAGGCTGGCGCAAACTGTTGGGATGTCGGCCAGTTCTTCTGGTGGCAGATCATAGAGATCTTTGTCAGAGGAGGGGCCGGGGTCGATCTTGTTCTTGATCCCGTCAAGGCCGGCCATCAACAGAGCTGCAAAGCAGAGATATGGGTTTGCCGCGGGGTCTGGGAAGCGAGCTTCGACGCGCTTGGCCTTGGGGGATTCTGCCCAAGGGATACGTACACAGCCAGAGCGGTTGCGTGCAGAGTAGGCGCGCAGGACGGGAGCCTCAAAACCTGGGATCAAACGCTTGTAGGAGTTTGTCGCGGGGTTTGTGAAGGCGTTGAGCGCTTTTGCGTGCTTGAGAACGCCGCCGATGAAGTACAAAGCTTCTTGTGACAGGTCGGCGTATTTGTCGCCTGCGAACAAGGGTTTGCCATCTTTCCAGATCGACATGTTCACGTGCATACCGGTGCCGTTATCGCCAGCGATTGGCTTTGGCATGAAGGTAGCGGATTTGCCGTAGGCCTGTGCGGTGTTGTGGATGACGTATTTGTATTTTTGAAGGTCATCGGCCTGTTTTGTCAGCGTGCCGAAGACGAGGCCAAGCTCATGCTGGCAGGACGCCACTTCGTGGTGGTGCTTGTCCACTTTCATGCCCATACGCTTCATCGTGGAGAGCATTTCAGAGCGCATGTCTTGTGCATCGTCCACAGGGGGCACTGGGAAGTAGCCGCCTTTGACACCCGGGCGGTGGCCCATGTTGCCCATTTCGTATTCTGTGTCCGTGTTCCAAGCTGCGTCGATGGCATCCACTTGGAAGGAGACTTTGTTCATTTCAACGCTGTAGCGCACGTCGTCGAAGATGAAAAATTCCGCTTCCGGGCCAAAGTAAGCTGTGTCACCGATGCCGGAAGATTTGAGGTACGCTTCTGCTTTTTCAGCTGTAGAGCGTGGGTCACGGTCATAGGCTTCGCCTGTGTCCGGTTCAACGATTGAGCAATGTACGCAAGCTGTCTTTTCCGCAAAGAACGGATCGATGTAGGCGCTTGAGACGTCTGGCATCAGTTTCATGTCGGATTGGTCGATGGATTTCCAACCTGCGATGGACGAGCCGTCGAACATGAAGCCGCCCTCAAGGAAGTCTTCGTCGATTTCGTCAATGATAACTGTCACGTGCTGCAGCTTGCCGCGCGGGTCTGTAAAGCGGATGTCGACGTATTCGACCTCCTCGTCTTTACACATTTTCAGGAAACCTTTGTTGTCCATACTTGGATCCTTCTTGGTAGATTGTCTTGGTTGTGGCGTGTTTGATTAAAGTGCGTCGTCGGCGGTTTCACCGGTCCGGATGCGAATGGCTTGTTCGATCGGGCTGACGAAAATTTTGCCATCGCCGATCTTGTCGGTTTTGGCCGCGTCAATGATGGCCGCGACGGCGGCGTCCACTTGATCGTCCGCTAGAACGACTTCGATTTTCACCTTGGGTAGAAAGTCGACGACATATTCCGCCCCTCGGTAAAGTTCCGTGTGACCTTTTTGACGGCCGAAGCCTTTGACCTCGATGACGCTGAGCCCTTGGACGCCGACGTCCTGCAGGGCTTCTTTCACTTCGTCGAGTTTGAATGGTTTGATGATCGCTTCGATCTTTTTCACCGGCACTCCCCCTTATTGGTGCTGTTCTGCTCAGAG